>JAFAKO010000241.1 GCA_019235245.1 Gammaproteobacteria bacterium
TGCTGCTCATCTTCGACGGCGCCGAGCATCTCGCCACCGAGCTCGCCCCGGTACTGGCCGCGCTGCTCGCGCGCACGCGCGAGCTGCGCACGCTCGTCACCAGCCAGGTGCCGCTCGGCATACCCGGCGAGACCGTGTTCCGCCTCGGGCCACTTACGGTCGACACACCCGACGAGCCGGGCGCGCCGCATGGCGAACCAGCTGCGATCGCACTGTTCGCGCAGCGCGCAACCGCCGCCGATCGGCGCTTCGCGATCAGCAGCGCGAACCGGGCGGCGGTCGCCGAGATCTGCCGGCGTCTCGACGGCAATCCACTGGCGCTCGAGCTCGCCGCAGCGCGCGTGCCGGCGCTTGGAGTCGGTGCGCTGTTGGAACGTCTTGGAGATCGGCTCCGGCTGCTGAAGTCGAGCGCAACGCTCGACGCTGCGCACCACGGCGCGCTGCAGGCCGCGTTCGACTGGAGCTACCAGCTGCTGTCGCCTGCCGAGCAGCAGGTGTTCAACCGGCTCGGGGTATTCTCGGGGAGTTTTTCGCTCGACTCCGCGGCGCGCACCGTCGCCGCAGGATCGGTCGACGGCTGCGATGCCATCGATCTGATTTCGCGTCTCGTCGATCGCTCGCTGGTAAATGCGCTCGCCTCCGATCCCCCGCGCTATGCGCTGTCTGAGACGGCGCGCCTTTACGCGCTCGCCCGACTCCGGGCCGCCGGTGAGGAACAGGCCGCGCGGCACGCCATGGGAGCGGCAATGCTCGAGCTTCTCGATCTGGCCTACGTGCAGTACTGGTCCGAGGATGAGGCGTTGTGGTTGGCGCGCTATGAGCCCGACCTCGAGAACGTGCGCAGCGCGCTCAGCTGGGCGGGGACGCACGAGCCCGGACTCGCGGTCAATCTGTTCGGCTCCGCCTGGCCACTGTTGTTCGAGGCAGACCTGAACGCCGAGGGCAGGCGCAGCTATCACGACACGGTGGGACTGCTGTCCGACGGCTTGCCGCGCGGCCGGGTGGCGCGCTTTTGGGAAGCGATCGCAACGTTCGAGTCCACGCGGCAGTGCGACCGCGCTCGCTATGCCGCGGAGCTCGCCGCGCACATGCACGCGGACACCGGCGACCAGCAGGCCCGCTATTACGCACTGATGCTGCTGGCGAGCAATTGGCGCATCGACAACGAGGCGGCCCGTGCCGCTTTCGACGCCGCGCGCACGCTCGAGGACTCCACCTGGCCCGCACGTCTGCTGGGGTTCGGCGCGTTGACCGAGGCTGCGCTGCTGCTGACGCGCGGCCAGTTCGCGGATGCACGGGCCGCCTACCAACGCGCGCTGCGGGCATCGCTCACCGTCAGCGAGCGGCAGTCGCTGGCGGCGACCGCGGAGATCGTCGAGCTGGACGTGGCCTGCGGGGATGCGGCGGCGGCACTGCAGCTGGCACGGCCACTGGTCGATCGGCTGCGCCACTCGAGCAGGAGCGGCGTGCGCTTCGGACTGCTGGTGGCAACCCTCGAGGCGTTGCTGCAGTCCGGCGAGCTGCAGGAAGCACGTGCCATAGGCTGCGAGATACTCGATGTCGGAACGCGCCTGGAGCCCGCGCGCCTGTACACCGCTCTGGACGCCATGGCGCAGCTGGCCTGCGCGGAGAAACATTATGCGGATGCCGCGCGCATCGTCGTTTGCGCGGATGCCTCCTATGCGCTGCATGGGCAGGGGGAGCGCCGCTTGACTGAGTCGCGCCTGCGCGCGCAGATCGAAGCCTGCCTGACGGGCGAGCTCGGGCCGGGCTGGCGTGAGTCCACGGCCGAGCGCAGGGCGCCGCTCGATGAGCGTGGAGCCTGCGCGCTCGCCCTGGGGCTCGCATGACGCCCGGAATGGCCGCGGCCGCCGTTTCAGAAAACTTTCAGACGCCTTTCAAGACGGAGCGCGACCTGTCCCTCATCATGTATCCACGGTGGAAGCAGATTTCTCTACATAACCAGGAGACAGGCGATGCCTAAGTTCGTGATCGAGCGGGATATTCCCGGTGCCGGAAAACTGAGCCCGGCGGAGCTCAAGAGCGTCTCGCAGAAGTCCTGCGGGGTCCTTTCGAGTCTCGGGCCGAGCGTGCAATGGGTACACAGCTACGTGACCGACGACAAGATCTACTGCGTCTATCTCGCCAAGGACGAATCGCTGGTGCGCCGACATGCGGAGCTGGGCGGCTTTCCGGCAAATCGCATCGCGCGCGTAACGGCGATAATCGATCCTGGCACGGCGGAGTGATCGGAGAACGTTATGGATGCCGCCGGATTGCGGTCGATACAGGCTCCCATCAAGGAGCGATACCGGAGTGATTCAAAAGCCGCGCAGATAACTCTGAGGGCGAAGGGCACCCTCGATGACTCAAGCATCGCCTGCAAGGTCGAGACCGGCCGTGCACTGCAGTCGGCCGGTCTGCATCCGGCTACGGGCGGTTCGGGGCTGGAGCTGTGCTCGGGCGATATGTTGCTGGAAGCGCTGGTAGCGTGCGCGGGGGTGACGCTGAAAGCGGTGGCCACCGCGTTGGAGATTCCCATCAGGTCTGGCGCGGTGTCCGCAGAGGGCGATCTCGACTTTCGCGGTACGCTCGGGGTCTCGAAAGAAGTCCCGGTCGGGTTTGTGGCGATACGACTCGCCTTCGTCGTCGATTCCGACGCGCCGCAGGAGAAGCTCGACCAGCTCATCAAGCTCACGGAGCGCTACTGCGTCGTGTATCAGACGATTCGCAGCGGCGTACCGGTGACCCTGCAGATGAGCAGGGCCAGTTAACGCGACGCATCGGCGCGCCGCCCGGTGCCCGCTGTGGCTGGAGGATGGCGAGCCTGCCGCAGTGTAGGCGTGGTCAACCCCGGCGCCTGTTGCCCCGTTAGAACGCAATAACACGCACCACAGGCCAGCGTCTTGGTTCAGCGGCGGTTAATTGCGAAATCCCTTCTGCTCGCCAGGGGTGCGATCGTGGCGAGCGCTGCGCTCGCACTCGCCGCGTGCGCGGCAGCTGGGTCGAGGGACGGCTCCGCGGCATCCGCCGACTCGCTCGCAGCGTTGCGTCGGGACGATTCCGTCTGGCTCGGGCGCGTGAGCTTCGGACTCGACACCGGGACGCTGGCCGCCTACCGGCGGCTCGGCCGCGAGCGCTATCTCGATGAGCAACTGCGTGACCCGAGTGAGGATCTGCCGGCGCCTGTCGCGGCGCAGATCCGGGAGCTCAACGCGGATGAGCCCCAGCGGCAGCAGCTCCTGCAGGCGCTGCAGGAGCGGCGCAAGGCCATCAACGCGCTGCCCGACGGGCCGGACAAGGAGCAGGCGCGCAAGGCCCTCAACGACGAGGGCGGTCGTTTCGCCTACCAGGCCATTCGCCTCGAACTGCTGCGCGCCGTGTATTCGCCGGCGCAACTGCGCGAACAGATGGTGTGGTTCTGGCTCAACCACTTCAGCGTCTTCCAGTACAAGGCCGACCTGCGCTGGCTCATCACGGACTACGAGGAGCGCGCCATCCGACCTTACGCTCTCGGGCGGTTCCGGGACCTGGTGCTTGCGACCCTCGAGCATCCGGCCATGCTGCAGTACCTCGACAACAGCCAGAATGCCCTCGGCCAGATCAACGAGAACTATGCCCGGGAGCTGATGGAGCTGCACACGCTCGGCGTCAACGGTGGCTACTCCCAGCAGGACGTGCAGCAGCTCGCGCGCGTGTTGACCGGTGTGGGCGTCAACGCCGGCCCCGCACCGCATCTGAAACCCGAGTGGCAGGAGCTGTATGTGCGCCGGGGTGCATTCGAGTTCAACCCGGCACGTCATGACTTCGGTCCGAAGACGTTACTGGGTCAGCATGTCAGCGGAAAGGGATTTGCCGAGGTCGAGCAAGCCGTCACCGTGATCGTGCGCCAGAGAGCGTGCGCGCGCTTCATCTCGCGCCAGATGGCCACCTACTTCATGGGCGACGATTCCCCCGCGCAGCTGGTCGAAGCCATGGCCGATACCTTTCAGGCAACCGATGGCGACATCGCGGCAACGCTGCGTACGCTGCTGCTGTCGAAGGAGTTCGCCACGGCGCATGCCGCGAGGTTCAAGGACCCGATGCACTACGTGCTCTCCTCGGTACGGCTGGCGTACGACGGCCGCACGATCAGTAACAGTCGGCCGTTGCTGGATTGGCTGAACGCGCTCGGCGAAGCGCCCTTCGGTCGTCAGACGCCGGACGGCTACCCGCTGAGTGCTGCCACCTGGGAGAGCCCCGGGCAGATGAGCCGGCGCTTCGAGATAGCCCGTGCCATCGGCACCGGCAACGTGCACCTGTTTGACCCGGAAAACGGCGGCACCCCGACGACCACCGGCTTTCCGCAGCTCTCGAACCGGCTGTACTTCGAGGCAATCGAACCATTCCTGGCGCCCGGTACCCGTACGGCGCTCAACCAGGCGAACTCGCCGCAGGAGTGGAATACCTTTCTGCTCACCTCGCCCGAGATGAACTATGAGTGAGTCGATAACCCGCCGGCGCTGCCTGCAGCTCATGCTGACCGGTCTCGCAGGTGTGAGTACCCGACTATATGCCGGACCGCCCACGGGTCCGCGCTTTCTGCTGGTATTTCTTCGTGGCGGGTACGACGCCACGAACATGCTGATCCCGTATTCCAGCAGCTTCTATTACGAGGCCCGCCCGACCATCGCGATCGCCCGCCCCGACGCCGCCTCGGAGAGCGGCGCGCTGGCTCTCGATTCCGATTGGGCGCTCGCACCTGCGCTGCGTGACTCGATCGGCGCTCTCTACCAACAGCGGCAGGCCGCTTTCGTGCCCTTTGCCGGCACTGCGGATCTCACTCGCAGCCATTTCGAGACCCAGGACAGCATCGAGCTCGGCCAGCCACTCACGGGCACACGCGACTACAACTCGGGATTTCTGGCCCGCCTGCACAGTGTGCTGACGGGTGTCAATCCGGAGGCGGTTCCCGCCATCGCCTTCACCGATGCACTGCCGCTGTCCTTCCGCGGAGCGGCACCCATTGCCAACGTTTCCATGAAGAATGTCGGCAAACCGCCTTTCGACGACCGACAGGTTCACATCATCAGCGCGATGTATGCGGGACATCCGCTCGAGCCGGCGGTAACCAGCGGACTGGAATTGCGGCGTCAGGTGGCGCTGGCGATGCAGCAGCTGTCGGAGGAGATGCGCGCCTCGAGTCGCGACGCGCTCAGCATCAAGGGATTCGAGCTGGAGGCGGAGCGCATGGCGCGGCTGATGCGCGACAGCTACCGCATCGGCTTCGTGGACGTTGGTGGCTGGGATACGCACGTCAATGAGGGTGCAGCCCAGGGCGCGTTGGCCAGCAGTCTCACCGGACTCGGACGCGGACTGTCAGTCTTCGCGCAGGCGCTCGGCGCGGAATGGAAGAACACGGTGGTCGTGGTGCTGTCCGAATTTGGTCGCACGTTCCGCGAGAACGGCAACCGAGGCACAGACCATGGCCATGGATCGGTGTACTGGGTGCTGGGGGGCGCCATCAGCGGTGGCAGGATTGCCGGGGAGCAGCAGCGAGTCGAGCGCGCCAGCCTCTTCCAGGATCGCGACTATCCGGTGCTCAACGACTACCGAGCGCTGCTCGGTGAGGTGTTCCAGTCCATGTGGGGACTGACGGGCGCGCAGTGCGCACAGATTTTCCCGCAGGCGACACCGTCGCGGCTGCGTTTGATCTGATGAGTCCGCGGCTACGCCTTGGGGTGCGCTTCGTGCCAGGCGTGCAGCGTGTCCGTCTCCCGCTGTGGATCGAGTACCGGGCGGAGTTTCTCCTGGCGCTCGGCGGGCAATGACTGGAACCACGCGAGTGTGTCGCGGACGGTATCCGCGAGCGGGCGGCACGTAAGGCCAGCTTTCTCGGCGGCCTTCGTCGGGGTAAGGGAGGCGCCTGCCATGTCCCCTCTCAGGGGGGACCAGGGGGGCAGGTCCGGCTCGTCCGGCTTCCAGGACGCGGCAAGAAAATCCTCCGGTACCCACGTGACCCTCGTGCCGGATTTCGGCGAGGCTCGCTCGCTCGCGCTGAGCAACTCACCCATGGTGAATGCACCGGGCGGCGACATGGCATTGAAAGTACCGCGGGTGTGCGTCTCGACGAGCTTCATCATCCATATCGCGAGATCGCGCACGTCGATGACCTGGATCGGATCGCGCGGCGTGCCCGGAGCCAGCATCTCGCCACCCCGGGAAGCGCGCACCGGCCAGTAGGTGAAGCGATCGGTCGGGTCGAGCGGCCCGACGATGTAGCCCGGCCGGACGACGCTGGCACGGCCGTTGAAGGCCGCCAGCGAGTACTGCTCGCACAACGCCTTCATCGGTCCGTAGGTATCGTCGGTGACAGTGTCGGCGTTGGGATCCGACAATGTCCCGGTGGGCGAGCTCTCGTCGTTGGGCTTGACGAAGCTCGCGTAGACCGAAGTGCTCGAGACGAACAGACCGTAGCTGACATTCGGGGCCAGAAGCTCGGCGGACATCTTGACGTACTTCGGGACGAACCCAGTATCGTCGATCAGCGCGTCCCACTTGCGACCGCGCAGCGAGTCAAGTTGACCCTTGCGATCCCCGATCAGGGTCTCCACGCCTTCGACGCCGCCCACGGCGTGCTTGCCGCGGTTGAAGTGCGTAACCTTCCAGCCGCGCCGCAACGCCTCCTGCGTCACCGGTGGACCGAGAAATCCAGTGCCACCGAGAATGAGGAGTGTCTGGGGCTGCGCATTGCCAGCGATCAGACTCCGGCTGGCAGCCCCCGCCGCCGCCCAGGCTCCCATCTGCAGCACGTCACGACGCGTCGGCAAGATACCCCCCGCGGCTGCAATATTGCGCGTACGCCCGCCAGGCCCCGACCGAGACCTGCAATCGCCTGACGAATCGTGACCGGCGCTGCCCAGCCCGCGAGCGACGCGGGCGCGCCCTCACGCTGCCCGCGCCACCGGCTCCGCGCGCTTGAGGCTACTTCTTGGCCTTCTCCGCGGAAGCGATCGCCTTGTTGGCGTCCACCATCGCCTTATTCACGGCGCCGTCGACGCAAGAGTCCTTGCCAACGCCCTCCGTGGAGTTCGGATAGAGCGTGGCCAGTTGCTTGCATGCCTCGGCGGCGGAATCCTTGATCCGCTTCTGCAGCTCGACCGCCCCGGAGTGGGTCGAGAGGTCGAGATCCGCATATCTCACCCTGTAGTCCACCGAGACCTCGGGCAGCAGCTCTTTCGCCCCCGGCGCAGCCTTTGCCGCCGAAGCCGGCCGGTGGTACGGCGCTTCGACGACGATCTCCGGAACCTGGGCCAAGGCGATCCCGGTGACGGCCACGCAGCCGATGGCGATCGCGATGTGAGGTGTCCTCACTTTCATAACGACTCTCCCATGCGGTTATTCAGTTAGTAGTTGTTCCGCAACTGGCGCGCGATAGTATCACGGTGTTCAGCAGCGCAGAATTCACCGGCGGAACCGGCAAACCCGCGCCCTGGCGGAGCCGGGCCCGAATACCGCATACTGTGACGGCTCCGCTAGAGCTGACCCGACTCTTCCTATAAATACGCTGCGAGACGGGCGGGGGTATCTAAGTGGTGCTGGACGAGTGCTTCAGGCGCCAGAAGTGCGCGATGATCTCTCGGTATGCCAGGTCCGATGACATCAGGGGCCTGACGCAGCTCTTTACGACCCTGGTGCCCTTCACGCTCCTCTGGTGGAGCGCTATCCGCTGCGCCAGCGTATCGCCCGGCCTGGCCCTGGTTCCCCTGCCACTCATCATCCTGTTCATCGTGCGCGCCTTCGGCCTCATGCACGAATGTGGCCACGGCAGTCTGTTTCACAGCCGTCGGCTGAACTCCACGGTCGGGTTTGTTCTGGGCGTCCTGTCCGGGATGCCACAGTACGTGTGGTCGCAGCATCACGCTTATCACCACAGACACAACGGCAATTGGGATAGCTACCGCGGACCGTACACGACACTCTCGGTGGACGAGTACGCGGCGCTCACCCGCACCCAGCAGCGCTTGTATCGAGGTAAGTGCAGTGTTGCAGCGGCGCCACTCGCGGGCTTCGTCTATTTGATTTTCAACCCGCGCTTCACCTGGTTGCGAGGCAGCATCGGACTGCTCATCCACACACTCCGACAGAAGCTGGCGCATCCGGAGGTATCGTTACGGGCCCACGCGGCGAGCTACCAGACGCGCTATTGGAAGTCGGCACGCGAGTACCGGCACATGGTGTGGAATAATCTCGCTCTGCTCAGCGTCTGGGCCCTGATGTGCTGGACCTGCGGAGCAGCGGTGTTTTTCTCGATATATCTCCTCAGCGTATCCATCGCCGGAGGTGTGGGCATCGTGCTGTTCACGGTGCAGCACAACTTCGAGCACGCCTATGCCAGCGACAGCGAGCACTGGGACCGCGACACGGGAGCCATCGAAGGCACCAGCTTCCTGGTACTGCCGCGTTGGCTGAACTGGTTCACGGTCAACATCGGCTACCATCACATTCACCACCTGTCGGCCAACATTCCGAATTACCGCCTGGCCGAGTGTCATCACGAATATCAACACCTGTTTGCGCGCGTTACCCGCGTCGAGTTGATTGAGGTCCTCGGCGCGTTGAAGTGCATTCTGTGGGACAAGCGTGCGCAGCGCATCATCTCGGTGGCGGAGTACACCGTGATGCACGGCTTCGACCCGCCGGCGAGCACGCTCAAAGTCTAGTGCCACTACCGCGACACAGCCCGGCCGGAAGAGCTTCAGCGTCGGAGTACCCCCCACGGGCCGCTGACGCCGACCCCCCTCGAGCCTGCCGGGCGCGGGCACTCTGGGCCCTCCGACCCCAAACCAGGGATAAGAACCCCGTCCCGGGCAGCCCTCGGGCCCTGGACCGGAGGATCAGCCCGCACGGAGCCAAAAACTAGCGTAATGTAGCGCCCCGGTTCGTGTTTTTCGGCGAGCCAGGAGACAGCGTTCAACCGCCGTCGTTCATTAATGTATTTCTTGTGAGTACTGTGCAGTGACCAAACTTTACGTGGGAAATCTCCCTTTCACGGCAACCGAAGAGGGCGTGCGTGCCCTGTTCTCGGCGCATGGAACCGTTGAGAAAGTCTCCTTGATCACCGATCGCGATACCGGGCGTCCGCGGGGATTCGGGTTCGTCGAAATGTCGAACGCCGATGCATCGCGTGCCATGCAGGCGCTGAACGGCAAGGACTTCGAGGGTCGCGCCCTGCGGGTCAACGAGGCCCAGGATCGCGATCGATCCGGCGGCGGACACCGCGGCGGCCCGCGACGCTACTGACATCGAGGGTCCTCGACACATGACGACGACGTCTCGCACGGGCGACCTGGTAAATCCCGCGGAACGCATCGCCCGCGAGGAATATGAGCGCGCGGAAAAGAGACGCCATGAGCTGGCGGAGCAGCGCTCCGACCTCAACCCGCCTGAGGTCCGCATTCGAACCTGGGAAAGGATTCATCAGTTGCGCATGCCCTCCGACCCGGCGCATCCGATACTCGATGTAATCGCGGTCAGTACCCGATTGACGCTCGAGGAAGTGCGCGAGGAGCAACGGACACGGGCGGCGCGGGCCGGGAACCGCAGCTGAAACTGGCGCCTGCACCGGAATCCGTGAGGCGTACATGAAATTCGCTCTCTCGGCTGCCACGCGCCAGGGGCGAATGGATCAGTTGCGTCGCGATCGCGCCACCGCACCGGTGGTGCGTACGGCGTTTCCTGCGCTCCAGCATCTTCGCATCGAGCTGCGGTTCCAGGGTTCGGGCGCGAGCGTGCCGACCCCGCAGACGCACCTGCTCTACCCACCGGCCCGCGCATTCTTCGAATACCAATGCCCCTATTCGGACTGCGACGGGCATTTCGACCTCGATGGCGCCGTCAGGGCGGCACTGGCAGCCGCCACGCACCGCGTGGAAGGAGTGCTCGAGTGTCACGGGGCGCGCGGGCAGGATCACGCCTCACGGCGGCCTTGCCTGTTGCAACTCGTTTACGCGGTTAGCCTGACTTACCTGCCGCAGAGTTGATCAGCCCCGTGCCTTGAGGTACTCGATCATCCGCTGATACTCGTCGCGGGCTTCGCGCAATTGCTGGATGTGCTGGGCGGTGATGTTCTGCTCGCCTTGTGAAGTTCTTTCAAACAGCTCAAAGCCCGGCGTGTCCGCGTACCGCAGCTCCCGCTCACATCGCTGTTTTTGGCGCTCGAAGTACTCGACGAGGTCCACGGCAACCGGATCCCGGGAAGTTGGACAACCCCCTCGACGCAGCCCGATATCTTACCCAGATTCCTGCACCTGACCCATCGAATCGACGCAGATTGGCCAGCCAAAGGCGGGCGCCAGCGACTGTCAGAAGACTCCTCAGCCGCCCCTGCAGGTACACCCCGGCGGACGTATCGAGCTCCTCAGCGTAACGGTGAGGGGCACCCGTCGAGTTCAAGCAACAGCTGTCGGTAGCCAGCGTAGGCACTTGGGCGGATTTTCCCGGCAGAGCTAAGAGCGTACAAACTTCGCGGTGGCAGCTCCAGAAGCCATCATTGGCTGCAAGAACCAAGGGAGAGCCTGACCATGAACGGCAAAAGCTTGCTGGTCGTCGTCGCCACGATATTAGTGCTCGCGATTGCGAGCGGTGTGGCGATCTCTGCGCAGGACAAGTACGCGGTGAAACTACCGGGTAGAGTCGCGTTCTCC
>JAFAKO010000046.1 GCA_019235245.1 Gammaproteobacteria bacterium
GAGCAGCTCGGCGCGCTCGTGCTCACCTGGCGGGAGGGCCGGCCGGTGCACCTGGCGGATCTCGCCGCCATCGACGTCGCCCCGCCACCGCGCCAGTTCTTCGCCTACCAGAACGGCAACCCGGCGATCGGCATCCAGGTGTTCCGCGCGAACGGCGCGAACGTGCTGGCAACGCTCGACCAGGTAAAGGCCGCGGTGGCCGAGCTGCGCGCCGGGCCGCTCAAGGCCCACGGCCTCGGCATCGAGCAGTCCTTCGACGCGTCGCTCTTCATCCGTCGCGCCGTGCACCTGCTCACCGAGAATCTCATCGTCGGCGCACTGCTCGCGCTCATCGTGGTCTGGTGGTTCATGCGCGAGTGGCGCGTGACGCTGCTGATCGCCGCGACCATTCCGGTGTGTCTGTGTGCGACGTTCGTGGTGCTCGATCTCTTCGGGCGCAGTCTCAACGTTATCTCCCTCGCCGGCCTCGCCTTTGCAGTCGGCATGGTGGTCGAGGGAGCGATCGTCGTTTCCGGTAACGTGGTGCGTCTGCGTGAGGCGGGGATGCCCCTCGAGGAGGCGTGCCGCAAGGGCGCGCGGCAGGTGGCGGGCGCCCTCCTCGCCTCGACCGCGACCACGGTCGCGGTGTTCGTCCCGGTGCTGTTCCTCAAGGACGTCGAGGGACAGTTGTTCGGCGACCTGGCCCTCACGATCTCGATCGCGGTAGCCATCTCGATCGTCGCCGCGCTCACCTTGCTGCCGGCCGCGCTCGGTTTCGTGCTGCATCGCCCCATGCGGCCGACTGGATATGGCCAGGGGTGGCCGTGGCTCACGGAGTGGATCCTGCGGGTGACCAACACCCGGGCCCGGCAGCTCGGCTGGGTGGCGGGATTGCTGCTCGTTCCGCTGCTGCTCGCCGGGTGGCTCCTACCCCCGCTCGATTACCTCCCGCCGGTGAAGCGCGCGGCGATAGATTCCTTCTTCGACTTTCCACCCGGCATGAGCCCGGAGGCGGTGAATCGCGAGCTCCTGCCGATCCTGCTCGAGCGCATGAAGCCCTACATGGAAGGCCGGCGCGAGCCGCATCTCAAGAACTGGTACATCGAGACCTGGCCCGGGGGTGGCACGGTCGGCGCACGGGTAATCGACGAAAAGCGTATCGGCGAGCTAGAGGAGCTGATCCGCGCAGACATCACCGCCGGGCTTCCCGATACCCGCGTCTTCACCACCGAGGGGGACCTGTTCGGCGGCATCGGCGGCTCGGTCCGCTCGGTCGGCATTCACCTGCAGAGCGAGGACACGGCCGCACTCAACCGTGTCGCGGTGGACGGCCGCGCCCTGCTCGAGAAGGTGTTCCCCGGGGCCGCGGTGCAGAGCTTCCCCAATCCCGAGGATATGTCGCTCGAGCTGCACGCCGTGCCGGATGACCGTCGCATTGCAGAGGTCGGCTGGGATCGCGCCACACTCGGCACGGTAGTGCGCACCGTCGGTGAGGGCGCCTGGCTCGGTGAGTACTTCGATGGCAAGTCGCGGCTGCCGATCATGCTGCGCTCGAGCGGCGGGACGACGCCCGAGGACCTCTCGAATGCGCCGCTCATGACACCTGCAGGGCTCGTCGTGCGGCTCGGTGACCTCGTGCAGCTCTCGACCGAGCCAGGTCCACCGGCGATCCGCCGACTCAATCATCGCCGTGCCATCACGCTCACCGTCGACCCGGCGGCCACACTTTCGCTCGAGAAGGTACTGAGGACCATCGACCGCGATGTGCTGCCGCAGTTGCGCGCCCACATGCCGGCGGATGGCTCGATACGGCTCGCCGGCAGCGCCGACAGCCTCAGCCGCACCCTCAACGCCATGAGCCGCGTGTTCTTCATGGCGCTGGTCGTGCTGCTGTTGCTGATGACGGTGCTGTTCCGCTCGGTGCGCGACAGCGTCATCGTGCTGCTCACGGTGCCACTGGCGCTGGTTGGTGGCGTGCTGGGGCTGCGCCTCCTCGACGTGGTGAAGTTCCAGGCCCTCGATCTGCTCTCCATGATCGGCTTCGTCATGATGATCGGTGTCATCATCAACCATGCGATCCTGCTCGTGGCGGCGGTGCGCAGCGCCGAAAGCGAGGGGGCGGCTCTCGAAGCAGGCATCCGTGCGGGCCTGCAGCAGCGCCTGCGGGCGATCCTCGCCAGCACACTCACCGGCGCGCTCGGCGCGCTGCCGATGGCGGTCAACCCCGGTCCCGGCAGCGTCATCTACCGCGGGCTCGCCGCGGTCAACATCGGTGGGGTCGTGCTGAGCCTCGCGTTCAGCCTGGTGCTGATCCCGGCGCTGATGCGGCTCCTCTCTGCACGCCGCCCGGCAGGCGCGCAGCTCACCGCGCCCGCGCTCATGGCGCCATCGCCATGAGGCTCGTTCCACTGCTCGCGGTCATCGTCGCGTCTGCCGGCGCAGGTGCCGTTGCCGCGGCGGATTCGCCTGCCGCGGAGCGCCCCGTAGTCGAGGTCGGCACCGTGAGCGTGCGTCCGGTGAACGTGGAGAGCTGGATCCCAGGGTCGATCGTCAGCCGCGCGGATGCGCGCATCGCGACGGTCCTCGCCGGGCGGGTCGTGTGGATAGCGGAGGTCGGCAGCCGCGTCGCCCAGGGTGCCGCCATCGCGCGCCTCGATGACACCGTGTCCCGACTACGCCTCGAGGAGCTGCGCGCACAAGTGGCGCATGCACGCGCTCAGCAACAGTTCAACAACTCCCAGCTCGAGCGCTTCAACCGGCTCGCCGCTACGCAGGTGCTCAGCGCCAGCCAGCTCGAGGACGCCAGCGCGCAGCGCGAGATGGCGACCGACGACCTCACGCGTGTCGAAGCGCAGCTGCGCGAGGTGCAGTACGACATCGACCAGTCGACGATCCGCGCACCCTTCCCCGGGGTGGTGACCGAACGCTTCATCCAACGCGGGGAGTACCTGCAGACCGGCGCCGCGACCGTGCGGCTCGTGAATACCGGCGACATCGAGGCACGTGCCACCGCCGCACTCAGTCTCGCCGGCAACGTCCACGCCGGGCAACTCGTCACCTTGCGGGATCACGGCGTCGAGAAAAGCGGCCGCGTCCGCACCGTCGTGCCGGTCGGCGACGATCGCTCGCGGCAGTTCGAGGTGCGCGTCACGGTGGCGAGCACCGAGTGGCCGGTCGGCACACCGGTCGAAGTGAGCCTGCCGTCCGCCGAGGTGCGTACCGCGGTGACCGTACCGCGCGATGCCCTGGTGATCCGCCAGAATCATTCCTATGTGCTGCGCGTCACACGAGCCAACACGGTGGAGGAGCTCGATGTCACCCCCGGCGCCGGAATCGCCGATCTTGTCGAGGTGCACGGCCCACTCGCCGCCGGTGACCGGCTGGTGATTCGCGGCGGCGAGCGACTCGCGGCCGGTCAGGCGGTTCGGGTGGTGGACCCGGAGCACCGGACGGCCGGACCGCTGCACCCCGGCTGAGTCTGCTGCCGCAGCGGGCGGACCCGGATTGCTGCAGAGCAGCATCCTGCTGATATAACATCTAACAACCAACACCTAACACGCCCGTGTTGTAGGTCATTACACCCAGCCGGTCGAGCCGCAAAGTTAGTCTGAAACCCCCATACGCCCTTCCCGTGAAAATTGTGTAAATACCTGTTTCTCCCCACCTTTCTGTCGGCTCACAGAGACAACGAAGTCGGCTCACGGAGACAGGTTGTTGCGTTGCTCAAAGACGGCAATATGTCCCACCCCGTCGGCTTATCGGTTGCCCGATGGCGTCATTTTGGTGCAAGGCTGGAGTGTTGGTCGCCCCGGCGGCAGGAGGTGCCGACGGGCGGCTATGGTGCGACGCATCAACGCTCGCCTGCGGCCGGACCCCCGCCTCGCCGGGCGGCGCCCTCCCCCGGGGCTCGCTGCTCGAGCCCGCGCGGGCCGAGGTTCCTCCGAGGCATAGGAATAAGGAGACATCCACAGACCCTTCTGCGTCCGGGCGCCGAGTCGTCGCGACCGCCGGCACTGCTGCGCCCGCGGTATCTATCGCCTGATGTGTCGCCGCGACGTGCAGTAACGCCACCGCATGGATGCACAGGTCTCGATGCGTTCACCGCACGCGGTGTCCCCTTCACGCTGGCGCGCGCCGCTGCTGCTCGCCCTGCTCCTCGGCGCACTCCTCGTACCGGCTGCGGCGGCGCCGCCACCCGTGCGTACCCAGTTCGATCACTTGACGACAGGGTTCGAGCTCCTCGGCCAGCATCGCGATCTGCCGTGCGAGGCCTGCCACGTCAACGCCATCTTCAAGGGCACGCCGACGGCCTGCGCCGCATGTCACGGCATCGGCACGCAGATCCGTGCCACCTCCAAACCGGCCGACCACATCATGTCGACCGACCAGTGCGATGCGTGCCATACCCCGATCGCCTGGAAGCCCTCGGTCAACTTCGATCACACCCAGACGCGCGGCAGCTGTTCGACCTGCCATAACGGCACGCAGGCGCAGGGAAAGCCGCCGAATCACATCCTCACGAATCTCGAGTGCGACGCCTGCCACAACACGATGACCTGGACGGGCGCGGTTTTCACGCATGCGGGCGTCAAGAGTGGCTGTGCCGCCTGCCACGACGGCGTACACGGCGACGGGCTTGCTGCGAATCATTTCCCGATCAGCGCCAGTGGCGTGAGCCCGGTGCCTTGCGAGGCGTGTCACTCCACCACCGAGTTCACGACCTGGGCCGTCGCGACCATGAACCATCCCGCCGCGAAGGCCCTGTCGTGCGCCCTGTGCCACGAGACCGCGGCCTACATCGGGATGCACCCGAGCACCAACACGAAAGCGGGCGACTCGCGGCCGAATGCGACGCTCGACGCGATTCATCCGAAGACCGGCGATTGCGGGACCTGCCACACCACGACCTCGTTCCTCGCCGGCGAGATCAAGCCCGCGAACCACATCCCGACCTCAGCGCCCTGCGCACAGTGCCATACCACCCCCGGCAACTACGCGCTGTACTCGGTGACCGGCACGCACCAGGGCGTGACCGGCTGTCTCTCCTGTCATGGACCCACGGTGGGACCGTTCATCAATGTCACCATGGTGACCAGCCCGGGCAATCACTTCCCGATCGGGACGCTCGATTGCAATGGCTCAGGCTGTCACTCGACCGCCAACCTCAATCCCGGCGGCTTCAGGCTCGGCACGCCGAACATCAACGCGCCGACCCTCGGCATCCCCGGGCACGCCACCATCGGCGGTGCCGGCGACGTCGGCGGCTGTCAGACCTGTCATCAGAGCGCGCAGTACCTGGGCATGATCACCGGCACCGACACCACGGCCGGCGACTCGCGACCCACCGCGACGCTCGACGCGATTCATCCGAAGACCGGCGATTGCGGGACCTGCCACACCACGACCTCGTTCCTCGCCGGCGAGATCAAGCCCGCGAACCACATCCCGACCTCAGCGCCCTGCGCACAGTGCC
>JAFAKO010000394.1 GCA_019235245.1 Gammaproteobacteria bacterium
TCGGTCTCAGAGGACGTGCTCAAGAGCGAGTACCGCGTGCAGCACTGGGTGCACGATCTCTCCTGGCAGGAATCGCTCCTGCGCCTGTACTCGCAGCCGACCATCAACATCGAGGGACTGGTCGGTGGCTACACCGGTCCCGGCGGCAAGACCATCCTGCCGCACCGCGCGGTGGCCAAGATCGACATGCGCTTGGTGCCGGACATGACCGCGAGCGATACGCTCGCGAAGCTGAAGGCGCACCTCGCAAAGCGCGGCTTCGCCGACATCGAGGTCAACATGACCGGCGGCTACAATCCGACCCAGACCGATCCCGACAGCCGCCTCGCCAAGGCGGTGCTCGGCACTTATCGCAAGCTCGGCTACTCACCGCATGTCCTGCCGCGCAGTCCCGGCTCGTGGCCGGGATACCGCTTCACCGATCCGCCGCTCAGCCTGCCGGCGCTCGGGTTCGGGCTCGGGCACGGCACCGGCGCGCACGCGCCGGACGAGTACTATCTCATCGACTCGACGAACCCGAGGGTGCAGGGACTCGACGGTGCGGTGGGGTCGTTCGTCGAGATCCTGTACGCGCTCGCTTGACGGCGCCCGGGTCGGGATACTCGGGCGCTGAACGGCCGCTGAACACGCGACGCCGTGGCGCGCGCGTGATTCGGGTCGCACTCCCCGCAGCCGGGGCTTCGGTCGGCTGGCTGGCTGTGTCAGCATCGCGACCGGACACGCGTTGTCCTCAGTATGCTGTTGGTCGCAAGCAGCGCATGAGCCCCAAAGGAGGCAGCTCAATGAAACTCTCTTCCGTCAGGATTGCCCTCGCGGGCGCAGTGCTCGGCATTGCTTTGTCCGGGTGTGTCGTGACGCCAGTGGGCGTGCGCGGCGAAGTGGTCGCATACGAAGCCCCGCCGGCGGTGCAATACGAAGCGGTGGGCGTGGCGCCCGCGCCCGGGTACTTCTGGATCGGCGGCGCGTGGTTCTGGGAAGGCGGACGCTACGCCTGGCATCCCGGGCGCTGGGAAGCGCCGCGGCCGGGTTACCGCTGGGTACCGCACGCCTGGGTGCACTCGGGTGGCGCCTGGCACATGCGGCCGGGACACTGGGAGCGCCGCTGAAGGCGCTCCGTTGAGCTGAGTCAGGCCGCCCGCTCGAGACCTACGCGCTCGGCGGCACCGCGCGTGCGCGGTCCCGGGCGGCAGGCGACGAGGTTGGCTTCGAACTCGCGGGTGCACGCGTCCCAGCTCGACTGCAGCGCGCGCGCACGGCACGCGCGCGGATCGAGCGTGAGCGCGCGCTCGGCGGCGCTACCGAGATCCGTATCGAGCGCGCCGGTGACGCCATCCTCCACCACGTCGATCGGACCGGTGACCGGGTAGGCCGCGACCGGCACCCCGCACGCCATTGCCTCGAGATTGACCAGGCCGAAGGTGTCGGTGAGGCTCGGGAAAACCAGCACGTCGGCGGCGGCGAGATGCGCGGCGAGGTCCTCGCCGAACCTGAAGCCGGCGTACACGGCCTCCGGGTGCTGCAGTTCGAGCCGTGCGCGCTCAGGCCCGTCGCCTATCACGATCTTCGCGCCGCGCCAGGGCATCCTGAGGAACGCGTCCACGTTCTTCTCGACCGCGACCCGTCCGACGTAGGCGGCGATCGGCCGCGGCAGCTGCAGGAACTCCTTGCTCCGCGGCCGAAACAGTTCAGTGTCGACGCCGCGCCGCCAGCGCACGAGATTGCGGAAGCCGCGCTGGCGCAGCTCCCCCTCCACCGAGGGCGTGCTAACCATGCAGCGTTGCGCGGCCGCATGGAAGCGGCGCAGCGCGGCGTAAGAAAGCCATAGCGGTATCGGCCAGCGGGATTTCAGGTACTGCGGAAACTGGGTGTGGTAGGAGGTCGTGAACCGCCAGCCGCGCCTGAGGCAGTAGCGCCGCGCGGCCAAGCCGAGCGGTCCTTCGGTGGCGATGTGCAGCGCCTGCGGACGAAAGAGTGCGATGCGGCGCGCAAGTCCCGCCATCGGCCGCACAGCGATGCGAATCTCGGGATAGCTCGGGCAGGGGAACGTGCGGAAGTCGCGGGGCGCGATGATCTTCACCTCGTGCCCGAAGCGCACGAGCCACGCAGCAGTCTGCGCCAGTGTGTTGACGACGCCGTTGGTCTGGGGAAACCAGGCGTCGCTCACGATCATGATTCTCATGTTGCGGCGCATCGTCACCCGTGATTGTGACAATGGAGTGAAGGTGGTGGCGCGTGAATGCATCAAAAAATAGTTGTTAAGACAGCGGCTTGTCATCTGTTCTTAACATTCTTCCTATAATTCCTTCACGCCAGCGCAGCCGCGCTGTCGCATCAGTTTGGAGGGCAAATGCGAAGGTTCTTGGCCGAACTCAGGAAACAGCGCTGGGAC
>JAFAKO010000141.1 GCA_019235245.1 Gammaproteobacteria bacterium
CACTCTCCCAGGGGGTGAGCCTCGCCTGGATACTCGAGGAGATCGCGGCGCTCCCTGGACTCAACACACGCTACTCCTGATGAGTTACCTCAACCCGCTGCTCGCTTTCGGCCTCGAGCACCTGGCGGCGAGCGCCGCACGCGCGGGTGTGTGCGGCTTCATCGTGCCGGATCTCCCCCTCGATGAGAGCGGCGAGCTGCGCAGCGCGCTCGATGAGTGGCAGCTGGCGCTCGTGCAGATGGTCACCCCGGTCACCGAGCCGCAGCGCCTCGCGCAGCTGTGCGCCGGCAGCCAGGGTTTCGTGTACGCGGTCACCATGACGGGCACCACGGGGCGCAACGTCGCCGTGCCGGACGAGGTGCTCGGCTATCTCGATCGCGTGCGCGCGGTGTCAGCGTTGCCGGTATGCGCGGGGTTCGGCATCCGCACGCGCCAGCAGGTCGAGCGGCTGCGCGGCCACGTCGATGGCGTGGTGGTGGGGTCGGCGCTGGTGGAGGTATTGGAGCGCGGCGAGGATCCCGGCAGCTTCCTGGCCGGGCTGCGCAGCAACTGATTGCGACCCGGCGACCGGCGCCGATTTGCCTGCAGCGGTCGGAACCTCCATCCTGAAGCCGCCTATGGAGAAGATCTCCATCGCCAGCCGCTTCTGCGGTCCGCCGGCCTCTGCCAACGGCGGCTACTTCGCCGGGCTCGTGGCGACGCTCGCCCCGCGCACCGTGGCGGTGCGCCTGTTGCAGCCACCGCCGCTGGAGACCGAGCTCACCGTGACGGCTCTGGAAGATGGGGGAATTCGCGTGCTGCACGCTGAGGAGCCGATCGGCGAGGCGCGCCCGGCGGCCCTCGAGCTCGAGGCGCCGGCGCCGCCGGACTATCTCGAGGCGGTGGAGGCCTCGCGTCACTATGCGGGCTTCCGCCATCACCGCTTCCCGAGCTGCTTCGTCTGCGGCACGCAGCGGGTGCGCGGGGACGGCCTGCGCATTTTCGCCGGCCCGATCCCGGAGCTCGGCGTCGTGGCGGCGCCCTGGGTGCCGGACAGCTCGCTCGATGCGGGCGACGGCAAGGTGCGCGCCGAGTTCATGTCGGCGGCGCTCGACTGCCCCGGGTATTACGCCGTGGCGCCCGACGATCGCATGATGCTGCTCGCGGAATTCATCGCGCACGTCGATCGGCGGGTACACGTCGGGGAGTCCTGCACGCTCATCGGCTGGCGCCTGGGCGGCAGCGGCCGCAAGCTCGAGGCCGGCACGGCGATCTTCGATGGCAAGGGGGAATTGTGCGGGCGGGCACGGGCGCTGTGGATCGAGCCGCGCGCCGCCACGGTCACGGAGCTGCCGGCGCAGTGAGGCGTCACGGCCGCGCCGGCGCCGCCATGTGCGCATGGCGCCAGTCGCCGTAGCGGTAGTAGAGCGTGCCGAGCACCGCTGACAGCGCCGAAGATACCGGGAAGCTCCACCACACCGCATCCACCTGGTAGCGATCGAGGAGCGCCTCCGCCAGCGGAAAGCGCACCGCGAGCAGCGTGATGGTGAGGATGATGAGCGGCGCCATGACCGCGCCGGTCGCGCGCACCACGCCGAAGAGCGTGAGCGAGATGCCGAAGAAGATCCAGGAAGGAGTCACGATGCGGTTCATGTGGCTCGCTATCGCGAGCGCCGCGGAGCCGCCCGGCAGGAACAGGCCGAACACCCAGGTGTTGAGTCCCTCGATCAGCAGCACGATCGAGCCGGTGAGCAGCAGGCTGTACAGCACCCCGATGCGCGCGATGCGCGTGACGCGCGCCCACTTGCCGGCACCGACGTTCTGCGCCGTCATGGCCGAGACCGCCATGCCGACGGCGAACGCCGGCATCTGGATGTAGTTCCAGATCTGCAGCGCCGCGCCGAACGCCGCGGTGGTGTCGACGCCGAAGCGGTTGACGAGGGTGATCATCAATACGCCGCTCAACGAGATCACCAGCAGCTGCGCGCTCATCGGGATGCCCTTCCTCACCAGCACCGCCACCAGCGCGCGATCGAGCTTGAGGTAGTGCAGCTCGCTGCGGTGCAGACAAAGGATGTGATGCCGGCGGTACAGATGGCGGATGAGCGCGATGAGGCTCACCGCCTGCGCGACGAAGGTGGCGAGCGCGGAGCCGGCGATCCCGAGGCGCGGGAACGGCCCGAGCCCGAAGATGAACACCGGGTTGAGCGCGATGTCGATGCCGACCGAGAGCAGCATGAAATAGAACGGCGTCTTGGAATCCCCGGCGCCACGCAGCACCGCCATCACGAAGGCGTACATGTATAGCCACGGCAGCGCCAGGAAGATCACGCGCATGTAGGCCACCGCCAGCGGCAGCGAGTCGGCGGGCGTGCTCATCGCGATGAGCAGCGGCCGGCACAGCAGCAGCCCGGCGACGGCCATCGCCACGGAAATGCCGGCGAAGAAAGTTGCGCTGGTGCCGACCACGCGCCTGGTCTCGCGCAGATTGTTGGCGCCGATGCACTGACCGATGAGGATGGTGGCCGCCATGGCGATGCCGAAGGCCGCGCCGATCAGCAGGAACATCACGGTGTTGGCGTTGGAGGTGGCGGTGAGAGCGGCTTCGCCGAGGAAGCGTCCCACCCAGATGGAGTTCACCGAGCCGTTGAGCGACTGCAGGATGTTGGCGAACAGGATCGGCAGCGCGAAGCGGAACAGGCCGAGCGGGATCGAGCCTTCGGTAAGCGAGCGCTGCACTTACTTGACGTCGGTGCTTCGCGGCGAGCGCCACAAGCCGTAGACCACCCCGGCGGCACCGGCCGCCAGCAGCGCCCAGCCGATCCAGGCGGGCTGGCGCGCGACTGCCAGCCATACCAGCGCGCCGAGCAACAGCGACGCGCC
>JAFAKO010000318.1 GCA_019235245.1 Gammaproteobacteria bacterium
CGAGGCGGCTGGCTTTGGCTGGATGCCCTGGTCGTGGGACTCGAACAATCTCGGCGGCGGAGCCTCGAACAACAGCTCCTTCAGCATGACCTTCCAGGGTCCGGGTCTCTACAGCACCCCCGCCGCGCTCACCTGGTACGGCCTGGATATGGCCCTCAACCCCGCTCACGGCTGGAATGCACTCGCCAGCCCAGCGCCGGTGTTCCTCCCCTAACGGCGGCCGAGCACCGCGAGGACTGCCGCGGCGATCTTCTCATTCGCGGGCGGCGTGAAATGTCCGTCCGGCAGAAAATTCGCCGAGTCACTGGTCGGGACGATGGCCGAAGTAGCGACGAAATCTATCGAATTCTCTCGAAGTGTCTCCGTCAGCATCGCCGCCAGCGTCCGTCCATAGCCGCGGTCTTCGAGCAATATGACCACCGGCCGGCTGCCGGCGGTCCGCGCTTGCTCGCTGAAGTCCAGCAGCATGGCGCGCAGCGTGGCTACGAGGTCCGGGGCACCGGCGAAGTCCTGCTGCGGACGAAGCGCGTCGGTGCGGTTCCGGATCGTCCGCTGTCCCCAGGCGCGCCGCAGCAGTCGCCCCAGTACGCTGTGATCGAATATGTCGGCCCTGAACACGTCTTCGGCGTAAAAGCCGTCGTCATGGCGCAACTGCGCCACGAAAGCTTGCCAGAGCGGCGGGTCGGCGAGAGCCGCGCGGAGCTCGCTCCGCGATGTGATCGCGGGCATTTCCGCCTGCAGTCGCCCAGCGCTGCCGAGCGAATAGCGCGGGTAGGTGAATGGCTCGGGAACCTCGAAGCTCGTCGTCAGGCCGCTCAAGGTCTGCATACGGGGAACGCTGGATGCGAGCACGCCGATGATCTGTACGGGTGCGAGGTGACGGCGCCCGACCCGGCGTGCGAAGCAGGCATAGCTGTGGCTCGGCGGGGCGGCAGGGCCGCCGAAGCGCTGGCTCGCAAGCCGGGGGTCGGATGCTTCCATGCGCGCGGCGATCTGATTGGTGAAGGACATGCCATAGATGTCGAATACCAACTTCCCCGGCGACTCCCTGGTATCGACGTCACATTCTTCGGACAGCCAGCCCGTCGCCACGATCGCGGCGTCCTGCGCTGGAGTACGACCCACCATGCGTCGCAGCTTCCCCTCGATCGAGCGACCGTAGTCGAAGTACCGTTGCAATGCTGAAGCGTCGGCCCGTGGGTCGGCCGGCATCCGGAATGCGAGGCCGATGAGGCCATCGATCACCGCAAGCGAGATGGCCGTCCAGACCAGGGTCCGCGCGACCGGTCCATGCAGCCCGCGCAGTCGACCGGCCCCCGGAGCAGGCTCAGAACTGAAAGTAGATGAACTGGACTGGGGCATTACTCGTGCCCATGACGAATATGAAGATCAATACGGCATACAGCACGCCCTGCAACTCGGGGCGCCAGTCCCTGAAGCTCTCGAGTCTCTCGGCCCGATAGTCGCAAACCTGCAGGAATGCCAGTACGACGATCCCCAGGACTGCCGAGGTCGCCGGCTTGGTGATGACCGATGCGGCACCCGGGCCGAGCCCGGCCAGTTGTGCGGTGAATGCCCGGATCTGAGCGAATGAGGAGGCACGGAACAACAGCCAGCCGTAACAACACAGGGTGAAGAAGGCGCAGATCTGCAGCGTTGTCAGGACCGAGCGCAGGCCGGGCAGGGCGTGTGTCGCCGTGCCCTGCGCGGCGGCCGGCGCAGAGGACGCACGCGCATCAAGGCGGCCCCGGGTCAGCAGCCGCTGCCCGGACAGCAGTGCCCCCTGATAGCCGCCCCACAGAACGTAATTCCAGGCCGCGCCGTGCCACAGGCCCCCCAGCAGCATGGTCACGAACAGGTTGAGGTAGGTGCGCACCGGCCCACCTCGATTTCCGCCGAGGGGTATATAGAGATAATCGCGCAGCCAGGTGCTGAGACTGATGTGCCAGCGTTTCCAGAACTCGCCCGGGCTCCGGGAGAAATACGGCAGATTGAAATTCAGCGCCAGCTCGATCCCGAAGAGCTTGCTGACGCCCCGGGCGATGTCCGAATAACCGGAGAAGTCGCAGAAGATCTGCACCGCAAACAACAGCGTCGCGAGCACGATGTCGCCGCGGCTGACGGCTCCGCTCGAGGAAAAAACCGCGTTCACCGCCGGGGCGAGGCCGTCGGCGATACCGACCTTCTTGAACAGCCCGAGCAGAATCAGCACCAGCCCATCCGCAGACTGTGCCGCGCGTATCTGCCGCGGCTGCACCAACTGCGGCAGCAGATGCCGCGCGCGCTCGATCGGACCGGCCACCATCGTCGGGAAATAGGCCACATACAGCGCGAAATCCCGGAATCTCGTCGTGGGGGCAGCGACGCGTCGGTAGACATCGATCGTGTAGCTGAGCGACTGGAAGGTGTAGAAGCTGATGCCGACCGGCAGTACCACGGAGAGGTGCAGAGGCTGCGGATCGACGCCGAGCGAGCTCACGACACTCGCGGCGCTGTCGACGAAGAAATTGAAATACTTGAAGAACCCGAGGAATGTCAGGTTGACGAGCACCGAGCAGAAGATCAGCGACCGGCGTCGCGCCTCCGTCAGCGGCCGCGCGCAGAAACGCCCGATCATGAGGAGAGCGGTCGACACGAAGACGACCGTACCGGCCAGAACCGCCAATCCCAGGCGCTGCGGCACGAGCAGACCGCGCAGAGCGGCAGGCCGGGAGGTGACCGCCGACCAATCCGGACAGAGGAACAGCGCCGCGGCGCAGATCAGGAACAGCGAGATCGTGCGCAGCGTGCGCTTCTCGATCCGGCCATTGGCGAGTAACAGGCCGATGGCGAAGTCGACCGTGGTGGAGAACGCGATGAGGAACAGGAAGCGGATGTCCCACCAGCCATAGAAGACGTACCCGGCCAGCAGCAGCAGCCAGTTCTGCCAGCGAAACGGCAGCACACGGTAGGTGAGATAGACCAGGGGCAGGAAACAGAAGAACGCAACCGAGTTGAATAACATTCAGCTCAGGCTGCCAGGTGCGCCGCGATGTGAGGTGCGACCCGGAGCGCATTCGCCGCGATGGTCAGGCTCGGGTTGACCGCGCCGCTGCGCGGCATGAACGAGGAGTCCACGACGTACAGATTCTCGATATCGTGAGTCCGGCAGTTGCGGTCGAGCACATTGCTGCGCGGATCGTTACCGAATCTGCAGGTACCACAGGGATGCCCGTAGTTCATGCCGAGCTCGGGCGACAACCGCGCCAGCCGCCAGGGGCGCACGCAGCGCGCAAACCGGGCGTACAGGGCATCGGCGCGCCGACGGAGGTCGGCCGAGATCGTGTAGTGGAAACTCGCGCCATCGGGCTCGCCGCCATCGAGAACGATGCGGTTGTCCGGCATGGGATCGTCCTCGGTCATGGCGGCGAACACGCCGGCCGCTCCGAGCAAGCCGGCCACGGCGTGCGCGGGCACCTTCGTGAGCAGCTTCAGTAACAGCTCGTTGTGCAGGCCGCGGCGGCGCAGCAGGTTCTTGAGGATTACGGCGACGGTTCCCGCCCCCACCTCCAGTCCCACGCTCTGTATGTAACCGAGGCGCTCGCCCTGATCGAGGTAGAAGTCACGCACCGAGATCGACTTCTTCTGTCGGGCGTTACGGTTGAGTCGCTGCGGCGCCCACACGGCGAAGTGATCCGAGGTGTGGAACATGAGGTTCCGGCCCACCTGATCGGAGGAATTTGCCAGGCCACGCGGCCATGCTGCGCTGCGCGACCGCAGCAGTATCTGCGGTGAGTGCAGCGCTCCCGCGGCCAACACCACCGTCCGCGCGCGGACTTCGAGCTGCTCGCCGTGGTGCCGCACCCGGATGCTGCGAACGCGGCTCGCATCGGCCTCGAGCGCCAGCACCTCACAGTCCTCGAACAGGCGGCACGCCGGCTCGCGCAGTGCGCGCTCGAGGCACGCGCTGACCGCGTCCGCCTTGCAGCCGCGCGGACAGATCCTGCCTATGCATTCCTGGCATTCCGCGTCGTAGCGCATCGCGACGCTCAGCAACTCGGGGCGCAGGCCGCTGCGACGCATCTTGTCGATGAAGGCCAGGTCCCAGTCGCTCACGCGACCCCTGGCCTCATCGATCGGCAGGCGATGCACGCGGTACAGGCTCTCCGCAGCCTCGTAGCAGCGCGCGAACTCCGCAAAGGACACCGGCCAGTCGGGCACGATCTGCCCGGCAGTCTGCAATGCCCGGAAGTCCGCTGCCTCCATGCGCTCGAGCGCAGCAGCGTAGAAGATCGAAGTGCCCCCCACCGCGCAGCCGAGCGGTGCGAAGAACCGCTCACAGCGCCGGTCGGCGCGTCGTTCGCTGAGCGGATGCGGCCACCAGCCGCCCTTGAGGCGAGCCGCCGCGGTGACCTCATCGCTGGTGTCGATACCGGCGGCGATTCGTCGGCCTTTCTCCAGGAAAGCCACGCTCAGCCCCTGCGCTGCGAGCTGGGCACCGACCGTCGCCCCGCCGATACCGCTGCCGATGACTGCGGCATCCCAACAATGCCCGGACAGGTGCAGATCCGTCTCGGCCACGAGGCGCCCGCGCCCTGCTCAGGGCCTGCGCCCGGAGAGCAGCGATCTGACTCGGGACCGCAGGGAACGTGGTGGCAGCCACTCGGCGTCGCCCAGGAACGTCCGGCCGCCCGGCCCGGCTCGCGACAGCCGCAGCACGGCCTGCAGGCGGTCGTAGGCGAGGCGTGGGTCGTCGCCGCTGGCGACGCCCATTGACGTACGGAACGTGCCGGGGACCCAGTGGTTCACTATCAACCTGGAGTGCGCCGCCGCGAGCTCGACCGCCAGAGCGCGCGTGAACGCTTCCACGGCTGCCTTGGTCGCACAATAAAGCGTGCTGCCGGGTTGCGGACCGCGGTAGGCGAAGCTGCCGACGTTGACGATTATCGCCGCGCGTTCCGGCGGTAACGCTCTGACTGCGGCACGGCAACTGTAGGCGACGCCGTTGAGGTTCGTGACGACTCCGTCCGCCCACTCTCCGGGAGTCATGTCAGCCAGTGTCGCGCGTGGATACACCGCAGCGTTGTTGATCACGATGTCGACGTTGCGCTCGCGCACGAGGCGCGCGAGCAATTGCTGGAGTCCGTCGGCGTTGCCAACATCCAGAGGCTGACAGTCGATCGAACCGGGACCCGCGCACAGCTGCCGCGTGCGTTCCAGGCGTTCGGCGCCGCGGCTGATGGCGACCACGTGCGCCCCGGCGCCGACGAAGCCCACTGCCAGAGCCTGGCCGATGCCGGATCCGGCGCCGGTGATCACGACGGTTTCGCTCAAGGAGCTCTCGGGGTGCGGATGCGCTTCTGCAGCCGCCGCACGATGATGGGCGGCAGCAGATCCCTGGCGATGGCGCGCAGGCGTTGCGCGGCGGTCAGTTTGAACTCACTCTCGTGTCGCGCACGGAATATTGTGGAGTGCGAGCCACTGACTTCCTCCGCCGGACGCCCATTGCTGAAATAGTACAGGGCGAGCGACTTGCGGGTCATGCCCTCCGGACACTGCAGCGGGTCGGGATGACCGTGGTAGGTGAAGTCCGTGGTGCCGAAGATCATTACGCGATTGAATACCGGCAGCACCCTGGCTTCGCAGCGGCTCATGTCCCGGTTCCACAGCTGCAGGTGCCCGCCGTATTCCTCGCGCCAGTCCTTGTTGAGATACAGGAGGAGATTCAGCCGGCGGTCGAGGCCGTACGTCCCGTGGCGGTTGAAGTCGGCATGCACGCCCAGCTTGCCGCCGCGCACGATCTGATGCAGTCCGCCGCCGTCAAAACCCGGATCGGAGATCAGATGCGGAATTCCGGTAACGGCGCTGAGAAACTCCAGAAAAGTGATCGAATTCAGGTGATAGAGGAACAGGCGCGTGACTGGCCCGAAGGATGACTCGGCGGCCGATGCCAGCTTGATCTCGTGCTCGTTGTCGAACTGCTGCCAGCGTATGGCGCCGGGTTGGGGAAACTCGGACAGGACCAGCTCCACCAGCTCCGGGTCGAAGAAATCATCCAGAACGATGTGCGGGAACGGCACTGCGTGGGCGTACGTGTCGTACGCCGACGCGGCGAGCTGCTTCATGCGCGACAGCGGCAGGAAGCAGTCGATGGTCAGAGCCTGCAGGGCCCGAGTGTCAAACCGGCAGGGCAGGCGGGCACCTCGGTTGCAACATCAGCCGACGCCGCAGCAGCTGCCCGAAGATCCGCGGACCGCGCACCAGGTAGCGCCGCGCCAGGCGCCGCGGGTCCATCGCCAGGCGGTGCAGCCATTCCAGCGCCAGCCGCTGCACCCAGTGAGGCGCACGCCGTTCCGCGCCGGTGAGGAAATTGAGCGACGCACCGACGCATAACGCCAGCCCACGGGCGCGACCACGCGACTGCAGCAGCCGGGCGATGGTTTCCTGTTGGGGCGAGCCCACCGCCAGGAAGCAGAAGCGGAACGGACTGCGCTCTTCGATGAATCGCAGGCAGTGCTCGGTAGCCTGCGCATCGCTGATGAATCCCATCGGCGGCTGGTGGTGCTCGATGTTCGTCAGGCCGTAGCGCGCGCCTATCCGTCGCGCCTGCGAGGCGCTGCCACCGATGAGAACGACACGATCGGTGCGGGCGGCCACGCGGCTGAGCAATTCGGCGGTCAGATCGGAACCCGGGCAGACCCGTAGCCGCTGGCCCGTCAGCAGGCGCACGGCCGCGGCCACCACCCGGCTATCCAGGACGACGTAGTCGGCCGCGTGGTAGAGCGCGCGGAAGCCGGGCTCATCGAAGTAGCGGATCAGATGATCCACGTTGGGTGTCACGACGTAGGCGTAGCGCTCGAGCCCGATAGCCGCGGCGGTGGCGCAGAAGCCGGCGAGATCGAAGTCGTCGATCTCGCAGAGTACGGGCGCCGCGTTCAGTACGTGCTCTTGTAGTCTTTCCAGACCACACCGAGCGATTTGACCAGGATCTTGATGTCCAGCCATGGTGACCAGTTGCGCAGGTACTCGAGGTCGTAACGCACGCGGGCCGCCATCTTCTCGACCGTGTCGGTCTCTCCGCGCAGACCGTGCATCTGTGCGAGACCGGTAATGCCGGGACGAACCTTGTGGCGGATCATGTAACCGTTGATCAATCGACGGTATTTCTCGTTGTGCGCGACCGCGTGCGGTCGCGGTCCTACCAGGCTCATGGTCCCCTGCAGGACGTTGAACAGCTGCGGCAGCTCATCGAGGGAGGTGCGGCGGATGAAGCGCCCGATGCCGGTGACCCGATCATCCCGCGCGGTGGCCTGCGTCACCACCGGTCCGTCCTCGCACACGGTCATCGAGCGGAACTTGTAGACCGTGATCTCCTCGCCGTTGAGGCCGTAGCGCCGCTGGCGAAACAGCACCGGGCCCGGCGAGCTCAGTCTCACCGCCGCAGCGATCACGACCAGCAACGGCAGAGCGAGCAGCAGCGCGCAGGCGCCGAACAGGATATCCATGGTGCGCTTCACCACGGCGTCGGTGCCATGGAAGGGTGTATCGCAGACCGACAGCACCGGCATGCCGTTGACCTCGCCCACGCGACCCTGGATCAGGTCGAAGGCGAAGGCGTCGGGGACGAAGTACACGGAGGCGGTCGTGTCGCGCAGCGCATTGATCAACGCACCGAGGCGCGGCACGTTGGCGAGCGGCAATGCGATATATACCAGGCCCACCGAATGAGCGCGCACGTAGTCGGCCAGGTCGCGGCAATGACCGGCGAACTGATCGGCATCGAGCAGCGGGCTGACGCGGTCGGGGCTTCTGAAATCGAAGTAGCCGGAGAACCCCTGCGCCGGCAGTCGCCGCGCCAGCTCCAGACCGACGTCGTTCACGCCGACGATGATGTAGCGGCGCATCGCCGTCTGGGCGGCGAACCAGTCCGCCCGCAGGCGCATCGCCTGCGAGGCGCACAGCGCCATGGGAGTAAACGCGAACCAGGTGAACACGACCTTGCGGGAGAACTGCTCGCCGGCCTTGAACGCGTACATGAAGAACAGCAGCGCGGCGACGATGGCACCCCAGCGCACCAACACGCGTGAGCAGGCGGCCGGAAGACTCGAGAGCGCAGTCTGCCCGTTGGAGTTGAGATGCGGCAGGTCGAAGCTGCCGAACAGCGGGCTCGCGAGCACGAACGCGAGCAACGCGAGATAGATCAGCGCCGAGGTCAGCGGTCGTCCAGAGAGCACCTGGCAGGCAATGAGGCCTGCGGCAACGATGACCGGATCGAGTCGCGTTAGCACCGCGACGGCGGCCGGCTCGATGCGTCCGAGTCGGACGCGCCGGCTTGGCACTGACTGAATTACGCTCGCCATGTTGGCTTCCGTACCCTTTGGCCCTGGCCGCGCGCATCCGCATCGCGCACGTTCACTCTCCTGGGCCTACCTTCATCGGATCGAGAGCGACGATAATTGTAGTTAACTCGATGCCTACTGCTTTGAATTCAAAAGCTTAGGTAATGGTGGCGCTGTTCTTTGACTTAGTCTGTCCGAGCGCCGGACATTCTTTCGTCAGAGTTTGTTACGCCCGTACCGACCGCAGCTGCCCAAAGGCTATTCGCCTTTTTTTAAAGTCTGACAGACAAGATGTTGCCCTTGCAAGACAGCGTGGCGCCGCGGGCCGTCGGAGTGAGACGCAGCGCACAGTTTCGCGACGCGCCAGCGGCAACTTGGACTGTGCGGGGGCGGTCCACAGGTAATGGAAGCGACGCTACTTAAGTCGGGACGGTTGCCGCCTTGCAACGCCGGCCCGGCTGTGTCGCAAAATATCGCTACTATAAGTGCTGCCTGCAAGGGGTAAGCCCGAATTCCGGAAGGTCAGCTCGGTTCGTGAACCCGCACTTCGACAAGCTCCTGGACGAGGTCCAGGGAATCTGGCGCTACCGTTGGCTGGGGTTTCTCATTGCCTCGGGCCTGGCGCTCGCCGGATGGGCCCTGATTTTCATGCTGCCGGATCGCTACGAGGCCCGTGCCTCGGTGCTCGTCGATACGCGCACCGCGCTGAAACCGGCGCTCGAAGGCCTCGCAACGCAGCAGGACGTCGGGGTCGAGCTGAGCTACGTACGTGAGTCGCTGCTCACCGATGCGCGCTTGCTGGGGATCGCGCGGATGGTCGGCCTGTTACCGGCATCTGTCACCGATCCCGTGCACGAGGATCGCGCCGTCGCCTACCTGCTGAAGCACGTGCAGCTCGGGAAGGAGAACGCGGACGAGGCACAGATGGAAGGTGCTGCGGGGGGCACGACCTACGCTATCGAGTACCAGGACACCGAGCGTGCCCGGGCCTTGAAGGTAGTGAGCATTCTCCTGCAGACGCTGATCGATGAGACCCTGGGCGGCAAGAAACAGGGATCCGAGAGCGCCCAGCAATTCCTCGAGGGCCAGGTGAAGGACTACGAGAAGCGGCTGCGCAACTCCGAAGACGCTCTCGCCGACTTCAAGTCCCGGCACTTCGGCCTGATGCCCTCGGAGCGCGGCGGCTATTTCGAGCAGCTGCAGAAAGAGACGATGGCGGTCGAGGAGGCGCGCACCAAGCTGCTCGTGGCCGAGAACCGGCGGGCTGCACTGGAAAAGCAGCTGCACGGCGATGCCGCAGTCTCGGCCACCGCGGCCATCGCCCCGGTCGGCGGCCCGGGCGGCGCCGTGGGCATGGATACGGTGTCGCGCATCGCGCAGACCCGCGCACACCTGGACGAGCTGCTGATGAGATTTACCGACAAGCACCCGGATGTGATCGAGACGCGCAAGAACCTCGCCGATCTGGAGCGCCGTCGGGCAGCAGAGATCGAGAGTCTGAGGAACGGCGACGCCGGTGCGGTCGCCTCGAGCGGTGCCAGCGCCAATCCCGTCTATCAGAGCATTCAACTCGAGCTCAATCATGCCGACGTGGATATCGCCGATCTGCGCACGCAGCTGGTGGAGCACGAAGGCAAGGAGCGGCAGCTGCGGCAGTTGCTCAACACCGCACCGCAGGTGGAGGCCGAGTTCGCGCAGCTGACGCGTGACTACGATGTGAACAAGGCACAGTACACCGCGCTGCTGTCCAGTTTCGAGAAGGCGCGGCTGGGCGAACGGGCCGACAGCGCCGGCTCGGTAAAGTTCGAGGTGGTCGAACCTCCGATCGTGAGCAAGCGCCCGGTGTGGCCGAGGAGACTGCCGCTGATGGCGGGGATTCTGCTGGCCGCCCTCGTAGCAGGAGTCGTCATTGCCAACCGCGTCGACCGCCTGCGACCGCTGGTGGGCTCACCGAGCGGGCTCACGGCGGCGACCGGCATGACGGTGCTCGCAGCGGTCGGCTCCGCATTCCCGCTGCGTGCCCGGCGCGCGCGCCGCTGGCAGATTCTCAGGTTCTCCGCGGCCGCTGCCTGCCTGATCGTGGCGTTCGCAGCCGCAGCGGCGCTGAGCCACAAGGGTGTGCGGCTGTCGTTGCCAGGGGCCCTGCAGAGACTGGTGTAGCTTTGAGCCTCATCGAAAACTCGCTCGAGAAGCTACGCCGCGCCTCTGGTGCCGCGAAGGAGCCAGCGGCCGCGGTGCTCGTGCCGGCCACGGCGCGCGCCGACACCGTGGCGACCCTGGAAGTGCGGCCGGTGCACCGGCGGGCCACGATCGACTTCGAGCGGTTGCGGGCCGCGGGGTACCTGCCGGAGCAGAGCGAGGAGCGGCGCTTTGCCGACTATTGCCACCGCATCAAGCGCCCACTGATCGACCGGGCTCTGGGCAGCGGCGCCGCGGCCGATGCGCGGGCGATTCTGCTTTCGAGCGCGCTGCCCGGCGATGGCAAGACCTTTATTACCCTGAACCTCGCACTCAGCATGGCGCGCGAGCGGGACATTTCCGTATTGCTCGTGGATGGTGATCTGCCCAGGGCCCAGATTACCCATCTGCTGGGCTTGCAGGACGAGGCCGGTCTGTTGACTGCGTTGCGTGATGACAAAATGGATGTCGAGTCGTTGATCCATGACACCGAGGTATCCGGTCTCGAGATCCTGCCCGCCGGCTCCCCACCGGACGGTGCCGCGGAGCTGATTGCCAGCAGCCGCATGCGCGAGGTCGTCGCCCGACTGACTGCACGCAATCCGCGGCGCCTGCTGCTGTTCGATTCGCCGCCGCTGCTGGTGTCGAGCGAAGCGCGGGCGCTGGTGGCGATTCCTGGCCAGATCGTGCTCGTGGCCCGCAGCGCGCACACGCCACAACGAGCGGTGCTCGATGCGCTGGGACATATCGACAAGCAGAAGCTGCGTGGCCTGGTGGTCAACGACGCCCTGGTCGGCGACCAGCACGGTTACTACGAGTACGCCGGATACGGCAGTGCTCCGCTGCCTCCGGGCAACCGCGCTTAGGGCCGACGCGACACGTTGCGTCGGCGTCACAGCGCAATGACTGCCGTCGAGCAGTCGCACCACCTGCCATGAAGCCCGATCAGTACGTCATCATCTCGCCGTGCCGGAACGAAGCGCGCTATATGCGACAGACGCTCGATAGCGTGCTGGCGCAGACCTTGCGGCCGGTCGAATGGGTGATCGTCGACGACGGCTCGACCGATACGACGCCCGAGATACTGGCCGAATACGCCCGTCAGTACGACTGGATCAGGATCGTGACGCGCCCTGACCGGGGACGCCGCGCGGTCGGCCCGGGGGTGATCGACGCGTTCTACTCGGGATATGCGGCGTTGACATCAACCGCTTACGAATTTCTCTGCAAGCTCGATCTGGATCTGCGTCTGCCGCCGCGCTACTTCGAGATCCTGGTCGAGCGGATGAACACGATGCCGCGGCTGGCAACCTGCAGCGGCAAGGCCTATCTCGAGCAGGGCGGCGAGCTGATCTACGAACGGCATGGTGATGACACATCCGTCGGTGCCAGCAAGTTCTACCGCCGCGCCTGCTTCGAACGGATCGGCGGGTTCGTGCGCGAGGTGATGTGGGACGGTATCGACTGTCATCAGTGCCGCATGCATGGTTGGATTGCCTGCAGCTGGGACGAGCCCGAGCTGCGTTTCATTCACCTGCGCCCCATGGGAACCAGCCAGCGCAGCGTCTACGCCGGCCGCATGCGCCACGGGCAGGGCCAGTACTTCATGGGCACCGGTTTTCTGTACATGGCGGCCAGTGCCGTGGCGCGAATGAATCAAAAACCGTATGTTCTCGGTGGCCTGGCGATGTTGTGGGGATGGCTGCACAGTGCTGCGCAGCGCAAGCCACGTTTCGAGAATCCCGAGTTCCGGCGGTTTCTGCGTGACTACCACCGCCGCGTGCTGTTGACCGGCAAGAAACGGGCGGTGGCGGCGCTGGCGGCCGCGCGTCAGCCCGGCTGAGTGCGCGCCGCAATTCTCTGACGGGGTTTCGTGATACAGAGTCTCAAGGAGCTGGCGATCGTGCTGGCGATCGCCCTCCTGGTCTTCCGGCTTGCCCGGCCGATGGCGCTGCGCTTCATGCACGCGGCCGATTTTTCGCGTCGCTGCAACCTCTGGCTCGCTCTGACCGCCGCGGGTCTGTTGAGCCCCTCGTTCTGGCTGTTCGTTGCCGTGGCGGTGCCGCTGCTCATCTGGGCGGGCCGCAGGGATTCGAACCCGGTGGCGCTCTACCTGCTGCTGTTGCACGTCGTCCCGCCGGTTCCGGTGGCAATTCCGGTGATCGGCATCAATCAGCTCTTCGACCTCGACAACTACCGGCTGCTGGCTTTTTGCGTTCTCATCCCTGCCGCCCTGCGCCTGCGGCGCAACCGCGACGATTCCAGGATCGTGGGACTCCGGGGCATGGATGTGCTGCTGCTCGCGTTCGGCGCGCTGCAGGTTGCCACCTATATTCCCCCAGATCTGCCGCACCACGTGATCCTGCCGGACTCGGTCACCAATGTGTTGCGCCGCGCGGTGTTGTTTCTGGTCGATGTCTACGCCCTTTACTACGTCGTCAGCCGGGGTTGCGCGCAGCGCACCAGAATCGCCGAGGCCATGGCGACCTTTTGTCTCGGCTGCGCCGTGATGGCCCTGGTGGCGGTATTCGAGACGGCGCGGCACTGGTTGCTGTATGCCGATATTGTGCTGCGCTGGAATGACGGGCGTCGTCTCGGCAACGAGTACCTGGAGCGCGGCGGCATCCTGCGCGCCGAGAGCTCCGCGGGTCACCCGCTCGCCCTCGGCTATCTGCTGGCGGTCGCTTTCGGCTTCTGGCTGTACCTGCGGACGCGCATCGAGTCGAGATGGATGCGGATCCTTGGTGCTGCGGTACTGTGGCTCGGGCTGCTGGCGGCGTATTCGCGCGGACCCTGGATCGGCGCGGTGGCCATCTATCTGGCATTCATGGTGGTCGGGCCCGGAGCGTTCGCGCGTACCTTCAAAGCGGTCGCCGCAATCGCCGTCGTGATCGAAGCCGTGAGCTTCACACCGTTCGGTGACCGGATTGCGCGCGTGCTGCCGTTCTTCGGAGGTTCGGTGGATCGCGCGAATGTGACCTACCGCCAGCGGCTCCTCACGCGCTCGTGGCAGCTGATCCAGCAGCATCCCTTCTTCGGCGACCGGCTGGCGCTGCTGAAAATGGAGGATCTGCGGCAGGGGCAGGGTATCATCGATGTGGTAAATGCCTACGCCAGCATCGCGCTCTTTTATGGGCTGGTCGGCTTGTTCCTGATCCTCGCCTTCGTGCTGTCGGGACTGGCGCAGGCGTTCCGCGCGGTGCGGGCCACGACGGTGGCGGATCCGGATTTTGCGCTGCTCGGTGCGAGTCTGGTTGCCTGTACGCTGGGAACCCTGCTCATGCTGCTCGATAGCGGACTGAATCTCGGCTACGAAAAGCTGTTCTATGTCCTGGCCGGCCTGTCGGCGGCCTATGGCCACGCGTATGCCCGGGCTGCGCGAATGCCGTGACACGGCGTGCGCCACGGACGTTTTGCCGATAGTTAGCAAAAAGCCTAACTATCGGCAGAAGCGGATGTATGCGTGCCTCGGCGGCGGTCGGGGGTGGCTGCTGCTCAGTTTCCTCGCGCTCGCGCCGCCCGGAGACCTGCGCGCCGCCACTGCCGAAAATGCGCAGTCCGCGCTGGGCATCAATCTGGCGCCGGTGACCTACTACTCCTCGGAACTGCCGTTTCTCAATCTGCTGCACATGCCGGGGCAGTGGATCACCCATGCGGATACGACCTGGGATACGAACGAAGAGAAGTACCTGGATCTCGACTCCGACGGCTGGCCGCGAAGTCTGACGGCGGTCAACGATCCCGCGCCACAGCAATTCACCTCGGTCGCCATCGTAGTCCCCCGTCTCGACGGCGCCGCTGGTGGTTACTACCCGGGCGGACGCTACCTGGTCCTCTACGAAGGGCAGGGAACGCTCGAGTATCGCCTCGATGCGAGCCTGGTGAGTCGTGCGCCGGGACGCGACGTCATTAACGTTGCGCAGGCGACCTCCAACGGCATCGAGCTGCGCATCACCGCCAGCGACCCGCATCGTACCGGCAAATATCTGCGCAACATCCGCCTGGTGAAGGCGGAGAACGAGAAGGCGCTGCAGCGTGGTGAGGTATTCAATCCGGCGTTTGTGGCGTTGCTGCGCAACTTTCGTGCGCTGCGCTTCATGGACTGGCTGGCGACCAACGGCAGCCCGCTGTCATCCTGGGCTGCGCGCCCCCTGCCCGGCAATGCATTCTGGGGCACCCGCGGCGGGGTTCCCCTGGAGGTCGCGGTGCAGCTCGCCAACGAGCTGTCGGCGGATCCGTGGCTGAACGTGCCGCACCAGGCCGACGACGACTACATCACGCAGATGGCGCGGCTGGTGCATACGCAGCTGCGCCCGACGCAGAACGTCTACGTCGAGCTGAGCAACGAGGTCTGGAACGGCAGCTTCCCGCAGTACCAGTACGCAGTCGACCGGGGCCGCGCTGCGTGGCCGGGACAACCGGGGGGCAATGGCGGTGACGAGTGGAACCGCAACTGGTACGGCATGCGGACCGCACAGATGTGCGACATCTGGAAATCGGTCTGGGGTGGCGACGCCCGCCGGGTGACCTGCGTCCTGGCTGCCCACGTGGCGAGCACCTACTCTGCGGCCCAATCGCTGAAATGCCCGTACTGGGCTCAGGCTCCCTGTGTCGGACACCACGTGGACGCCGTGGCGGTCGCGCCATATTTCGGCTGGGTCGTGCCGGCGGCGTGGAGCTCGCAGCCGGACGGTGGTCTCGGCGCCTTGTTTCAATCCCTGAACGTGCAGAATGCTCCGGGCGTGCCCGCCAAGGGCTACCTGGGGCAAGCGGCGCAGTGGCTGGCGGCTTACGTGTCGCTGCTCGCGCCGTACAAGCTGCCGCTGCTGGGTTACGAGGGTGGTCAGTCGTTTCTCGGTGGCGGCTCGAAACCCGGCACGGAGCTCGCCATCCGGGCCAACAGGGACTCACGCATGCACACGGCCTATACGACCTGGCTCGGTCAATGGAAGGCGGGCGGCGGCCAGCTCATGATGCTGTACAACGATGTCTTCATACCGGGCGATTCGGGCTCGTGGGGTGCGCTCGAGTCGATCATGCAGACTACGGCACCGGTGAGCAGCGCGCCGCCGAAGTGGGCCGCGATACAGCAGTTCATCGCCGCCAACCCCTGCTGGTGGCCGGGGTGTGCGCCAGCCACATCCAGCGCTCACTGATCGCGCGACGCGCCGTCCGCGCCGCGAAACAGCTCGGCAAGCCGGGCTGCCTCGCGATCGATGGCATGTCGGCCGATGACACGCTCGTAGGCACTCGCACCGAGGCGCTGCAGCGATTCGACCGGCATCGTCAGGCACTCCTCCATCGCGCGCGTCAGCTCCTGCACGGAGCCCGCGGGGAACAGCCAGCCATCCTTGGCGGGGCGCACCAGCTCGGGAATCCCCGCGATATAAGTCGCGAGCACGGGCCGGCGTAGCGCCATGGCCTCCATGATCACCACCGGCAGACCTTCGGCGAAACTCGGCAGCACCAGCGCACGCGAGGCGAGCAGGTGCGTGCGGACCTCCGCGCCGCCGATCCATCCGGTGATGCGCACGCTGCGCTGCAGCCCGTGGCGCGCGATGAGAGCTTCGAGCTCTGCACGCATCGGTCCATCGCCGGCGAGCACCAGCTCACATTCCAGTCCCCGGGCAGCGAGCCGTGCCGCCGCTTCGATGAGGAGAAGCTGACCCTTCGCAGCAGACAGTCGTCCCACGCATACCAGTCGCGGAGCAGCCGGAATCGCTACCGCGGGACCCTCGTAGAATTCCCGTTCCAGTCCGCAGTGGACGACCTTGATTCGGGGCCAGTCCTCGTGGCGCGAGCGCAGGTAGAGCTGACTGCGCCCGAACTGGCTGACTGCCACGACGAAGGACGATCGCTCGATCTTCACATCGAGCTTCATCGGACGGAGGAACTCGGCCGGACCATGCACGGTGAAGCTGTAGGGCGGACCGCCGAGCGCGCGCGCCAGCATCACGACTTCGGCGGAGTTCGTGCCGAAATGCGCATGAACCCGGCGCGCGCCGCACGACCGCAACCACCGCACCAGCCGGCAGGCTTCGGCGACGTACACCAGGTGGTAGAGCAGCCCACGCTCGGACTCCTGCGCCATCTGCGTGGCGAGACGCAGCGCGGCGAGCAATCGCCGCGGCGACCGCAGCAGCATGACAAGAGCCGGCAGCATGAGGCCGGTGACACCAGTGCGCAGCAGATAGCGGGTTCGTTCCCGCTCGGCGCGATCCTGCGGATCGGGGAGCGTCGCGTTCCAGCCGCGCAACGCGATCCGCTGCACTTCGATGCCGCAGCGCTCGATCGCCTGGATTTCGCGCCGGATGAAGCTATGGCTGACCCGCGGGTAATCGTTGATGAAATACGCAATCTTCACGGCTGTATTACCCGCTCAACGCCCGCCACGCAGCGGCAGCAGTGGCACCAGCGGCATCAGTAACACGCTGGCCAGGTACGCGAGTGTCGCTGTCATGAGCACGAATGCGACCTTGTACAGCTCGTATTTCACGATGAGGAGCCTGAGCTTGCCCTGCAGCCACAGCGCATACAGCAGCGGCAGCACGGAGCTCAGAGCCACCCCGTAGACGAAGCCCATGAATCCGGCCAGGCGGTAGCCGAGGAGCGAGGCCGCGACCAGCCACAGGACCCGCAGGATGCTGCCGACCAGGTTCACCTGCAGCTGGCCGGCGGCAATCAGCATCTCGTTCGCCGAGGTCAGCAGCGCCAGCAGCACCGCGCGCACCATGAAAGCCTGCAGGATGGTCCCGGCCTGAGCATAACGCGGCTGGTAGAGCACGCCGATCAGCAGCTGCGCGGCACCCCCGACCGCGGCGGGCAGGCCGAGGATGACCGCAAACAACATGATGTTGTGAGTGTAGTAGCGCCGCGGGTAGGAAGCGGTGTCAGTGCGGAAGTCGTGCGCGCAACGCGGGTAGAGCACCAGCTGGCAGATCTTGGTGATCAGCTCTTCGATGGGGCCTGCCAGGCTGCCGGCCAGACCGTAGAGACCCAGCCGCCGCAGGTCGAACAGCCGCAGGAACACCACCTTGTCGAACTGCG
>JAFAKO010000223.1 GCA_019235245.1 Gammaproteobacteria bacterium
TTCAGCGACGGCCGGGAGATCCTGCTGCGCGACGGGGTGGCGGAGCTCGCCGGGGCCTGCGTGCGCCTGCTGCAGGATCCGGCTGCCGCGACGCGCCTCGGACTCGCGGCGCGCGAGCGCGCGCGTCATACCTACGAGCACGGCGCGGCGGTCGACCACCTCGAGCGGCTCTTCCGGCGGGCACTGCCGGCGGCGGAGCCGTGTCGGACCGCTCACCAACATGCTGTCAGATAACTCCGGGACCGGGGCCGCGCGGGCCTCCCGCGGGCCCGGGCGCACTGCGGCAGCAGCAGCGTAGGCGCACTCCGACCCGCAGCCGTAAAGCCCTCTCATTGTGATGCAGCGGTGCGGCGGCTGATGCTGCCCGGCATGGCAACAGCCCACTGGAGGAAGCCATGGTCGCGAGAGCAACTGCCATAGTCGCAATGTTCCTGACGTTCGCCGCAGTGACCGGGTGCGCGACGACCATGCGCGCCAACCTGAGCAACGCGGCGGAGAACCTGGAATACAACGCCAATGTACTGGTGCACGACAGCGGCGATGACGCCTATCCCCCCGAACACAGGTCCGACGGCACGGCCGATTACCCCGGCTATTCCACTGCCCACGAGTACTCGCGCGATGCGCGGGCACTCGCGCGCAGTGCGCATGAGCTGCGTCTGGCCGTGGACGCGCGCGCCAGCGACAGCGAGGTGCGGGCGGCATTCGACCGGGTCTCGCGCAGCTACCACGCGGTGCGTGACGAAGTGGCGCATGCGGACAGTCTCCAGGCACGCCGCGATTTCGCCCCCGTGACCGATTCCTACCGGGCGATCGAGCACGAGCTCGGCATCGCCGCGCGCCGCGACGAGCACGTGCCACCAGCCTGAGGACCTGGCTGCGACCGAGGAGCGGACGGCAACGCCAACCGCAGCCGCTCCGGCGGCTGCGGTTTTTGCCCGGCCACGATATAGATATATTGCATACCAGAGAGGCAAAAAACCATTATTTGTTGAGGGTGGCCGCTGCATACAATCACCGCGATGCTCATGCCGACCGCCAGCTATCCGTACCCCCTGTCGGGCACGCAGCTGCCCTGCCTCATCGATGGCGAGCTGATCCGCAGCGCCCGCAGCTTCGAGAACGTGAGCCCGGTCGACGGCCGGGTGATGTGCACGGTCAGCGAGGCCGACGCGGCGCTGGTCGATCGCGCAGTGCAGGCGGCGCGGCGCGCATTGCGCGGCCCGTGGGGCCGGCTCAGCACCGCGGAGCGCTGCGCGCTTCTGCGTAAGGTCGCCGAGCGCATCGAGGAGCGCAGCGCCGACTTCGTCAGCGCCGAGATCGCCGACACCGGCAAGACGCTGCAGCAGGCGCGCAGCCTCGACATCCCGCGCGGCGCTGCCAACTTCCGTGCCTTCGCCGAGCTCGCCATGGGGCGTCCGGCCGAGTGTTTCGAGATGGGCACCCCTGACGGCCGCGGCGCACTCAACTACACGGTGCACAAGCCCGTGGGCGTGGTGGCGGTGATCGCGCCCTGGAACCTGCCGTTCCTGCTGCTCACCTGGAAGGTGGCCCCGGCGCTCGCCTGCGGTAACACCGTGGTGGCCAAGCCGTCCGAGGAGACCCCCTCGAGTGCGGCGCTGCTGGCGGAGGTCATGCAGGAGGTCGGCGTGCCGCCCGGCGTCTTCAACCTCGTGCACGGCTTCGGACCGGACTCGACGGGCGAGGCGCTGGTGCGCCACGCCGACGTCAATGCGATCGCGTTCACCGGCGAGTCGGCCACCGGCAGCGCCATCATGCGCAGCGCCGCCGACTCGGTGAAGGCACTGTCATTCGAGCTCGGCGGCAAGAACGCCGCCCTCGTGTTCGCCGATGCGGATTTCGACGCAGCGCTCGCCGGCACCATGCGCTCGGTGTTTTCCAACTGCGGCCAGGTGTGCCTGTGCTCCGAACGGGTCTACGTCGAGCGCCCGATCTTCGAGCGCTTCCTCGAGGCCCTCACGCAGCGTGCGCGGGCACTGAAGATCGGCGGTCCCTACGAGGGTGCCGATCTCGGCCCGCTCATCTCGCGCCGCCATCGCGACAAGGTTCTGTCTTACTACGCGCTCGCACGTGCCGAGCACGGCGAGCTGCTGTGCGGCGGTGGGGTGCCGAGCTTCGGTGACCAGCGTGACCGCGGTGCTTTCATCGAGCCGACGATCATCCGCGGACTCGCCGAAGATGCGCGCTGCGTGAAGGAGGAGATCTTCGGCCCGGTGTGCCACGTTGCGCCCTTCGACGCGGAAGAGGAGGCGGTGGGGCTCGCCAACGACAGCCGCTACGGACTCGCCGCCGCCGTGTGGACCTCCAGCCTGCAGCGGGCCCATCGCGTTGCGCGGCAGATGGAAGTGGGCATTACCTGGGTGAACGACTGGTTCCTGCGCGATCTGCGCACGCCCTTCGGCGGTGTGAAGCTCTCGGGCATCGGTCGCGAAGGCGGCATGCACTCGCTGGCCTTCTTCTCCGAGCCCATGAACATCTGTGTGAAGCTCTGAGGAGCCGCGCGATGGAGCGCAACGCCAGTCGAGTCCCGCTCCGCAGCGCGGTGGTGCCCGGCAAGGCCCGGCCGCGCGGCGCGTTCCCACACTTCCGCCGCGCCGGCGACTTCATCTTCGTCTCCGGGACGAGCGCCCGCCGGTCGGATGACACCATCGCCGGCGTGACTCGCGCCGCCGGCGGCGCGACGGTGCTCGACGTCGCTGCCCAGACACGTGCCGTGCTGGAGAACGTCCGCGACATTCTTGCGGCGGCCGGCGCCACGCTCGGCGATGTGGTCGAGGTGAGCACCTTTCTCGTCGACATGGCGGACTTCGCCGCTTACAACGCCGTGTACAGCGAATTCTTCGACTACCAGGGACCGGCGCGCACCACGGTGGCGGTCGCGGCGTTACCGCATCCGGAGCTCCTCATCGAGATGAAGGTGGTGGCCCACCGCCCGGCGGCAGCACGCAGCGCGGGCAAGGCAAGGAGACGCCCATGAAGATGGTCGACATCCACTCGCACTTCCTGCCGCGCAGCTGGCCCGATCTCGCGGCCCGCTTCGGCACGGCGGACTGGCCGTGGCTGAAGCACACCGGCCCGGGCGCGGCCATGCTCATGGTCGGCGCCCGTGAGTTTCGTCCGGTGACCGCGGCATGCTGGGACCCTGCAGTGCGGCTCGAGGCCATGGACCGCGACGGCGTCCAGGTGCAGATCATGTGCGCCACGCCACTGCTGTTCGCCTACGACCGTCCGGCGTCGCAGGCGCTCGAGTGTGCGCGCCTCTTCAACGATGCCGCGCTCGAGATCTGTGCTGCGGCCCCGCGGCGATTGAAGTCCCTGTGCCAGGTGCCACTGCAGGATCCGGAGCTCGCCTGCCGCGAATTGAGCCGCGCGATGGCGGACGGGCACGTCGGCGTGCATATCGGCAATCATGTCGGCCACCGCGACCTCAACGATGAGGGCCTCATCGGTTTCCTGCAGCACTGCGCTGCCGAGGGTGCGGCGGTGTTCGTGCATCCCTGGGACATGATGGGACAGGAGCGCATGTCGCGGTACATGCTGCCGTGGCTGGTGGCGATGCCGGCGGAAACGCAGCTCTCGATCCTGTGGCTGATCCTCTCGGGGGCGTTCGAGCGCCTGCCGCGCTCCCTGAAGCTGTGCTTCGCCCACGGCGGCGGCAGCTTCCCTTATCTCATCGGACGCGTCGACAACGCCTGGCGCAACCGTGACATCGTCCGCGAGGATTGTCCGCAACTGCCTTCCTCGTACCTCGACCGCTTCCACGTCGATGCGGCGGTTTTCAACGGCGACGCGCTCACCTTTCTCGTCAAGATCATGGGCGAAGACCGTGTCATGCTCGGCTCCGACTATCCGTACCCCCTCGGCGAGCAGCAGGTGGGAGCTCTCATCCGCTCGCACCCGGAGTTGTCCGAGCGGACCCGTGCGAAGCTGCTGCAGGGCAACGCGAGCCGCTTCTTCGGCCTCGAGAGATCCGGCACGCAGCCCACGACAGCTGAGCCGCCGCAGCGGCGGCGCCGCGTCGAACCCACCACGGCCTGAGAGCGCGCCGCGGCTGCCCTGAGCCCCGCGGCGGCGCTGGGCTATGATCGCAGGCATGGCCTCGGTACGCCTCGAGCGCTGGATCACACGCAAATTCCGCTTGCGCCACGTGGAGTTGGTTGCCGAGATCTACAACTGCCGCAGTGTCCTCAAGGCCTCGCGCCGGCTCAACCTCAGCCAGCCCACGGTCACCAGGGCGCTGCAGGACATCGAAGCCACGCTCGGCGTGCTGCTGTTCGAGCGCAGCAACCGCGGTCTCGAGCCCACCGCGTACGGCGAGATTTTCGCCCGCCACGCCAAGATCGTGCTGGCACAGCTGCGCCATGCGGCCGAGGAGCTGGAGAGCCTGCGGGCCGGATACAGCGGCAAAGTGACGGTCGGGACACTGCTGGCAGCCGCGGCGAGCATCCTGCCCGATGCCATCGCACTCTTGAAGAAGGAGCGTCCCGGTGTCGCGGTCTCCGTGGTGGTCGGCACCTACGACATCCTGATGCCCTCGCTCCTCGTCGGTGATCTCGACATGGTGCTCGGACGGTTGCCGGAGCAGGGCCGCAGCCGCGCACTGCTGTATGAGGATTTCTACTCCGAGCCGGTATGCCTCGTGGTGCGGCGTGGGCATCCGCTGTCGCGCCGGCGACGGCTGAGTCTGCGGGACCTGGCCAACGAAGCCTGGCTGCTGCCGCTTCCCGAGACCGCATTGCGCCGTCAGATCGAGCGCGCCTTCCTCGATGCCAATGCCCCGCTGCCGCGCAACGTGATCGAATCGATCTCGATCCTCACCAACCGTGTGCTGCTGCGCAAATCGGACTGCATCGGAGTGATGCCCTACCACGTCGCGCGCGATGACGTCGAGCACCGACTGCTGTCGATCCTGCCGGTGAAGCTCAAATCGATCGAGAGCCCGGTGGGTGCGATCCTGCGGGCGCCGGGCGAGTTGCCCCCGGCTGCCAGCGCGCTGCTCGAGTGCCTGCGGATCGCGGCACGCGACGTACCAACGCCGCGGCTCGCCCGCGGCTGAGCCTGCCGGGCCCTCAGCGGCCGCTGCCCGCGAGAGGCGGAGGGGATTTACCCCGCCACAGGCGGCGCGCGAGCCGCGCCGCGGCCCAGCAACACAAGGCGGCCACCGCCGCCGCGAGCAGCGGGGCGGCGAGCGCGAGCAGCGACAGCAGCAGCGCGCCTCCCGCCTCGACGCTGGCGAGCAGCGGGTTGCCGAGTCCGCCGGTGGCGAGCGTGGATTTGGCTCGCAGCAGCGTAGTGAGACCCTGCGTGAGCCCGGCGGCGCCGCCGCCGGCAATCACGGCGGTGGACCACTTCACAACCGGTGGCAGGTCCGTCATCACCGCCGCGGAGACCACCGTGCCGGCGATGATCGCGGCGGGCGTCGCGAGTGCATCGAGGAGGTTATCGACCCCCGGCAGGTAGTACGCGAGGATCTCGAGCAGCGTTGCGACGCTCAGCATCACCAGGGCCGCAGGTGTCGCGAGCCAGGCGAAGCCGCTGGCGAGCGCGAGATGCCCGCTCCCGGCCGCGACGCTCATGACCAGCATCGGCAGAAACACCCGCAGGCCGACCGCGGCCGCGAGCCCGACGCCGAGCGCAATGGAGAGCGCGACGTCCGACCCCGACATGTGCGCAAGCGGAATCACGCTCGCTACCATAAGGGGCAGTCGCGCAGCGTGTCGAGCGGCAGGTCCCTTTTCCGCCGTGCCGCTGGCGGCTATGCTCGCGAGCCTCATGCAGGCGCTGCCCGTGCTCGCACTAGTCAGAGAAGTGAGTCCCGAGCTCGCACACTGCGAGCTCACGCACCTCGAGCGTGCCCGCATCGATCGGCTGCGCGCCGCGGATCAGCACCGCAACTACACGCAGGCATTGGAGGCGCTCGGCTGCACGCTCGAGTGGCTGCCGCCATTGCCGCGGCACGCGGACAGCGTGTTCGTCGAGGACACCGCCGTGGTGCTGCCGGAGCTCGCGGTGGTGACGAGGCCCGGCGCCCCCTCGCGCCAGGGAGAGACCGCGAGCGTCGCACAGGCGCTGGCGCGTCATTTGCCGGTGCGCTCGATCACCGCGCCGGGCTGCCTCGATGGTGGCGACGTGCTGCAGGTTGCGCGCACGCTCTATGTCGGAGCCTCGGCGCGCACCAATGCTGAGGGAATTGCCCAGCTGGGCGCGCTGCTCACGCCGCACGGTTATCGCGTGCAGGCCACCACGCTCGCTGGCTGCCTGCACCTGAAGAGCGCCTGCAGCTTCATCCCACCGGCGCTGCTGCTCTGCAACCCGGCCTGGATCGATCCGCAGGCTTTCGGCGGTCTGCAGGCGCTCGCCGTCGATGAGCGCGAGCCGTATGCCGCCAACACCCTGACCATCGGCGGTACGACACTCGTGAGCGCCGCCTACCCCCGCACCACTCAGCGCCTGGCGGCGGCGGGCATCAACACCCGGACCATCGAGGTGGGCGAGCTGCACAAGGCGGAGGGCGGGCTCACCTGCATGAGCCTGCTGCTCGGGGGCTGAGCGAACGCCTCAGGCGCCGGCGCCGATCTGCTGCAGGGCGCCGAGAAAAGCCGTGACCTCGGGCTCCGTGCCGATGGTGATGCGACACCAGGTGTCGAACGGCGGAAACAGCCGCCCGACCAGGATGCCGCGCTCGCGCATGAGCGCGCTGAAGCGCTCGAGCGGCATGCCGGTATCGAAGAACACGAAATTACCCTGCGGCTCGGCGTAACGGAGCTTGCGCCGCGAGAGCTCCGCGGTGATGCGCGCGCGGCTCGCGAGGATGCGCTGGCGACATGCGATGAGGAATTGGCTATCGCCGAGGCTGGCGCGCGCGGCGCGCACGGCATAGAGGTTGGCGGTGCTCATGCGTGCGCCCGCGAGGTCAGCCGCGATCTGCGGTGGGGCGATGGCATAGCCGCAGCGCAGTCCCGCCATCCCGTGGATCTTGGAGAAGGTGCGCAGCACGACCACGCGCGCACCGCTCCCTGCCAGGTCCGCCACCGAGCCGCTGGCCCCGGTCGCCACGAAATCCATGTAGGCCTCATCGACGATCACCACCACCGGTGCCGGCAGCGAGCGCACGAAGTCACGGATCTGCGCGGCCGGCAGCACGGTGCCGGTCGGGTTGTTGGGATTGCAGACATACACCGCGCGGGTGCGTGCGCCGACCGCGGCATGCATGGCCGGCAGGTCGTGGCGCAGCTGCGCATCGACCGGCAGCCAGCGCAGCACCGCTCCGGCGCGTTCCGCATAGTGCGTGAGCTCCTGGTAGGTGGGCTGCGCGGCGATGATCTCGCCGCCATCGCGCCCATACAGGAGGCCGAGGGCGCATAGCAGCTCTCCGGAGCCGGTGCCAGTCACGATGTGATCCGCGCTCAGCCCCTCGCGCGCGGCCAGCATGCCCGTCAGCGCCGCCAGCTCCTCGTCGGAGGGGTAGCGGCAGCCTTGCGCGATCGACTCGCTCACCGCTACCCGCGCGGCCGGAGAGGGCCCGTAGGGATTCTCGTTCCAACACAGCACGATCGGCCCGCCAGCGGGCTGCTCGCGCGCCGCCGCGCGCTGCAGGGCTCCCGGTCCCGCCAGCAGCGCTGCCGAGGCAGCCAACAGATCACGGCGGCTCAAGGTCATGATAGGTCTCCCACGGCGCGCACGATACACCGTGGCCGCGGGCGCGACTACATTCGGCCCAGCCGCCGGCGCGCTGATTGCCATGCTATGTTCGGACTCATGGGCGACCTGACGATCGCGCGGCAGGACATCCTGCAGCATCTGCACCCTGACACCTTTGTTGGAGCGGTGGTGTATCTGCTGCTCACCGTGCTGCTGGCGCTGCTGCTGTCGCGCCTGCTGCGCGTCACGGTGCGCGGCGCGCTGGTGCGCCGGGCGCACGTGGATCGCACCACCATGATGTTCCTGCAGCAGATGGGCATCGCCGCCATCTGGGTGATCATGCTCATTCTCTACGCGCACCTGATCCCGGTGCTGCGCTCACTGGGAACCGCGCTGCTCACCGGTGCGAGCATCGCCTCGGTGGTGATCGGGCTGGCCGCGCAGAGCACCCTCGGGAATCTCGTGGCCGGGGTCGCCATCACGCTCTATCGCCCGTTCCGCCTCGGTGACCGCCTGCAGGTCGCGGCGCCGACCGGCACCGAAGTCGGCAGCGTCGACGCGCTCTCACTCGGCTACACCACCCTGCGCACCGACGATGGCCGCTTCGTGGTCCTGCCCAACAGCGTCGCCGCCAGCCAGGTGGTGATCAACCTGAGTGCCTCCCAGTCGCACGTGGCCCCACTCGCGGTCAGCATCCACGTGAGCCGCGCGGCCGACGTCGCGGCAGCGCGCGAGCTGGCGCTGCGCACCGCGCGCGAGGCGGTGAGCGAGGCGACGGTGATCGGCTGCTTCGTGACGAGGATGGACGGGGGCGGTGCGACTCTCGAGCTGCGCCTGCGCACACCGGCCACGGCCGACCGCGACGCGCTGCGCTCGAAGCTCCTCGAGCAGCTGGCACAGCACTTCGCGGCGGCTGGAGTGGACGGCAAAGACGGTCAGCAGGCGAGTTTCTCCTGAGCGCCGCACGTTGGGCCGCGCGTGGACACCCTGCGTGCGCCGCGGCTAGACTCGACGCCAACAACTTGTGCAGCAGGGTGAGGCCGGCATGAGCAGAGTGGTGAGCTTTCGCCGCATGGAGGATGGAACGCGCGAGGACTACCTGCTGCTCGATGAGTCCGAGCGGCGTTATGCGCAGGGGCTCGCCGATCGCGTGCTCGAGAGCCTGCGCAAGCTGGATCACACGCTCTACGGCTATCCGGTTACCCGCCTGCAGCACTCGTTGCAGGCCGCGACGCGTGCGCAGCGCGCCGGCGCCGATGAGGAGCTGGTGGTCGGCGCGCTGCTGCACGACATCGGCGATGAGCTCGCACCCTACAACCACTCGGAAATGGCCGCTGCCATCCTGCGGCCATACGTGCGGCCGGAGGTGACGTGGATCGTCGAGCATCACGGCCTGTTCCAGAACTACTACTACGTGCACCACTTCGGCGGCGATCGCCACGCGCGCGAGCGGCTGCGCGGGCATCACTGGTACGAGGCGTGCGTGCACTTCTGCGCCGCCTGGGACCAATGCTCCTTCGACCCCGACTATGAGAGCGACAGCCTCGAATCCTTCGAGCCGCTGTTACGGCGCATCCTCGCACGCACGCCGCACGATCCGCGCTATCAGACACCGCTCGCCTGAGCCGCCTGCGCCGCCGCGGCGTGCGATGCGGCGTGGCATCCGGGTTCCGCTGTCCGGCCCTGTTATCCTATTCCCGTAACCGGGCCAACCTATGAGCGGGACGATGGGAAAGGAGCGCCGCGCAGCGCTGCGTCTGGGTCCGGGCCTCATCACCGGCGCATGCAACGACGATCCGAGCAGCGTCGGCACCTACTCACAGGTTGGCGCGCAGTTCGGCTTCGGGCTCGCCTGGACGCTGCTGTTCAGCTTTCCGCTGCTGGTCGCGATCCAGGAGATCAGCGCGCGCCTTGCGCGTGTCACCGGCCATGGCATCGCGGGGAATCTGCGGCGGCACACACCTCCGTGGCTCGCCGCCGCGCTGGTGGCGCTGCTCGCGGCCGCCAACATCTTCAACCTCGCGGCCGATCTCGGTGCCATGGGGGCGGTGCTGCACCTGCTGATCGACGGGCCGGCACTGCTGTACGTGTGCCTGCTCGGCGCGGCCTCGGTGCTCATCGAGCTGCGCAGCCGTTACGCGCCGTACGTGCGCCTGTTGCGCTGGCTGTCGCTGTCGCTGCTCAGTTATGTCCTCTGCGCCTTCGTGGTGGCGGTGCCCTGGCGCCAGGCGGGGCTGGCGCTGCTGTGGCCTCCGCTCTCGGGCAATCCGCAGTATGTACTCGCCGTGCTCGCGGCACTCGGCACCACCATCAGTCCATACCTGATCTTCTGGCAGGCACAGCAGGAGCTCGAGGACAGTGAGCATCATGGGCGTACGCCGGCTCTACGCGCCGATCCGGCGCAGGCACCGCAGGAATTCGCCCGCATCCGCTTCGACACGCTGATCGGCATGGGGCTCTCCGGGATCGTCGCCCTGTTCATCGTGATCACGAGCGCGAGCACGCTGCGTGTGCACGGCCTGCTGACGATCGAGGACACGACCCAGGCCGCCGAAGCATTGCGTGCGCTCGGTGGCCGATTCACCCTGGCGCTGTTTGCGCTCGGCATCCTCGGCGCGGGGCTGGTGGCGCTGCCGGCGCTGTCGACCTCCGCCGCTTATGCGTTCGGTGAGCTGCTCTCCTGGCGGGTCGGCCGCAGCCATCCGCCCCGGCGGCCGCGCTCGTTCTACGCCGCGATCGCGGTCGCGATGGCGCT
>JAFAKO010000388.1 GCA_019235245.1 Gammaproteobacteria bacterium
GAGCCGGGCAAGGGCGTGTTGCGCGAGCTGCGCCAGCTCATGATGAGTCAGGAGTTCGTCGGCCGCATCGTGTTCCTCGAGGACTACGACCTGCAGCTCGCCCGCAGCCTGGTTTCCGGGGTCGACGTCTGGCTCAACAATCCGATCGCGCCGCTCGAGGCGAGCGGGACCTCCGGGATCAAGGCGGCGATCAACGGCCGCCTGAACCTGAGCATCCTCGACGGCTGGTGGGCAGAGGGCTGGGCGCAGGACAACGGCTGGGGGATTCCACCGGCCAATGTGGGCGACCCGGAGCGCCGCGACGCGCTCGAGGCCGAGCTGATACTCGGCACGCTGGAAGAGGAGGTGCTGCCGCTTTATTACGAGCGTAACGGGCGGGACTGCCCCGAGGCGTGGGTGAAGCGCAGCAAGCGCGCCATGATGAGCGTGATTCCGCGATTCAATATGCGCCGGGTGCTGTTCGATTACACCCGCGGCGTGTACCTGCCGGCCGCGGCTCAGGGTGCGCGCCTGGCCGCCGACGCCTGTAACGGCGCGCGCACCCTCGCCGACTGGAAACAGCGCGTGCGCGCGGCATGGCCCCGGGTGAGCCTGAAACTCCTTGCCGACGGGGCACGAGACCTGCCGCGCGGCGAGCGCCTGCGCTTGCGGGTCGCAGCGTCGCTCGGCGCGCTTGCCCCAGTGGACGTGCGCGTCGAATTCGTCGCCCGGCGGCTCCTCCCGGAAGCTGACCTGTCGCCGCCGCCGCTGTCTTCCTATGGTGCTGCCGAGCGCTCCGGCGTCTGGCACGCCACGCTTACGCCCACGGATGAGCAAGGTGCCGAAGGGACGGTGCACTTCGCGCTCGACGTCGAGCCCCCCGAGTGCGGGCAATTCGGCACCGAGATCCGCATTTATCCGTGGCACGAGCTGCTCTCGCACCCGTACGAGCTCGGGCTGATGAAATGGCTGTGAGCGGCGGTGACGCGGAGGTTGCGCGCGCCGCGGCCATTGGGTTGTAGTACGGTCCATGTCCCGCCAGCCCGCTCGTGCCTCTTCCGGCCGTTACGTGAGCCGCCTGACGGGCGGCACGCTCGCGGTCATCATGGCCGGCGGACGCGGTGAGCGGCTGCGCGATCTCACCCTCAACCGCTGCAAGCCCGCGACGCCCTTCGGCGGTAAGTTCCGCATCATCGACTTCGTGCTGTCGAATTGCGTGAACTCGGGCATCCGGCAGATCTCCATCCTCACGCAGTACAAGGCGCAGTCGCTCATCCAGCACGTGCAGCACGGCTGGAGCTACCTGCGGGGCGAATTCGGCGAGTTCGTCGAGGTGGTGCCGGCCCAGCAGCAGCTCGGCGCCGCCTGGTACCGCGGCACCGCCGACGCCGTGCACCAGAACATTCCGTTGATCCTGGGGCATCGGCCCAAGCATGTGCTGGTGCTTGCCGGGGATCACATCTACAAGATGGATTACGGCCCGATGATCGCCTACCACGTGGAGAAGGGGGCCGACATTACCGTTGGCGTGGTCGAGGTACCAGCACGCGAATCGCGCAATTTCGGCGTGCTCACCGCGACCGAATGGAACCGGGTCACCCGGTTCTCGGAAAAGCCCGCGACCCCCGACGTCCTGCCCGGACGGCCGAATGCCATCCTCGCCTCGATGGGCATCTACGTGTTCAACACGCCGCTGCTGGAGAGCCTGCTCGCGGACGATGCGGTCGACGCGGCCTCGAGTCACGACTTCGGCAAGAACGTCCTGCCCGAAGCGATAGCGAGCGACCGCCAGGTTTTCGCATATCCGTTCCAGGACGTGAAGACGCGCGCGCAGAGCTACTGGCGCGACGTCGGCACCCTCGACGCTTACTACGACGCCAACCTCGAGCTGGTGCACGTGCGGCCCGAGCTCAACATCTACGACGAGGACTGGCCCATCTGGACGTACCAGGTGCAGCAACCGCCGGCGAAGTTCATCCTCGACGAGGACGGACGGCGCGGCATGGCGATCAACTCCATGGTCTCCGGCGGCTGCATCATCTCCGGGGCGGTGGTACGGGAGTCGCTGCTGTTCTCCGACGTACGCGTCGAGGAGCGCACCAGCATTCAGCGCTCGGTGATCCTGCCGCACGCGGAGATCGGCCGCGGCTGCACCATCAACGGCGCGATCGTCGACGAGGGCTGCGAGATCCCCGACGGCTCGCAGATCGGCGTAGATCGCGAAGAGGATGCGCGGCGCTTTCACGTGACCGGTAACGGCGTGGTGCTGGTCACTCCCGAGATGCTGCGCGGCGCGCGGGCGGGCGAGCCATGAGCGACCCGGCCCGGCTGCCGGTGATCCTGCTCTGGCATATGCACCAGCCGCAGTACCGTGACGCGCTCACGGGCCAGTACGCGCTTCCCTGGACCTATCTGCACGCCATCAAGGATTACACCGACATGGCGGCGCATCTGGAGGCAAATCCTGCCGCGCACGCGGTGGTGAATTTCACGCCCCTTCTCATCGAGCAACTCGAGGAGCTCGCGCACCGTATCGCCGCGCATCTGCAAAGCGGCGTGGCGCTCCCCGATCCGGTGCTGGCGCTGCTCGGGC
>JAFAKO010000040.1 GCA_019235245.1 Gammaproteobacteria bacterium
CACCGGCCATACGCTGCGTACGCTCAGCGGGCACACCGACCGGGTGAGTGCCGTGGCCTTCTGCGGCGTTCAGTCCCTCGCCTCCGCGAGCTGGGATCACACGGTGCGGCTCTGGGACATAGCGAGCGGCCGCGAGCTGCGCAGCACGCGAGGGCACGCGGGCGAGGTCTGGTCGGTCGCCTGCTCGCCGGATGGCCACACGCTCGCCTCCGGTGGCTACGACCATGCGGTCAAGCTCTGGGATGCCGCCACGGGCCATGAGCTGCGCACCATCGCCGCCGATGCAGGCTGGGTCGAGTCGGTCGCGTTCTCGCCCTCCGGACGGGTGCTCGCCTCCGGCGGCGCCGATCATGCCGTGAAGCTGTGGGACGTCGGCAGCGGCGCCAAGCTCCATACGCTCGAGGGCCACGCCGCTTTCGTCAAATCGGTCGCGTTCTCCCGCAACGGACGGCTCCTGGTTTCCGGGGGCGCCGACCGCGCAGTCAGACTGTGGCGCACCGGCGATGGGCACGAGCTGCGGGCAATCGCCGCACACGAGGGCTGGGTCGGTGCAGTGGTGTTCACGCCCGACAATCGCAACGTCGCCTCGCGCGGTGCCGACCAGAACATCCGAGTCTGGGACCTGATCAGCGGGCGGCGGCTGCAGAACATCGCGGTCGGCGCCGTGGCGAGCGGCAGCGGCAGCATCGCGATCTCACCCGATGGGCGCACGCTCGCGAGCGGCGGCGCCAGCAATGCCGTGAAGCTCTTCAGTCTCAGCGACGGCAGCGAGCAGCGCAGTCTCACCGGCCATGCCGCCACCATCGAGGCGGTGGCCTTCTCGGCAGACGGCCACTGGCTCGCCACGGGTGATGAGCACGGCGTCGTGAAGCTCTGGGACGTGACCGCCGGACGCGAAGCGCGCACGCTGAGCGGGCACAGCAGCTGGGTCGGGGCCGTGGCGTTCTCCCCGGACGGACATCTGCTCGCATCCGCGGGCGGGGACAAGTCGGTGCGGCTGTGGGATGTCGCGAGTGGTCGTGAGCTGCACACGCTCGCGCACGCCGCGCCGGTGACCTCGGTTGCGTTCGACCCGCAGGCATCGCTCCTCGCCTCGAGCGATGAGGCGGCGGTCGTCAGGCTCTGGGATAGCGAGCGCGGCGAGCTGCGGCGTACGCTCTCCGGCCACACCGATCTCGTCGAAGCGGTCGCCTTCTCGCCAGACGGGAAACTCCTCGCCTCCGGAAGTGAGGATTCGACCATCAGGCTCTGGGACGTCGCGAGCGGCGCGGAGCGACTGCGGCTCATCGCCTTCAACGACGGCAGCACCCTGCAGATCACCCCGCAGGGCTATTACGACTTCCAGGGCGATGCGGCCGAGGAGTACCTCAACGTTCGCGTCGGCGATGCGGTGGCGGGGATCAGTGCCTACCGGGAGAAGTTCTACCGGCCCGATGTCGTGCAGCTGGCGCTCGGCGGGCAGAAGCTGCCGGCGACGCTGCCGACGCTCGCCACCGTGAAGGCGGCACCGGAGGTGAGCTTCGTCGATGCGCCGACCCAGGTCGAGGGCGCGGCCCTCGAGCTGCACGTGAAGATCACCGACCGGGGCGGCGGCGTCGGTGAGATCCGCACCTTCGTGAACGGCAGCGCGGTCGCCGACAGCAGTGGCCGGGCGCTCGAGGTCGTGCCGGTGAGCGGCGTGCCGGCACGGACCATTCACCTGCGCCTCGTGCCCGGGAGCAACGCGATCCAGGTCATCGCCTTCAACTCCGACGGCTCGATGCACTCGAATCCCGCCGAGATCTCGGTGACCGCCAACTACCGCCCGAGCGGCGGCCCGCAGCTGCACGCCCTCATCGTCGGCATCCAGGACTTCGCCAACCCGGGATTCAATCTGCGCTACTCGGTGGCGGACGCGACGGCGATCGCGGACCTGCTGCAGAAGAGGGCCGCGCCGCTCTACGACCAGGTGCACGTCGAGCAGCTCACCACGCAGTCGACCACCACCAAGTCGGCACTCGAGGCCGCCTTCACCCGCTACCGCTCGATCGATCCGGGCGATGTGTTCGTGTTCTACGTGGCGAGCCACGGCACGGTCGAGGGCGAGGATCTAGCCAGCCGCGAGTACTTCCTCATCCCCTCGAACGTCAGCGCGGCGACGGACGAGGCCATCCGGCGCGATGCGCTCAGCGAGGGGGAGCTCAAGCAGCTCATCGCCAGCATCCCGGCGACGCGCAAGCTGCTGCTGCTCGATACCTGCCACGCGGGCGCGATGGGCGATGCCATGATGGTCACGACGCGCGGGCTCGAGGAAATGGCGGCGGTGAAGGTCCTCTCGGGGGCGGTCGGCAGCACGGTGCTCTCGGCCTCGACCAGCGACGAGGAGGCCCTCGAGGGACAGGACGGCCACGGTCTCTTCACCTGGGTGCTGCTGCAGGGCCTGGGCGGCAGCGCCGATTTCCGCAAGAACGGCTACATCAATACCTTCGACCTGGCCGACTTCGTCGATGACGAGGTGCCGAAGGTCGCCGAGCAGCATTTCCACCGCAAGCAGGTACCGAATCTGCACAACGCCGGACAGTCGTTTCGTATAGCGAGCAGCCGCTAGCGAACCACGATAAGTGAGGGAGCGTCATGTTTGAACCGTCGCAGCAGAACAGCGGAGCCCATGGCCGGAGCGTTGCGAGCGCCGTGACGGCGATCGCAGTGATCTGGGGGGCGCACACCGCCACCGCGCAGGACCAGGGGAGCACCAACGCGGTCCAGCAACAGCAGCAGCAACAGCAACAGCAGCAGCAACAGCGGCCGCTCACGCAGCAGCAGCGAGCGCAGATGCCCCTCGTGCCCGTGGTGCCCCCGCGGGGGCAGGTCACGCCACAGAACGGTGTGAACAACACCGGCAACACCACCAACACCAACGATGCGCGCTCGATCCTCAACAAGCTGTTTCCGGGCGCCGCCGGCACTGCGCCGGCCACCGGTCAGACGGGCACGGGGTCGGCGCCCGGCAACGCGGGAGGACGCACGCTGCCCAACGCAGCCCAGGCGCTGCTCCAGCAGCAGCAACTGCAGCAACAGCCACTGCAGCAGCAGCAGCAGGCGGTCCTCAAGGGCGCGTCAGCCAACTCGCGCAACGCCGCGAGCCAGCTGCACATGGCCTCACTCAACAACGGTCAGTCGGCCGCCCGCGCGGTGCAATCGCGTGCCTTCCTGGGTCATCCGGGCCCCGCCGGCAGTACCGAGCAGACCCGTAACGGCAACATCGTGCGCACCACGGCGGAGGGTGCGGTGATCGATGTGCACAGCCCGCGCAACGGCATGTACATCCATCACGGGCTCGATGGCAGCAAGCACATTCTCGTCAACCGGCCCGACCACTCACGCGTCTACGTGAGCTCACGCGGCGTGCAGTACGTCCAGCATCCGTACATGTTCCGCGGCCGGGTGTTCGACCATCGCACTTATTACGTGCAGGGACAGCTGTTTCACCAGCTCTACCGTCCCTACCCCTACGGCTCCACGACGCTCGATGTGTACGCGACCTCGCGCTACTACGAGCCGGGGGTCTATCAATGGGCCACGAGCCGCTTCAACGCGCCGCAGCCCTACAACTGGGAATACCTCGCCAACGCGCCTCCCTGGTACGGGTACTACAAGGGGTACTTCACGCCCGAGCACACCTATACGAGCCCGACCAACTGGCTCGCGGACTTCGTGCTGGCCACCAGCCTCGCCGCCTCCTACAAGGTGGAGCCGCCGACGGGGCCCGCGCCCGCAGGAGCGGGTGCGGCAGCCGTGACGCCCGAGGTGAAACAGATGATCGCGGACGAGGTGGGCCGGCAGGTCCGGCAGGAGTCGGTCGAGGCGCAGTCGGCGGGCCAGAACCGCGAGCCCCCGCCCGGCAGCATCGTACAGGAGCTCGCCGACGGGCAGTCGCACGTGCTGGTCGCGGCCTCCGACCTCGACCTCGTCGATGGAGAAGGAAGGCGCTGCATGATCAGCGAGGGCGATGTAGTGCAGGTGGTGTCGCCGGCAAAGCCGGCCAGCGGCACTGCCGATGCCGTGGTGCTCGCGAGCAAGGGAGGCACGGAGTGCCAGCGGTCCGCGCAGGTGGAGATCGCGCTCAATGATCTCCAGGAAATGCAGAATCACATGCGCGAGGCCATCGATCAGGGCATGGCGACGACCAACACCGCGAAGAAGGCTGCATCGGTGACGCCGGCCTTCGTCTCGGCGGCGCCGCCGCCCGATGCGAACGCCGCGCACGAGCTCGACCAGGAGCAGCAGATCGCCGCGCAGGTCGAAGGCTGAGGTCAGCCCGCGGGCCTGCGCTCAGCGGGCGAAGAGCTGCGCCGCAATGTTGCGGAAGGACTTGAACTCGAGCGCGTTGCCGGTCGGATCGAGAATGAAGAGCGTCGACTGCTCCCCGGGTGTGCCGGCGAAGCGCGTGGTGGGCTCGATCACCCACTCGACCGAGTGCTGCCTGAGCCGCTCGACGAGCCGCCCCCACTCCGAGCTCTCCAGCACCACGCCGCAGTGGGGCACCGGGACGCCGTGCCGGTCCACGGTGTTGAAATGCGAATCGAGCCGTCCGCGCGGACCGAGTGCCGCATTCAGGTGGCAGACGAACTGGTGTCCGTAGAGATCGAAGTCGATCCACTCGGGCGCGCTGCGGCCTTCGGGGCAGCCGAGAACACCGCCATAGAAGGAGCGCGCCTCGGCGAGATCTCTCACCTGCACCGCGATATGAAACGGCGTGAGGGCCATGCGGGCGTCTACGGCTGGGTCACGCCGCGGCGGATGGCATAGCGCACGAGCCCAGCGGTGTCGTGAATATCTAGCTTGCGCATGAGCTTCGAGCGATGCGACTCGACCGTCTTGGCGCTGATGTTGAGGTGCACGGCGATGTCCTTGGTGGAATTGCCCTCGGCGATGAGCTGCAGCACCTGACGCTCGCGCATGGAGAGCCCATCGACACCGCGGCGCGGCGAAGCGCACGCTTCGGCGACGGCACTCGCCACACCCGGACTCAGATAAACCTCTCCGCGGGACACACCCTCGATGGCGCGCACCAGATCGCGCGCCGCCTGGCTCTTGAGCACGTAGCCCTTGACGCCGCAGCGGAGCGCCTCGGCGACGTACTGCGGCTCATCGTGCTGGGTGAGCACGACCAGGCGGACCTGCGGGTGGCTGCGTGCCAGCTCGAGCGCAGCATTCAGTCCGTTGAACTGCGGCATGCCGATATCCATGATCGCGACGTCGGGATTCTCGCTGCGCACGAGATGTACGGCTTCACGACCGTCCGCGGCTTCGCCAGCCACGACGAATCCGGCGCTTTCGAGCAGCTTCCTCAGTCCCTGCCGCACGAGCACGTGGTCGTCGGCGAGCACCAGGCGGATGGTCACACGCGGAGCTCCGTTGCCGAGGCTCGGTCCCTGCGGTAAGTATACCGTGCAGCCCGCGGTAGCGTCCCGAAGGGTTCATTGCCCGCCGGGCCCGTCAGGCCGCCAGAGCCCCGCATCGAGCGCAGCTGCGGATGGTTAGGGAGTCCTTCAATCCACGTTGGGCAACAGTTAGTCAAAAGCCTAACCTTCCGCCGACTGACTTGCGTTGCGTGTTCGCGCACTCGCGGGAACAGCGGAACACTCGCCGCAGGGCGCGGCGCAAACCCGCGCGGGACTGCCCAGCACTCACCTGCACCACAGAGTGTCAGGGAGATCGTATATGCGTTTTCGCCTTCTGACCGCGGGCATCATCACCGGTGCCGTGATGGCACTCGTGCCGGCCTGAGGTGGCTATGGCAGCGGCGGCATGGGCTCGAACGTCTATGGAGGAAGCGCGGCGCCGGCGGTCGCCTTCACGACGCCCGCGCAGGCCATGAGTATCAACCTC
>JAFAKO010000027.1 GCA_019235245.1 Gammaproteobacteria bacterium
GCTCCGGCGTGGCCACTGCCGCCACCGCCGGCTCAGGGCTTCACCACCGCCAGTATCACGATGGCGATGAGGAACAGGGTCGGTACCTCGTTGAACCAGCGGTACCAGCGCTGGGAGTGCGGGTTCATTCCGGTGCGCAGAGCGAGCATCAGGCGGTAGCACCAGAAGTGATAGACGACCAGGAGCGCGACCAGCAGCAGCTTGGCCCGCAGCCAGCCCTGCTCGAGATAGCCCGGCGCGGCGAGGATCATCGCCGTGCCGAACAGCACCGCCAGCACCGCGCCTAAAGTCATGATGAAGAACAGCCGCCGCTCCATGAGGGCGAAGCGGACGAGGCCCGGGGTATCGGTGGTGACTGCGTGGTAGACGTACAGCCGCGGCAGGTAGAACAGTCCCGCGAACCAGGTGACCACGAAGACGACGTGCAAAGCCTTCAGCCACAGCATGGGCGGCGATTGTAGGGTAGCATCACGCACTTTCCACCACGGCACCGCACCCCATCATGTCTGACCAGAAGACCCCTCCAGCTACGCCCTTTCCGAGCAACATCGAGATCGCTCAGCGGGCTCAGATGCGGCCCATCGTCCCCCTCGCGCGGGAACGGCTCGGGATTCCCGAGGACAGCCTCGAGCCCTACGGGCATTACAAGGCGAAGGTATCGCTCGATTACCTCGCGCAGCTCGTGGACCGGCCCGACGGCAAGCTGATCCTGGTCACTGCCATCTCCCCGACGCCCGCCGGTGAGGGCAAGACCACCACGACGGTCGGCCTCGGAGACGCCCTGAATCTGCTCGGCAAGCGCGCGATGCTGTGCCTGCGCGAGCCGGCGCTCGGGCCGGTGTTCGGGGTGAAGGGCGGTGCCGCGGGCGGTGGCTACTCGCAGGTCGTGCCGATGGAGGACATCAACCTGCATTTCACCGGCGACTTCGCCGCGATCGCGCTCGCCAACAACCTGCTCGCGGCGCTGATCGACAACCACATCTATCAGGGTAATCAGCTCGGCTTCGACGTGCGCCGCATCGCCTGGCGGCGCGTGGTGGACGTCAACGACCGCGCCCTGCGCCAGATCGTCATCGGTCTCGGCGGCACGGCCAACGGCGTGCCGCGCGAGGACGGCTTCGACATCGTGGTGGCATCGGAAGTCATGGCCATCCTGTGCCTGGCGAGCTCGCTCGCGGACCTGAAGGAACGCCTCGGCCGCATCGTCACCGGCTACCGGGCGAACGGTGAGCCGATCCTGGCGCGCGACCTGAAGGCACACGGGTCCATGGCGGCGCTGCTGAAGTCGGCAGTGGCGCCGAACCTGGTGCAGACGCTGGCGAACAATCCGGCTTTCGTGCACGGCGGTCCGTTCGCCAACATCGCGCACGGCTGCAACTCGGTGATCGCGACGCGCAGCGCGCTGAAGCTCGCCGACTACGTGGTGACCGAGGCCGGCTTCGGTGCCGACCTGGGTGCGGAGAAGTTCGTCGACATCAAGTGCCGCAAGGCGGGGCTGAAGCCCTCCGCGGCGGTGGTGGTGGCGACGGTACGGGCGCTCAAGTATCACGGCGGCGTAGAGCTCGCGGACCTCAAGGTGGAGAACCTCGCGGCGCTCGAGAAGGGCGCGGTCAACCTCCAGCGCCACATCGACAATGTCGTCAACCGCTACGGGCTGCCGTGCGTCGTGGCCATCAACCGCCGCGCCGAGGACAGCGAGCGGGAGATCCAGTGGCTGAGCGAGCGCATCGCAGCGCACGGAGTGCGGGTGATCCCGGCCACGCATTTCGCCGAAGGCGGCCGCGGCGCGCTCGAGCTCGCCCGCGAGGTCGTGCGGCTCACCGAGCAGCCGAACCGCTTCCGCTTCGTCTACCCGGACGAGGCGACGCTGTGGGACAAGATGAAGGCAATCGCCACCGAGGTCTACGGCGCGAGCGACATCACCGCCGACGCCAAGGTACGGACGCAGATCCGCCAGCTCCAGGAGGCAGGCTACGGCCGCTACCCGGTGTGCGTGGCGAAGACGCAGTACTCCTTCTCGACCGATGCCAAGCTGCGCGGCGCGCCGACCCAGCACGTGGTCAATATCCGCGAGGTACGCCTCGCCGCCGGCGCCGAGTTCGTGATCATGATCTGCGGCGACATCATGACCATGCCCGGGCTGCCGAAGGTTCCGGCCGCGAACAACATCGACGTCGACGCCGACGGCCGGATCACCGGGTTGTTCTAGCCAGATACCGGTACCTGCGAGGGACCAGCGGTGCCATTCTGCGAGGCGGACCCATGGCGGTTGCAGTACTTCGAGCACGTCGCGTGCCCGCCGGAAGTGCGCATTCCCACCGAGGACCCCGACGCCTACGAGTGGTATCCGCAGCATCGCTGGATCTACGACAAGCTGCGGCTGTGTGCATCACAGGGAATCGAGTGCGCGCCGCACGGGGTCGAGCCGCCGCATTTTCCGGTATTCAGCAAGCCCGCCACGAACCTCCGCGGCATGGGGGTCGGCAGCCGCCTGCTGCGCAATCTCGAGGATTACCGCCAGCACCTCGCGCCTGGGCATTTCTGGATGCCGCTGCTGCAGGGCGAGCACGTCAGCACCGACGTCGCGGTGGTGCAGGGCAGGCTCAGGTGGTCGCGCCACTGCCGTGGCGTGCCCGCCGGACGTGGGACCTTCGATTACTGGACGATCGAAGCGCAGGGGCGTGCGCGGCTCGAGGCTTATCTCGCCGACTGGATCGCGCAGCATCTCGCGACCTACACCGGGATGATGAACTTCGAGACGATCGGCGGACGCATCATCGATGCGCACCTGCGGTTTGCCGATCAGTGGCCTGACCTTTATGGGCGCGGCTGGCTCGAGGCGGTGGTGGGGCTTTACCAGCACGGCGCCTGGCACCTGGAGGAGGGCGCACGCACGGATGGCTATAGCGTGGCGCTGTTCGGGCCGCACGGGCGCGAGTACCAGCATCTGCCGCCGGCACGCATCGAGGAGGTGCGCCGTATGCCCGGGGTGAGCAGCGTCCAGCTCACCTTCCACACCGATCGCCCGGCCGCGGCGCACGCAATGCCGCCCGGTGGCTTCCGGCTCGCCATCGTCAACAGCCACGAGCTCGCGGCGGGCAGGGCGGCGCGCGAGCGGCTGGCACGCGCGTTCGAGCTAACCACCGTCAGCCAGGTGGCCGCTCTCCCGCATAGCTGACTGCGGTCGCTCCCTGCACCGTACCGATCGTCGCGCGATCGCTCACGTACAGCAGCACCTTGCGCTCGAAGTTGAGCGTGCCGCGGACCACCGACCCCGGACCGATCACGATCCGCGGCACATCCTCGCGGCCGAAGCCGATGCTGAAGCCATTGACCTTGTGCACGTGGATGCCGCCATCGACGTGCGCATTCGGCCCGAGCTCGATGCCTCCCGAGACCGTATCGATCCCGCCGCCGACGTGAGCCGCGGCGACGCGGATCGCGCCGTTGACGTTGGTGAGCGTCGCACCGACCTCGGCGCCGTCCGCGAGGCTCAGCTTCCCGTTCACGGTCTCGACGCTGCCACTCGCGGTCGCCTGCTCCCCGAGCCCGATCGAGCCGTTCACGGTTTTCAGCTCCGTCGCGCTCGCGTGCGCGTCGAGGGAAATGCCGCCATTGACCGTGTGCGCGCTGCCGACGACCGCGCCCTCGTGCACGTGGATGGAGCCATTCACCGTCGAGACATCACCGGTGTGCTCACCCTTGGCCACATCGATGCTGCCCATGACGCTCGAGGTCTCCCCGGCCTGCGGCGGCCCACATGCCGCGCTCAGGGCGAGGATCCCGAGCATCAGGGCCTGGCACCAGCGCTGCTGCAGAGTCATGTTTTCCCCCGCGGTGTGAGGTATCGACGGTTGGATGCGCAGGGCGCCCGGATCGTTTGAATCGCGCGCCGCTGCGAGTCCTGCGCGGTGGTCATGGCCGCTGAATCCGGGGAGAATCGCGCGATGCCGGCCCGAAGCAAAGCCCCGCGCGTCCCCGAGCGGCAGTACATCCTGGTGATCGATATCGGTGGATCGCACGTCAAGTTCCGCGTCGGCCCCCACGGGGGGATTCAGGAGTTCGAGTCCGGCCCGTCGCTGACTCCGGGCCGCATGACACGCCGGCTGCGCAAGCTCCTCGAGGACCACCGCTATGATGCCGTATCCATGGGGTATCCGGGGCTGGTCTACCACGGGCGGATCGCAGCCGAGCCGCACAATCTCGGCAAGGGCTGGGTGGGCTATGACTTTGCCGCCGCGCTCCGCCGGCCGGTGCGGCTGATCAACGATGCGGCCATGCAGGCCATCGGCAGCTATCACGGCGGCCGCATGCTCTTTCTCGGGCTCGGCACCGGGCTCGGGGCGACGCTCATCATCGATGGAGTGATCGAGCCCACCGAGGTCGGCCACATGCCCTACAAGCACGGCCGCACTTTCGAGGATTATGTCGGCGAGCGGGGCCGTGAGCGCCTTGGCAACCACCGCTGGCGCAAGGCGGTGCGCGAGGTAATCGCGGACCTCAGCGAGGCATTCGAGGCAGACTACATCGTGGTCGGCGGCGGTAACGCGCGGCGGCTGAAAAAACTGCCGCGCGGCGTGCGTCTCGGCGGCAACCTGCACGCTTTCGCCGGCGGGTTGCGCCTGTGGGATCCGCACTCGGGGCTCATCACCTCGTACTCCGCGGCGGTGCGCGAGGCGCGCCGGGCACGATGAGCGCCGCACCCGGAGCTCCAGGGCTGGCGCCGACCTGGTGCAGCAGCGACAAGGAAATGGTCGGTTGCGCGCTCGGCTCCTCGCGTCTGTGGTTCACCATCGGCGGCGGCATCGTCAACGAGGTCTACTACCCGCGCGTCGACCTGCCGCAGATCCGCGACCTCGGGTTCCTGGTGGGCGATGGCGCCGGGTTCTGGGTCGAGGTGAAGCGCCTGTGGCAGCACGTGGTGCAGCTCGCCGCACCGGGGGCGCCGGCGGTGCGCATCGTGCATCGCCACGATCGCTTCGAGCTCACGCTGCGCGTAACACCTTGCGAGCATCGCGACGTGCTCCTCATCGAGGTCAGCCTGGCCGGTGATGAGGTCCTGCGCCCCTATGCGCTGCTCGCGCCGCACCTCGGTGGCACCGGGACCGACAACCGCGCGGAGGTCGTCCATTATCGCGGCCGGCGATTGCTGTGGGCGGAGCAGGGACCGTTCGCCCTGGCGCTGGCCGCCGTCACGGCGGAGCAGCAGGACGCGCTCGGGCGCGCCAGCGCGGGTGTCGTCGGCACGAGCGATGGCTGGCAGGACTTTGCCCGCAACGGCCGCCTCACCTGGGAATACGACAGCGCCGGGCCCGGGAATGTCGCCCTCATCGGGGAGCTGCCGCGACAGGTGGTGCTCGCGCTCGGCTTCGGCAGCAGCCCGGAGTCGGCCGCGACGCTCGCGCTCACCTCGTTGTCGGAGCCCTTTGAAGCCTCCTGGGAGCGCCAGCTGGTGTCGTGGACACGCTGGCACAGTACCTGCGAGCACGACCTGACATGCGCCGGCCTGCCGGCGGAATGCGCCGAGCAAGTGCTGATCTCGACGATGGTGCTGCGCGTGCACCAGGACAAGACCTACCCCGGTGCGATGGTGGCGTCCCTCAGCGTGCCGTGGGGCAACACACGCGAGGAGCGTGCGGGGTACCACCTGGTGTGGCCGCGCGACCTGGTCGAGAGCGCCGGTGCACTGCTCGCCGTCGGTGCCCTGCGCGAGGCGCGCAATACGCTGCGATATCTCCATGCCACGCAGCACGCCGACGGACACTGGAGCCAGAACCTGTGGCTGGGTGGCAAGAGCTACTGGCGCGGCCTGCAGCTCGATGAGACGGCCTTTCCGGTACTGCTGGCGGTCGCGCTCGATGAGCGCAACGCGCTCGAGGGCACGGAGGTCCGAGACATGATCCGCCGCGCACTCTCGTTCCTGGTGCGCAACGGCCCGGTGACCCAGCAGGATCGCTGGGAGGAGAACGCGGGACTCAACACCTTCACGCTCGCGGTGTGTATCTCGGCGCTCGTCGCCGGCGCACCGTATGTCTCCGCGGAAGCCCGTGAGCTGGTGCTCGCCATCGCCGACTACTGGAACGCACGGCTCGAGAGCTGGACCGCGGTGGGGGAGGATGCGCCGCTCGCCCAGCTGTACGGCGTGCCGGGCTATTACGTGCGCGTCGCGCCGGAGCAGACGCTCATCAGCGAGCACCCGGACGGCGTGCTCACCATCCGTAATCAACAGACGGATCTGAACCTGCCGGTCGGTGTGCAGGTGGGCGGCGACTTCCTGCAGCTGGTGCGCTTCGGCCTGCGCCGCGCCGACGATCCCCTGGTCGTCGCCAGCGTGAAGGTGGTGGACGCGCTGCTGAAGGTCGAGACTCCCTCCGGCCCCGTCTGGCACCGTTACAACGAGGACGGCTACGGCGAGCACGACGATGGCAGCGCCTACGACGGCGCAGGGCGCGGACGCGGCTGGCCGCTGCTCACCGGCGAGCGCGGTCACTACGAGCTGTGTCTCGGTCACGATGCGTTGCCGTACCTCATCGCCATGACCCACATGGCGTCCGCGGGTGGCATGCTGCCGGAGCAGGTATGGGACGCCGCGCCGCTCCCGGCGCGCGGTCTGGCACCCGGCCGTCCCACGGGAGCTGCGATGCCGCTCGTGTGGGCGCACGCGGAGTACCTGAAGCTCGTGGCATCACGCCGGCTCAAGCGTCCGTTCGATCGCCCGGATTCGGTGTGGCGACGCTACGAGGGAGAGCGACCGCCCCTCAGCCGCGTGTTCTGGACCGAGCAGGCGCCGGTCGGCTCCGTGCCCGAGGGGTGCGCCCTCACGGTGGCGCTGCGCGAAGCGAGCACGGTGCGCTGGGGAGTCGATGGCTGGCAGGACGTGCGCGAGCAGAGCACCAGCGCCAATCCGCTCGGCCTGCACCTCCTCGAGATCGACGCGCAGCGGCTGCGGGCCGGACGCTGTATCGACTTCACCTACCGCGCGGGCCCGCGGTGGGTCGGCAGGGATTTCCGCCTGCAGGTGGTGCCGCGCACCGCATTGGATTGAGAGCGCGTGCCCTTCACCCTGGCGCATCCGGCGGCCGTCCTGCCTCTGCGTGGCGTGTGGCGCCTGCGCAGCGCCCCGCTGATCGTCGGCGCGATGGTTCCGGATCTTCCCTACTACCTGCCCGGTGGCATCGCGCGGTATGTGCCCGTCACCCACGCGCTCGCGCATTCCTTCTCGATCGATCTGCTGCTCGGTTACCTCGTGTTGGCCGCGCTGTTCGTGCTGCAAAGGCCGCTGACGGCGCTGCTGGCGCAGCGCGCGCGGGCGTTGTGCCTGGGCGCGCTCGCGCCTTTCCGCCGGCCGTTCGAGTGGGCGCTCGCCGCGCCGGCGATCGTCCTCGGGGTATGGTCGCACCTGCTGTGGGATTCCTTCACCCACGGCGATGGCTGGATGGTGCAGCGGGTGGCCGCGCTCAGCACGCCGCTCGTCGTCGGCCCCTTCCACGAGACGGTCTTCCACGCCCTGCAGTACCTGAGCTCGGCGGTGGGTCTGTGCATCCTCGTGCTCTGGTACGACAGCCTGCCCGCGCCCACTCGTGAGCGAGACCGGGACGCGGCGCGCTCGGCGGCGGCGCCGGTGCTGCTGCTCGCTGCCGCCGCGGCACTGCTGATCGGCGGGGTGCAGGGCGTCGAGCAGTACGGGCATAGCCACAGCGTGTACCGCACGCTCGATGTGCTGCTGACGCGTGGCATCGCCTGGTTCGGCGCGCTGTATCTCACGGCGGGGATCGTGCTCACCCTCGAGCATCGCCCCGCGGAGACGGCCGATCCGGGGGGCTGAGGTGGCGCACTCAGCGCCGGGTGCCGAACTCCATCGCCCAGTAGACGCCCCTCTCGTCGTGCGCGTTGACCGCGAAGCCCACACCCGCCTCGCGGTAGCGCGGATCCATGAGGTTGGCGCAGTGCTCCGGGCTCGCGAGCCAGCCGGCCACCACATCCTCGGCGCTCATCACGCCGCTCGCGAGGTTCTCGCCGACCTGACTCCAGCGATAGCCGCTGCGGGTGATGCGCTCGGCGGGCGAGCTGCCGTCGCGCCCGGTATGGTCCATGTAGGCGAAGCGCGCCATGTCGTGCGCGTAGTCGCGCGCGACACGTGAGAGCGTGTCCTCGAGCGCGAGCGGCGCAGCGGCCGTGTAGGCGCTCGCGCCACAGCGGCGGGCATGCGCGCGTGCCTCGTTGGTGAGCGCGACCACGCGGCGGCTCACCGCGGCCTGATCGCGCGGCGCGGGCGGCGCGAAAGGCTCGGCGAGCGCAATCCATACCTGGCTGCCGCTGCGCCAGGTGCCGATCTCGCGCAGCGCGGGGTTGCTGACCTGCGAGCAGAACTGCTGCGCGAGCGTCCGCTGCATGTCGCCGCTCTCCGGAACGTTGGAGATGCTGACCGCGAAGGAGCTGACCGCGTGGTAGCCGGCCAGTTGCAGCGCGACCCGCAGCTCCTTGCCCTGCGACAGGCGGTGCGCCGCCTCATCGAGGCGGGCGTTGGCGCGCAGCGGCGCAGCCGGCACGTGGCGGCCGTCGCAGCTGCCGCTGCGCACGCTGTTCACCGAGCCGATGACATCGGCGCAGGTCCAGGTCGGGGCGAGCAGGGCAGGCAGCACGAGCAGCAACGCCCTGGCGGTGTGGCAAGTCGCACGCGGCTCAGTCATTGTTAGACATGGCTCGATGGGATGACGAGCAATTTATCACCACGGGTTGGCCGTGGCGGCCGGGAAATTCGTTTCAGCTGCTCGATGGGGGCGGCACGTTCTTTCCCGCCATGCTGGCCGCCATCGACGCCGCGCGCGCCTCGGTGCTGCTCGAGATGTACCTGGTGCACTCGGGCCTCACCGTGACGCAGTTCGTCGCCGCGCTCACCGCTGCCGCGCAGCGCGGCGCGCGCGTGTGCGTGGTGTTCGATGCCTTCGGGTCGCTCGGGCTCTCGCGCGCCGACCAGCGTCGCCTCCTCGAAGGCGGCGTGGAGCTGCGCTTCTTCAATCCACTCGCACTGCGCAAGCGGCTCGGCAACCTGCTGCGTGATCACCGCAAGCTCCTGCTCACCGACGGTCGTACGGCCTTCGTCGGCGGCACCGGGCTCACCGATAGCTTCGCCCCCGGCGTCCGGCCCGCGTGGCGCGAGCTGATGGTGCGCATCGAAGGCCCGGTGGTCGCCGACTGGCAGCGCGCCTTCGCGCGCACCTGGCGCCGCTGCGGCGCGCCGCTCGATCTGCCCGCGCCCGCGGGCGCGCCGTGCGGAGACGCCGCCGGCCGGCTGTCGCTGTCGGAAGCACGCCAGCGCTCGGTGCTCGCCAACGGGGTGCTGCGCCGCCTCGACACGAGCGTACGGCGCGCCTGGATCATGAGCGCGTATTTCGTGCCGGCGCGACGCTTTCGCGCGGCTCTCGGCCGCGCCGCGCGCCGTGGCGTGGATGTGCGGCTGCTCGCGCCCGGCGCACGCACCGATCATCCGTGGGTGCGCCACGCCTCGCGGCGCTTCTACGCGCGCATGTTGCGCAGCGGCGTGGGCATCTACGAATACCAGCCGGCCATGCTCCACGGCAAGGTCATCCTGTGCGATGACTGGGTCTCGATCGGCTCGAGCAACCTCGATCGCTGGAGCCTGCGCTGGAACCTCGAGGCGAACCAGGAGGTCGGCGACGCGCGCTTCGCCGACGTCGTGGCCGCGCTCTTCGAGCGGGACTTCGCGGCGTCGCGCCTCATCAGCCGCCACCACTGGGGCGAGCGCGCCCGGCTCGATCGCTGGCGCGAGAGCATCGCCGGCGCCATCGATCGTTATATCGACCGCTGGCAGCGCCCGCGCGGTCAGTGAGCGCGTAGCGCGTAGAGCTCGTTGCTGCGCACGAAGGCGAGCAGAAACGGCGCCATCACCTGCAGCTGCGACTCGTAGGCCCGCAGCGCGAAGAGCTTCCCGTCCTCCTCGGCCGGCTCGAGCGCGAAGGGCGCGGGCGCCAGCGAACGCGCGAGCGGCGCCGGTGTCAGCGGCACACCCGGCAGCAGATCGCGCGGCGTCGGCCACCCCTCACCACCGTGCACGATCCAGTAACGCACCGCGGCCACCGCGGCGAGCCGCGTGCCGAGCGACTGCACGAGGAGTCCCGCCGCGCGATGATCCGGATGCGCATCGAGCGGTGTCGGCGCGAGGATGAGATTCGGCTGCACGCGCTCGAGCACGTGCAGGAAGTCGCGCTCGAGACTCTCGCCCGTGTAGGGGTGGCGCGGATAGAGCGCCGCGTCATAGGGCACGGCTGACGCGCCGGTGGAGTGCGAGACGTAGGGCGATGCGCGATGCCCGCCCGGCAGCTCGAGCAGTCCGCCGTCGGGGTAGCCGAGAAACAGCTGCCCCGCCGGGCTGACGCCGAGCCGCGTCGCGGCGAGGCGTGCTTCCGCCATGCGGCGCACGCCGAGCTCGTGCGCGACGGCGGAGCTCGGAAAGAGGCTGCGGCCCATCAGCACCAGATCGATGCGCGCCGCATCGCCGCTCGTGAGCCACACGATGCTGACGCGTCCGCCGGCGTGCAGCACGCGCTGGATCGCCCCGGCGCAACAGAGCGTCTCATCGTCCGGGTGGGGCGAGACCACGAGCAGCGCGGTGCCGGCATCGATGGGCGGCAGCCCGGGCGCATCCTGTGAAGATGGCGGCGCCGCCGGCCCGGCCGCCGGTGCGGCGAGCGCGGTCGATGTCAGCAGGGCGAGGAGCCAGGTCGCGGGCGCGCGCATCGCGCCCGCAGTATCGCACGCGCCCCGGCGGATTTTCGCTACAGTGTCGGCACGCGCGGCGCCGCGCGTTTTGGAGGGAGCTTCCGGTGCATACACCTCTGCTCGCGTACCACGATCCGCAATTCATCGACTCGGACGACGGGCGGCCGATCCGCATCGTCTCGGAGTATCTGGCGCCGCTGCGCGCCTTCCGCGATGAGGAGGTGAATGCCACCGTGGTGTTCTTCGGCTCGGCCCGCATCGGCCCGCGTTCGCCGCTCGGCCGCTATTACGAGGAGGCGAGCGAGCTGGCGCGGCTCGTCACCGCGTGGAGTCAGCGCGAGTGCAGCGGCCGGCTGATCGTCTGCTCCGGCGGCGGCCCGGCATCATGGAAGCGGCCAACCGCGGGGCGAGCCTCGCCGGTGGCCGCAGCCTCGGCCTCAACATCGGACTGCCGCACGAGCAGCGGCCGAACCGTTTCATCAGCGAGGGGCTGTGCTTCGAGTTCCACTACTTCTTCATGCGCAAACTGTGGTTTGCACACCTCGCGCACGCGCTCATCGCCTTCCCCGGCGGCTTCGGCACCTTCGATGAGCTGTTCGAGATCCTCACGCTCGCGCAGACGCGCAAGCTCGACCGGCCGATCCCGGTGTTCCTGTACGGCTCGACCTACTGGAACGAGGTGGTCAACTTCGAGGCGCTGGTGCGCCACGGCACCATCGATGCCGAGGACCTGAAGCTGTTCGAGTTCGTCGACGAGCCGCACGCAGCGCTCGCGCGGCTGCAGGCACGCATGCCGGCGCCGCCCGCAGGCCCCTGCGTGGCCTTCGCCAAGTCCCGCTGCCATCCGGGGGCCTGAGCGCCGGCCGACGCATCCGGCGAAAGTGTGCTGCGGTTCTCAGGAATCCGCAGCAGGCCAGTTCCGCGACACAGTTCGCAACGCGCTGTACACCGCGCGCTAGAGTTATCCGCTACATCTTCCAGGACGGCGCCGCCGTGGCCCGTGGCCTCTGGAGTCACAATATGTCGAGTGCGGATCGCTGGGCCAGTGCGACTTTCGCCGTGATGGCCCTCGTCAGCCTCGCCGCTACTGCCCCGGCCGACGCGCGCGGCGAAGGGCGCCGCGAGGGGCATGAGAGCCGCGCCGCCGAGGAGCGGCCCGCGGCGCGGCGTGCGTCCGCGCCACGAGCGAGCCATCCGTATCACCCCGCGCGCACACAGAGCGCCCAGGCCAGCGCACACCATCAGGCTGCGCCCGCGCGCGAGTACCGGAGCGCGAGCGAGAATCGGCAGACGGCCGCGCGGCGCACCGTGGAGCGGAGCGAGTCTCGATTCGCCGCTGACGGCCGCGCGCCGGTGTACCGGAGCGCCGCCGGCGGCCAGCTGCGCGTGGTTCGTTACGGCAACGCGCTCAGCGGGACGGTCGAGCGCACCATTCGCCCCGGTCTCATCAGCCGCACCTTCGTCGGCGGCGGACACGTGCTGTATGCGCACGTCTATCAGCGCCAGGTCTGGTACCAGTTCGGCAGAGCCATCTCGTACGAGACCTTCGTGCCCGCGGTGCGCTACCCCGGGGTCTATTACACATGGGCGCTCACCGCGTGGCCGCATCCGGTGAGCTATGCGTGGAGTTGGGAGGTGCAGCCGTGGTACCCGGTGTACGGCGCGCTATTCACGCCGTATCCGGTGTACACGACCCCGGATCTGTGGATGACCGACTACATCATCGCCCAGAGCATGCAGACGGCTTATCAGGCGCAGGGCGCTCAGGCGCAGGGCGCTCAGGCGCAGGCCGCGCCGGCATCACAGCCAGCGCCGCAGGGCAGCGTTGCACCGGTTCCCGAGTCGAGCCCGGTGGCACCCGCCGGCACCGGGAGCGACATCGCGCCCGCTGCGCAGGCGAGTGAGGCCGCGCCACTGCCGCAACCGAGCGGCACGTCCCCGGCGCCGACGGCCCTGCCGCCGGCCGTCACGCCGGAAATCAAGGCGCAGCTGAATGCGCAGATCAAAGTTCAGCTGCAGGAGCAGGAGACGGCTGCCGCGATGCCCGCGACCCTGACGACGCAGAGCGCTCCGCCGGCCCTCAGGCCCAACCACGTGTTCTTCGAGGTGGTGCAGCCGATCGAGGTTCCTGCGGGTACCGCCAACCATTATTGCTCGTTGAGCGCCAACGACTACATCAAGCGTACCGGCGCAATGAGCAGTGACGACTGGACGATCCCGGTGGTCGTCGAGCTGAGCGGTCCCCGGGATTGTCCGCAGGGCCTGCAGACACGCATCGGTCTGAACGATCTCAACGCCATGGAGAACGAGCAGGAGGCGCGGGTGATGGAGGCGATGCAGGCGGCCTCCAGGAGTATGGGGCCGAACGGACCTCCGAGCGGCCCCGGTGCGCATCCGACCCTCATCGTAGATGGCAGCGCGGCGCCCGATCCGGGCGTGCTCGATGTCATGCGCCAGGCACGCTGAGCGCGCGCCTGCCGCCGCTGCGCCGCCCGCTCCCCGGCATCGGCCATGATCGGCGAGGTCCTAGACCACTATCGAGTCCTGGAGCTCGTCGGCCGTGGAGCGATGGGCGTCGTCTACAAGGCGCTCGATGTGAATCTCGACCGCCTGGTCGCCATCAAGGTGATGAGCGCCGAGGCTCGCAGCGACCCTGACTTCGTCGAGCGCTTCCGTCAGGAAGCGCGCGCGCAAGGCGCGCTCAACCATCCCAACGTCGCACTGCTCTTCGACTACTTCCTGCACGAGGGCGCTCCGGTCGCGGTGATGGAGTTCATCGATGGCGAGAGCCTCGAGCAGCTGATCCGGCGGCGCGGTGCGATTGCGGCGCACGAGAGCATCCCGCTCTTCAAGCAGGCGCTGAGCGGAGTCGCGGCCGCGCACCGCGCCGGCATCATCCATCGCGATCTCAAGCCGGCCAACCTGATGGCGACGAGCGGCGGCATCGTCAAGGTGATGGATTTCGGCATTGCCAAGCGCCAGGGCGTAACGGGCGCCACCAAGTTCACCAGCACCAGCATCGGCAGTCCGCTGTACATGGCGCCCGAGCAGATTCTCGGCCGCACGGTCGATTGCCGCACCGACGTCTACGCGCTCGGTGTCACGCTCTACGAGCTGCTCGCCGGACAGCGGCCGTTCAATTCCCGCGCCAAGGCCGAGTACCTGGTCCTCGACGCCCACGTGAACGAGGTGCCGGAGCCGCCCACGGTCTACCGTTACGGGATTCCGCAGCCGATCGTGGACGCCGTGATGCGCGCACTCGCCAAGGATCCGAACGCGCGCTTCCAGAGCGTGGATGAGTTCATGCGCGCGCTGCCGGAGGTGCCCGCACCCCGTGCGGGCGCTCTGCCGCGCGTGGATACGAGTCGCACCGTGGCGCTCGAGTACACGCCGCCGGCGCATGAAGGCACCGTTACCGCTCCCGAGGCGCACGGCACGGTGGTGTTCGAATACGCGGCGGCGGCGGCCACGCGCCGCGATCCGGGCAAATCGATGGCGTTCGACTTCTCCGCAGCGACGCTGCTGCAGGAGCCGCCGCGACAGCGACCGCCGTCATCGGCAGCTGCACCGGCCGCGCCACTGGCTGCGACTGCCCGGGCATCGTCGGCCGCGCCGCAACGGCGGCGACCCGCGGGGTTGCAGCGCGCAGCTGTCGTGGTGGCGGCACTCCTCGCCACGGTCCTGCTGGGCGCGCTCCTTCGGCACGCCGGCCGGGTGCACGCGGTGCCGCCGGAATCCGCGCGCGACGCGCGCAGCGCTCGCATCACTGCGGCGCAAACGTCCGTCGCGACGCAGGCTCCGATACCTCCCGAGTCGACAGGGCCGCCGGCACCAACGCCTGCCCCAGTCCCGGCTCCCGAGCCCACGGCGCGACCGGCGGAAGTCGCCGTGACCACGCCGGTGCCCGCGGCGGCCGCGACGCCTGTTGTGACCGCTACGCCGGCGCGACACGATCTTTCCGGTACCTGGCGTGGCGTCTATATCGATGCCTCGGGCAAGCCGCTGCTGCGCGTGCGCAGCCTGAGCATCAGCCGCGTGCGCAACGACGGCGGCATCGAAGGCACGTTGCAGTACGAAGCGGCTTCGGGAGAGGGTGAGTGCCAGCTCCACCCGCGTCACAGCAGCTGGCGGCCGAGCGAGCAGCGGCTGCAGCTGAGTCCCGAAGGCTGCAGTCCCCACTACCCGAAGGAGCTCGGCGTGCCGCTCGATTTCAACCGCGTCGATCCGCAGGCGAACACCCTCGGCGAAGGGCGCCTCGAAGCGCCCACCGGCGAGGTGATCCGGGTCAGGCTGAAGCGGGTGAGCGGGGCCTAGCGGAGCTCACCGCTTCAGACAACCCTCACACGCGGGTCGATGTCGGCGGCCCATGCCAGCATGCCGCCCTCGAGATTCGCCGGCGAGCGGATGTTGGCGCGCAGTGCCATCTGGCAGGCCGCCATGCTGCGCCCGCCGCTGCGGCAGATGAAGACCGGCGCCGCCTGGGGGTCGATCTCGGCGAGGCGTTGCGGCAGCTGCCCGAGCGGAATGTGCAGTGCTCCGGGAAGATGCCCCGCGGCAAATTCCGCGTCCTCGCGCACATCGACCAGCAGGGGCTGCTCGCCGCGCTCGAGCTGCTCGTGCAGCGCCGCGGCGCTGAGCCGCCGGATACCCTGGGTCCCCTCCGTACTCGTCGACATATCTCGTGGCTCCGTGATGGTTGGCGCATCGCCACACACGGCGCAATCGCGCCGGCGTGTTACCCGAAACTCGCTGAAGCGCATCTCGAGCGCATCGTAGGTGAGCAGCCGGCCGGTGAGTGGCGCGCCGATCCCGGTGATGAGCTTGATCGCCTCGGTCGCCTGGAGCGTGCCGAGCACACCGGGCAGGACTCCGAGGACTCCCGCCTCGGCACAGTTGGCCACCAGACCCTCGGCGGCGTGCGGGAACAGGCACCGGTAGCACGGGCCCTGGTCCGGGACGTAGGTCATGAGGTGGCCCTCGAAGCGATGGATGGCCGCCGACACGAGCGGCCGACGCATCAACACGCACGCGTCGTTGATGAGATAGCGCGCCGAGAGGCGGTCGGTGCCATCGAGCACCAGGTCGTACTGCGCGAAGATCTCGCGCACGTTTGCGGCGCGCAGCTCGATCGCGTGCGCCACGATGCGCAGCTCCGGATTCAGCGCGCGCAGCCGCTCGCTTCCGGCGGCGGCCTTGGGCTGACCGATGCTCGGGCTATCGAACAGCACCTGGCGCTGGAGATTGGTGATATCGACGCGGTCGCCGTCGATGAGGCCCAGGGTGCCGCAGCCCGCCGCGGCCAGGTACAGCGCCGCGGGTGAGCCGAGTCCTCCGGCGCCGACGATCAGCACGCGCGCGGCTTTGAGCTTCTCCTGGCCCGCGGCACCGATCTCCGGCAGCGCGAGATGACGCCGGTAGCGCTCGCGCTCACTCGCCGACAGGCTCATCGCTCAGCCTCCCGACAGCGCACAGATCACATGCACGGTATCGCCGTCGGCCACCGCGGCCGTGAGCTGCTGCGCCTCGCTCGAGTTTACGAACAGCCGCATGTGAGGCCGGATCCGGTCCTGCTCGTCGATCATGCGAAAGCGGATGCCGGGGCAGCGTGCCTCGAGCGAGTCGAGCACCTGGGCGAGCGTCCGGCCGCTCACGCTGAGTGTTGCGGCGCCCTCGGTATAGGACCGCAGCGGACTCGCGATGCGTACGGTGCAAGTCATGGCTCAGGCGGCGTGCGTCACGGAGTAGATCTCCGGCAGGTGCCGCACGAGGCAGCGCCAGCTTTCCCCGCTGTTGGTGCTCGCCCACACCTCCCCGGCGGTGGTGCCGAAATACAGGCCCGTGCGCGCATGCCGGTCGGCGCACATCGCCTGGCGCAGCACGGTGAACCAGGCCTGTCCCCTTGGTAGGCCCCGATCGAGCCGCCGCCAGCTCGCTCCCGCATTCTCGCTCGTGTAGAGAGCCGGGCGCCCGTCGATGGAGGTGCGCGGCCAGACGGTGCGGCCGTCCATCGGCAGCACCCATACCCGGTCGGGGTCGGTGGGATGCACTACGATCGGAAAGCCGACGTCGCCGATCTTGCGTGGCATGGCCGTGCCGATGCGTTGCCAGCGACGAGCGGGGCGGTCGAGGCGGTAGATGCCGCAGTGGTTCTGCTGGTAGAGCCGATCGGGCATCGCCGGATGCTGCACCACGCAGTGCGGGTCGTGACCGAAGGGTACGTCGGGGTCCGGCATGAAGTCGGCCGCACAGCCTTCATTCAGCGGCGACCAGCTCTCACCGCGATCGCTCGACTCGAACACCCCGCCGATCGAGATGGCGAGGTAGAGATGCCGTGGGTCCCGCGGATCGACCAGTACCGAGTGCAGGAACTCCCCATCGGGCGTCCCATGCGCAGCCCACTGCGGCCGCATCGGGTGGTCGTTGAAGCCCGCCACCGGCTCCCAGCGCTCACCGCCGTCGCCGGAGCGGAACAGCCCCGCGGGGGAGCTGCCGGCGTACCACGTGCCGCTTTCGCTGCGGTGCCCGGGGGTGAGCCAGAACACCCGCTCCACCGCACGCGGCGGCTCCTCTCCCGCGGCCTTGCGGAAGGCGGGCGGCGCGCTCGCTTCCCGCCAGCTGCGGCCGCCGTCGGTCGACCTCATCACGGTGGGCCCGAGGTGACCGGTGCGCGTGGCGAGCAGCAGCACACGCGGCTCGCGTGGATCCTGCACCAGGTGATGCACCACGTGCCCGAGGAACTGTGGACCGAGTAGCCTCCAGCGGCGGCGAGCCTCCAGCGCCCGCAGCGCGAACAACCCCTTGCGTGTACCAATCCACAGAGTCTCCGCCATGGGCAAAGCATCCCTGTGGCCGCGCGCCGCTGTCAACGGCGCGCGCGGCGCTCGCTCAGGCGGTGATCGGCTGGCAGATGAACAGGTGCGCCGGCAGCACGTTCAGCGGCTCGAACCGCCGCGCGACATAGCCGAAGGTTCGCTTCAGATCGGCCAACACGCGCGTGGAGAACTGGTACACGAGGAACGCGCCGCCGGGCTCGAGCAGATCGTGCGTCTTCTTGAGGATGCGCTCGCGCAGGGGCGCCGGGATCTGGCTGAAGGGGATTCCAGAGATGATGTAATCGGCATGCAGATGCCCGAAGCGGCGCAGGATCTCATCGACCGATTCCGCAGAGCCCTCGACCACCTGCAGCCGCCTGTCGGTGAAGGCGCCGCGCAGATAGCTCACGAAGTCGGGATTCATCTCGATGGCGATCAGGACCGCATCGCTGCGCATGCGGCGCAGCAGCTCCGCGGTGATGACCCCGACGCCGGGACCGTACTCGACGATCACGCGTGCGCGGGCGAAATTGATGGGCTCCAGCAGCTGCTTGATGAGGAAGCGGGAGCTCGGCACGATCGACCCCAGCATGCGGGGGTGGCGGAAGAAATTCCGCGCGAACAGCAGCACGTTGCCCCGCCGCGTGCGGGGCGGATCTGCAGGCTTGTTGTTCATGTTCTGTTCCAGAATCGGTGCCACTGTCACTCTATAGCAATATTCGCTTCGCGAAGCCACTTGGCGCGCCGGTGGCGGTAGCGGGGCAGGGGATGCGGGACCGGGTTGCTCGCTTGTCGGGGCCGCCCTTCAGCCGCCGGAGCGCTTGGCCTGCATGCCGAGCCGGCAGAGCTCCGCTACCAGCCGGTCGCGGTGCTCGCCCTGGATCTCGATGCGGCCATCCTTCACGGCACCGCCAGCTCCGCACAATCGCTTCAACCCGGCGGCGAGCTCCTCGAGCTGCGCTGCATCGAGTGTCAATCCGCTGATTACTGTTACGCCTTTGCCGCCGCGGCCGGCGACTTCGCGTCCGACGCGCACGCGCGCGGCGGCGGCGGGCGCCGCTGCCGCGGGCGGCGGGTGCGTGCGCGGCGCCGGCGGGGCATTGCGCAGCACGACGCCGCGGTAGGTGTGTTTGGGCTTCATCGTAGTGTTAAGGGGGTGGGGCGACTACAATCCCAGCGACGCCGCACCGGCCTGCCACCGTAACACATAAGGCGGAACCCAACTGATGACCCCTCGGTCGCGCCTGCACGTTCCTGCACCCCCGGCCCGGCCCGGGCAGGAGCCTGACTTCAGCTACCTGCAGCTCTCACCCGCCGGGGCGGTCTATCGGCCCGATGTCACCGCGGCCGCGCGCGACATCGAGAACCTCTCGCTCGAGCTGGTGCGGGTACTCGACGACGATCATCGCGCCGTCGGCCCGTGGAACCCGCATCTCGAGGCATCCGAGCTGCAAGTGGCGCTGCGGCACATGCTGCTGACGCGGCTCTTCGATGACCGCATGCAACGCATTCAGCGCCAGGGGCGGATCTCTTTCTACATCAAGTCGACCGGCGAGGAGGCGGTGGCAGTCGCCGCCGGCATGGCGCTGCAGCCGGGGGACATGCTGTTTCCCTCCTACCGGCAGCAGGGTCTGCAGGTGGTGCGCGGGCGCAATCTGGTCGATCTCATGTGCCAGTGCCTGTCCAACACGCACGACATGTGCAAGGGCCGGCAGATGCCGATCATGTACCACTTCGGTGAGGGCAACATCTTCTCGATCTCGGGCAATCTCGCCACGCAGTTTCCGCAGGCGGTGGGCTGGGCGATGGCCGCGGCGATCAAGGGCGAGGACCATATCGCGGCGGGCTGGATCGGCGAGGGCTCGAGCGCCGAGGCCGATTTTCACTATGCCATGACCTTCGCCGCGGTCTACCAGGCCCCAGTGATCCTCAACCTCGTCAACAACCAGTGGGCGATCTCCACCTTCCAGGGATTCGCCGGCGGGGAGCAGCGCACCTTCGCGCAGCGCGGGCCCGGTTACGGCATTCCCGGCATCCGCGTCGACGGCAACGACTTCCTCGCGGTCTACGCGGTCACCCAGTGGGCGGCGCAGCGCGCGCGGCAGAGCGGCGGCCCGACGCTCATCGAGCACGTCACCTATCGCGCCGCGGCCCACTCGACCAGTGACGATCCCGGACGCTACCGCCCGAAGGAGGAATGGCGCGCGTGGCCGCTCGGGGACCCGATCACGCGGCTCAAGGATCACCTGATCACGCTCGGGGAATGGTCCGAGGAGCGTCATGCGCAGCTGCACAAGGAGCTCGAGGCCCATGTGACGGCGTGCTGGAAGGAAGCCGAGTCCTACGGGACGCTGACCCATGGGCCGTTCCTCGATCCACTCACCATGTTCGAGGACGTGTTCCGCGACATGCCCGCCAATCTCCAGCACGAGCGCGAGGAAATGCGCGCGCTCCTCGAGACTCAGCGCGGTGCCGCGGCTGCCGAGGCGGCGCACGAGGCGCGGGCAACGCACGAGGCGCAGGCAACGCACGAGGCGCAGGGCACACCGCCGCGCGCGCACGAGGGCTGACCGCCATGGCACGCATGAACATGGTGCAGGCGCTCAATTCCGCCATGGACGTCATGCTCGGGCGCGATCCGCGGGTCGTGATCCTCGGCGAGGATGTCGGCTTCTTCGGCGGTGTATTCCGTGTCACCGACGGACTGCAGCGCAAGTATGGCGAGCACCGGGTGCTCGATACGCCGATCGCCGAAGGCGGGATCATCGCCGCCGCCATCGGCATGGGTGTCAACGGGCTGAAGCCGGTCGCGGAGATCCAGTTCGCCGACTACATCTATCCGGGCTTCGACCAGGTGGTGAGCGAGCTCGCGCGCATCCGCTACCGCTCGGCGGGGGACTTCCATGTGCCGGTGACGATCCGCACACCGTGCGGCGGCGGCATCCGCGGCGGCCAGACGCACTCGCAGAGCCCGGAGGCCATCTTCGCGCACGTCTGCGGCATCAAGGTGGTGATGCCCTCCAATCCGTACGATGCCAAGGGGCTGCTCATCAGCGCGATCGAGGACGAGGATCCGGTGGTGTTCTTCGAGCCGAAGCGCATCTACAACGGGCCGTTCGACGGCGACCCCCACAAGCCGGCGGTGCCCTGGAGCTCGCACGCGCGCGGTGAGGTACCCGACGGTCACTACTCCGTGCCGATCGGCCGTGCCGAGGTGGTGCGCGAGGGCGCCGACCTCACGATCATCACCTACGGCACGATGGTGCACGTGGCCGAGGCGGCGGTACGTACCACCGGCACCGACGCCGAGATCATCGACGTGCGCACCATGTCGCCGCTCGACACCGAGACGCTGTGCAACTCGGTATGCAAGACCGGCCGCTGCGTGGTCGTGCACGAAGCCACGCGCTTCGGCGGCTATGGCGCGGAGCTCGTGGCGACGGTGCAGGAACACTGCTTCTGGAATCTCGAGGCGCCGGTGAAGCGGGTCGCCGGCTGGGACACTCCCTATCCGCATGCCTTCGAGTGGGAGTACTTCCCCGGCCAGGCGCGAATCGCCGCGGCCCTCGAAGAGGTGATGGAGGATCGATGAGCCGCTACGTCTTCAAGCTGCCGGATCTCGGGGAGGGAACCGTCGAGGCCGAGATCGTCGGCTGGCGCGTGAAGCCCGGGGACACCGTCACCGAGGACGACGTGGTGGTCGAAGTGATGACGGAGAAGGCGGCGGTCGAAGTCCCTGCGCCGGTGAGCGGCCGGGTGATCTCGACCACCGGCTCGCCCGGCGACATGGTGCCGGTGGGCTCCGAGCTCATCGTGCTCGAAACCGAGGCGTCCCGCGGCGCGGGCGCCAATGGCGGCACTGCTGCCGGCGCGCATGCCGGCGGGGCGGTTGCCACCGCGCCACGGTCCGCGCCTGCCGATGTGGCGGCCGCGACCGCAGCCACCGCGGCGTCGGCTGCGACCGCTGCAACCGCTGCGACCGCAGCGCGCGGCACGCGGGTCGCGACGTCCCCCGCGATCCGGCGGCGCGCCCACGAGGCGGGAATCGACCTCAGGCAGGTGGCCGGCTCCGGTCCGAACGGGCGCATCGTGTCGAAGGACCTGGAGAGCTACGTGTCGCGGCGCTCGCAGCCCACTCCGCTGCGCAGCGCGCCGAAGGCGGTACCGGCTTCGCGGCCGACGGCTCCCGCGGCGGCTCCGACGGCCGCCACGCAGGAGATCAAGGTGATCGGGCTGCGACGGCTCATCGCGCAGCGCATGAGCGAGGCCAAGCGCACCATTCCGCACTTCGCGTACGTGGAGGAGCTCGATATCACCGAGCTCGAGTCGGTGCGCCGCCACCTGAACGGCCGGCTACCGGCCGGCGCCGCACCGCTCACCTACCTGCCGTTCCTCGCGCTCGGGCTCATCCGCGTGCTGCGCGACTTCCCGCAGTGCAATGCGCACTATGACGCCGAGCGCGGCGTGATCCTGCGCTACGCCGCGGTCCATCTCGGCATCGCCACGCAGACTCCCGATGGCCTGAAGGTGCCGGTGGTGCACGACGCGCAGGCGCTCGGGCTGTGGGAGCTGGCGGCCGCCATGCGCCGCGTGAGCGAGGCGGCGCGAACCAACAAGGCGAAGCGCGAGGAGCTCAGCGGCTCGACGATCACCATCACGAGTCTCGGCAAGCTTGGTGGCATCGTGAGCACGCCGATCATCAACGCGCCGGAAGTGGCCATCATCGGCGTGAACCGCGCCATCGAGCGGCCGCTGGTGATCGATGGCGCCGTCGCGGTGCGCCTCACCATGAACCTTTCCTCTTCCTTCGATCACCGCTTCGTCGACGGCTTCGACGCGGCGTCGATGATCCAGGCGCTGAAGGAATGCCTCGAGCACCCGGCGACGATCTTCATACCGGCAGAGTGAGGCGCTCGTGGCTGGTGTTGCGCGTGGCAGCCGGCGCAAGTTGGCGCTGCGCATACCTCGTTTCGCCGATAGTTAGCTGATTTACTAACTATCGCCGGAACGATGAGTCAACGCGCGCCCGCCGCGCGCCCGCCGCGCCGCGCCGCGCCGCGCCGCGCCGAGGTGACATAACGCCAGCGGTCCGGCGTGCGATCGCGCTCGTGCTAGGCTTGGCCTCAGGGGAAGTCGGAGAACGAACAAAATGGATGCTTGGCGCGGCGTCGGGGTCGTTGCGCTCGTCACACTGGTCGCGGCCTGCGGCGGCAGCGGCGGCACCTCGCCCTTCGTGCCGGTCACACCGGCGCCGCCTTTCAGTTCGGTACAGCAGGTGCGCGTGTCGCAGACCTCGAGCTTCAGCGCCGGATGCGATGGCGTAACCGCGCCAGTCGGCACCGTGTATCCCAACACCGCAGTCGAGCCTTCGCTCGTGCTCAATCCCTTCAATCCCCTGAACCTCGTCGCCGCTTGGCAGCAGGACCGGTGGTCGAATGGCGGCTCGCGGGGGCTGATGCTCGCCGCCTCCTCCGATGGCGGCAACAGCTGGACGCTGACCAGCGCGGCGTTCTCGCGCTGCACCGGCGGCAATGCCGGCAATCTCGGCGACTACGAGCGGGCGAGCGATCCATGGGTCACCGCGTCTCCGAACGGCTACCTATACGCGCTGTCGCTCTCATTCAGCGGCGCGACGCTCGCGCCCGGCTCCTCCGGTGCCATGCTGGTGTCACGCTCGACGGATCTCGGCGTCACCTGGCAGCTCCCGCATGCGCTCATCCAGGACGGGGCGGAGGCTTTCAACGACAAAGGCTCGATCACCGCGGACCCGCTCAATTCCAGCTACGTGTACGCGGTATGGGACCGCTTGACCTCGCAGGCGGTGGGGCCCACCTACTTCGCAGTCACTGCCGATGGCGGCTCGACCTGGCAAGCGGCGCGCAGCATCTACGATCCCGGTCCCTCGGCACAGACGATCGGCAATCAGATCGTGGTGCTTCCCGGGGACGTGCTGCTCAACGTGTTCACGGAGATCGACACCCAGTCCGGCATGACGACGGCCGCGGTGCGGGTCATCCGCTCGATGGATAACGGCAGCACCTGGTCGAATCCCATCACCATCGCGGAGCTCGAGGCAGTGGGGACCAGCAACCCCGCGAACAACGCCCCGGTACGGGATGGCTCGCAGATAGTGTCGGTGAGCACGGTGAGCCCGGCGATCTCGCAGGCGGGGCGGGTTTACGTCGTCTGGCAGGATTCACGCTTCTCCATGGGCCATCACGACGCCATCGCGCTCGCGTACTCGAGCGATGGCGGCCAGACCTGGTCTGCCCCCGTGCCGGTGAATGCCGACACCTCGGTGCAGGCTTTCACGCCGACCGTCAACGTGCGCGCGGATGGCGTGGTGGCGGTCACCTATTTCGACCTGCGCAAGAATCCCAGTCCTCCTTCCACCACCGCACTGTATGCGGACTGCTGGATGGTGACCTCCAGCGATGGCGGTACGACCTTCAGCGAGCAGCACCTCACAGGCTCATTCAACCTGTACAACGCGCCGGACTCGGACGGACTGTTCCTCGGTGACTACCAGTCGCTGGTCAGCACCGGTAGCGGCGGCGCCTTCCTGCCGTTCTATGCACAGCCTGCGCAGGGAAGCGCCATCGCCACCGACACCTTCATCTCCTTCCCACCGGTGACCGGGGCGGCGGCCGCACTTCCCTATGTCGCAGTCGCGGCGGCGAACGCAGCGGAGCTGCCGCGCGAGGCGCGTGAGCGCGTCATGGCGCGCACCCGGCTCGTCCAGTCGCAGCGGCTGCGCGGACGCTGAGCCGGCTCAGGAATCTGGCGCGCGTGGCGCATGGCCGCCCGCGTAGGTCTTCTCGCCCGCTTCGACCTTGAGCGCCAGGCGGTTCTGCGGCGGCGGCAGCGGGCAGGTGGCGAAGTCATTGAGAGCGCACGGCGGGTTGTAGGCCTTGTTGAAATCGAGGCGCGTGCGGCCCGCACTCGGCAGCGGCACATAGAGGAAGCGCCCGGCCCCGTAGGTCTCGTGCCCGCTCGTCTGGTCGGCGAACATGATGAACAGCTCCTTGTCGCCGGGCGCCTCCAGCACCGTGTCGAGCCGCCATTCGTGTCCGTCCTTCACGAACACCAGCGCGCCCGGGGAGCTGTAGTCCTGCTCCATGCCGAGGATGTTGATGATGCGGACACGGTGTGCCGGCTGGTAGGGCTCGAAACGTGCGTCGAACACCCAGTCGGTGCTGACCGGAAAGTAACTGAGCCCCTTGAAGGCGGTGCGGTGCGGATTGTCGAGATCGCGCACCCGCACCCCGAGATTGCCGGCGCGCTCGATGACGAAAAAGCGCAGCGCGCCGCGCTCGAGGACGGTCGGCTCGCCAGCGGCATCGGCGGTGAGCTCGAGCGAGTCCACCGGCTGCCCGGCGTGCGTCACGGAACTGCCCGCGGCGGCGACGAAGCGCACCGTGTGCCCGTGCCGCACGAACGTGCCGCAACGCTCGGGGAGCGCCGGGTTATCGAGCACCAGCGCATTGCCGGCGCCCCGCCCGAAGCTGTTGTCGCCCTCGTGCAGCCAGTAGAGCCCCGCGAGCGTCAGCCAGCCGCTGTCGCTCGTGAGCGCGGCGACCCGCTGCGCCCGCCACTCCTGGACAGCGGCCTGCTCGGCCTGGGCGGCGTCCGCCGCGGCGTCCTGCGCCGCGACGCGGGCTGCAGGCTCGAGCGCCAGGGCAATGAGCACCGCGGCGACAGAAAGCTGGGCTGATCTCGACACGGATGAGCTCCCTCGATGGCGGCACCGCGTGCCAATCATGCCATCAGCCGTCGCGTCCGAGGATCTCCTCGCGCACATCGGCGATCTCGCGCGCACGCGAGGGGCGGGCGCCCTCGCAGCGCTCGGGGCGCGGGCAGCGGTTGCTGCGCGGGCAGATGATGCGGGCCGGTGCGCTCAGCGCATCGCCGATCCAGGCGATGTTCAGCACGTTGGCGACCGCCCCGAGCGCGGCACTCGCGGCTTTCGGAATACGCGCCTCACCGCGGCGGTGCAGGCATTCACGGAAAATGGACTCGATCACCGTGTCGCTCGCGACGCCGTTGGAGACGAGCGCCGGCGCGAGGTCGACCCCGACCGAGAGCACGTGCGGATTGCCGGCCATGTCGTGCACGCGGATCGAATGACAGCAGTACAGGAGCGAGCGCTCGCCATCGCGCAGCACCGAGATCTGCGAGCCGCTCGCGCCGTGCTCGGCGTCGATCATGCGAAACACCGCCCAGTTGGGACAGGGGTCGCTCACCTGCGCGAGATTCCCCCACGGCAGCGGAATGCCGTTGCCGCGGTACACGGCGCGCAGATAACCCGGCGGATACGCGTCGAAGAAGTGCCAGTGCGGGTACGGTGAGACCTTGGTCATGCGGCGCATGATGACCGCCGGCGTCAGCTCGAGCCGGGTGCCGGCCTCGACGCGGTAGCGCTCGCGCGCGAGGAAGCGCCGGAACGGCACCCGGG
>JAFAKO010000263.1 GCA_019235245.1 Gammaproteobacteria bacterium
CCCGGCCGAAACCCTCCGCACCGATGAGCTCGCGCGCCCGTGCGATCAGCGCATCGATGTAGAGCTCCTTGTCGCCCTGCGGCGCATCCGCGGGCAGGCCCGCGAGCAGCGCTGCCGCCGGGCGGCGCAGCGCCTCACCGGCCGCCGTGCGCAGCTGCTGCGCGAGCGAGCGCACGTAGTCGCCGCGATAGCCGTTCTCGGGGAAGGGCAGCGTTTCGCCCAGCAGCTCGAGATAGCGCACCCAGGCGCTCACGGCGAGGATGTCCATCTGCCGTCCGGCGTCGTTGATGTAGTACTCGCGCGCCACCTCGTTGCCGGCCGCCGTGAGGATGTTGGCGAGTGTCGCGCCGTAGGCGGCCTGGCGACCGTGGCCCACGTGCAGCGGCCCGGTCGGATTCGCCGAGACGAACTCCACCAGCACGCGCTCGCCGCCACCCAGGCGGCTCTCGCCATAAGCCGCACCCTGCGCGTGAATGGCTGCGAGCTCGCGCGCGTACGCTTGCGGCGCCAGATGAAAATTGATGAAGCCCGCGCCCGCCACCTCGGTGCGCGCGAGCAGCGGACTCTCCGGCAGCGCCGCCACGATGGCGCTCGCCAGCTCGCGTGGATTCCTGCGCGCGGCCTTCGCGAGGCGCAGCGCCACGTTGGTGGCGAAGTCGCCGTGCTGCGCGTCGCGGGTGCGCTCGACCACCGCCGCATCGGCGGCCGGCGTCTGTGGCAACACGCTGCCGGTGAGCCGCGTGAGGGCGGCGAGCAGCAGCTGCTCGAGTTCTTGCTTCAAGCGGGTATGGGAGTCAGCTCAGGAGACCGGCCGGGGAGTGTACCGTAAGCACACGGCTCTTTCGGAGCCCGCGCTCAGAACAGCTCGATGGGGTCGACATCGAGCGACCAGCGCACCGCGCGGGCGCTCTTGAGCTGCTCGACCTGTGGCAGCCAGTCATCGAGGAAAGCATGCAGCGGCCGGCGTTCGCGGCTCTCGATGAGCAGCTGCGCGTGGTAGCGCCCGGCGCGCTTGTGCATGGCTGCGGGCACGGGGCCAAGGAGCCTGACACCGAAGGGCGTATGGCGTGCGAGCCCGCGCGCCTCGGCGAGAAAGGCGAGCGCAGCCTCGCCGCTGCGCGCCGAGTCACGCAGCGCCGCGAGGCGGCTGAAGGGCGGCCACGCGGCCTCGGCACGCTCTTCGAGTGCGATGCGGGCGAAGCCGTCGTAGCCATCGGCGAGCAGCTGCGTGAGCAACGGATGATCGGGGAACTCGGTCTGGATCAGCACCTCGCCCGCGCGGCTGCCGCGCCCGGCACGTCCGGCCACCTGCACGATGGTCTGCGCCAGGCGCTCGGGCGCGCGGAAGTCGGTGCTGAACAGTCCCTGGTCGGCGTTCAGCACGATGACCAGCGTGACGTTGGGAAAATCGTGACCCTTGGTCACCATCTGCGTGCCGACGAGAATGCGCGCCTCGCCGGAGGACATGCGGCGCATCACGCCCTCCGCTTCCTGCGGCCGCCGCACCACATCGCGGTCGAGCCGCGCGATCGCGGCTGCCGGAAACAGCGCGCCGAGCGTCTCCTCGACGCGCTCGGTACCCTGGCCGACCGCCTTCACCGCGAAGCCGCACTGCGGGCAACGCTCCGGCAGCGGCAGGTCGGCACCGCAGTGATGGCAGCGCAGCCTTCCGGCTCCGAGGTGCACGGTGAGCCGCGCGTCGCACTCGCGGCAGGGCGCGATCCAGCCACACGCCGTGCACAGCAGCGTCGGTGCATAACCGCGGCGGTTGAGGAACACCAGCACCTGGCCCTCCTCGGCGAGGTGACGCTCGATGGCGAGCACCGCCGGCGTCGCGAGACCGCCGCGCGTGGCATGGTTGCGCAGGTCGATGAGCTTCAGTGTGGGCGGCTGCGCCTGCGCCGCGCGCCGTGAGAGCTCGAGCCGCGCATAACGGCCGGTACTCACGTTGTGCAGCGTCTCGAGGGCGGGCGTCGCGGAGCCCAGCACCACCGGCACCGCGGCGAGCCGCGCACGCATCACCGCCAGGTCGCGTGCCGAGTAACGGAAGCCGCCCTCGTGCTGCTTGAAGGAGGAGTCGTGCTCCTCGTCGACCACGATCACTCCCGGCTCCGGCAGCGGTGCGAATACCGCCGAGCGCGTGCCGACCACGATGCGCGCCCGGCCGCTGAAGGCATCGCGCCAGGCGGCGAGCCGCTCCTGCTCGGTGAGGCCCGAATGCAGCGCCGCCATCGGCGCCTCGAAGCGCTCGCGAAACCGCGCGAGCAGCTGCGGGGTCAGCCCGATCTCGGGGACGAGCACCAGGGCGCGCCGGCCGGCTCGCAGCACCTGCTCGATCACCCGCAGGTACACCTCGGTCTTGCCGCTCCCGGTGATGCCGTGCAGGACGAATGCGCCGAAGCGATCGAGTGAGGCGGTGATGGCAGCGACCGCCTCGGCCTGCTCCGGAAGGAGTGCCGGGCCCGGAGTGCGCACCGCGGCCGCGGGTGCCGCGGGCCGTTGCAGCTCGACTTCGGCGCTCGCGATCCAGCCGCGGCTCATGAGGGCACGGGCGGCCTCGCGCCAGGCGCCGAAGCGTTCGGCGAGCGCGGTGGCACTCGCCTCGCCCTGCGCGTGGAGGTATGCGAGCAGTGCCCGTTGCTTGGTCGCGCGCCGCGGCTCCCCGGCGGCGGCGGCCAGGCTCCCCGCCTCGGTGAGCAGCCAGCGCTCCTCGCGCTCGGCCGCGGCGACCCCCAGGCGCAGGGCGCGCGGCAGCGCGCTCGCGAGCACTTCGCCCAAGGGATGGTGGTAGTACTCGGACGCCCACGCGAGCAGTCCCTGCAGCGCGGGATCGACCACCGGTGTTGTGTCGAGGACCTGGAGGACTGGCTTCAGACGCGTCAGCGGCAGGTCGCTGTCCGCGGCGGTCCCCGTTATGACACCTACCAGCCGCTGCCTGCCGAAGGGCACCCTGACGCGGGCACCGACCGCCGGCTCGACCGTCGACTGCAGCGGCGGAAGGTAGTCGAAGAGGCGCCGCAGGGGGGTATCGAGCGCCACCTTGAGGATGTGGGACACAGTTTCCTAACTTCAGCTAGATCAGCGGCTTATGCAGTGATGCGGCGGTCAACCGCGCCCGGCAGGCGCGCGTTATACAGGCCATGTCCGAGTTTGCTACGCTCGCGTCGCCTTATAGCATGCTGGCCGCTCTACACGGCGACGTGGACCTGACGGACGAAGCCAAGACACGCTCCCGTGCGCTGAACCAGTTTCTGGCCGGCGTGGAGCTCAAGGCATTCAAGATCGCGCAGACCGCGCTGCGACACGAAGACGACGCGCTCGATGCGGTACAGGATGCGATGCTTCAGCTTGCGCGGGCTTACGCGGACCGCCCGCCGCCGGAGTGGAAGCCGCTTTTTTACCGCATCCTCGAGAACCGCATCCGCGACATGCAGCGGCGGCGCACGGTGCGGGGCCGTGTCATCGCCTGGCTGCCGTTTCGCGGCGAGGACGATGAGGACGAGCCCGACCCGATCGCGCAGGCACCGAGCCCGGAGCCCCAGCCGGTCAGGAGGCTGGAGCTCGACGAGGCGGTCGGCGCGCTCGAGAAAGCGCTGGGCGAGCTGCCACGGCGGCAGCAGCAGGCCTTTCTCCTGCGTACGCTGGAAGGTCTGGATGTCGCGGCTACGGCCGCGGCGATGGGCTGCTCCGAGGGCAGCGTCAAGACGCATTATTTCCGCGCGGTGCAGGCACTGCGCGCGCAGCTTGGGGACTTTTACGTATGAGCCCGGTGACTTCGCCACTGACCGACTTCGAGCGCAACGCCCGCGCGGTGCTCGAGCAGAGCATTGCCCGCATCGATGCGCGCACGCGCTCGCGACTGAACCAGGCGCGGCAGCGGGCGGTGGAGTCGACCGGCGCGCGTCGTCCGTGGTGGCGTGCTTACGCGCTGATGCCGGCGGGTGCGCTGGCGGCGGCTCTGCTGGTGACCGTGATGCTGTGGCACCGCGTGCCGGCCGTGCACGAGCCGGCGCTGCTCGAGGGACGCGTTACTGCTGTCGAGGACCTGGATCTGCTCGCCGACGCCGAAGGCCTGGATCTCATGGAAGAATGGGACAGTTCGGGGTTCTACGAGTGGGCCGGCGACCAGACCGACAGCAATGTCCAGAGCGACGGCTGATGTGGGTTGCACGGCCGGCTGCCGCGGTGCTGGCCGTGCTCGCGCTCGGCTGCGGCACTGCTCGTGCCGACGATACGCACAAGCCGGCCGACGATCCCGATATCGGCTTCCTCGAATTTCTCGGCAGCGTCGACCGCCTGTCGGATGTCGTGCCGGATTACCTCTCGCAGGCCGAGATTCGCGCCAAGACCGCCGCCGGCACGAGCCCCAATCCGCCCGCGCCGCGACCGCCGAACCCGCCGAGCCCGCCCAACGGCGCCGGAGGACATAACAATGGATAAAAGCCGGCGGCCGCTCGCACTGCTCATCGTGCTTGCCGCAGTGACGGCTGGTCCCTGCTTCGCGCAGGCGCCGCCTGCCGCACCGGCCGAGCCGGCGGCTGCCCCGGCGCAGCCGGTGCCGTGGTCCAACCTGTCACCGGAGCAGCAGCACCTCCTGTCCGGCTACGGCGGTCAGTGGAACAGCCTGCCCGCGGAGCGCCAGCAGGCACTCGCACATGGCAGCGAGCGCTGGCTCGGAATGTCGGAGGATCAGCGCGACCAGGCGCGCCAGCGCTTCTCGCGCTGGCGCGCTCTGCCGCCCGAGCAACGCCAGGCCGTACGCTCGCGCTGGCAGAAGTTCCAGACCTTGCCGCCGGGCGACCAGGAGCGGGTGCGCGAGGGTTTCCGGCGTTTTCAGCAGCTGCCGCCCGAGCGCCGGCAGATGCTGCGCGACCGCTGGCGCAGTGCCACTCCGGCGCAGCGTCAGCAGATGATCGAGCACGCGCGCGCGCAGCACCAGGCGCGCATGAGCGGGCATGCGCCGGCGGCGCACGGTCCCCCCCCGCATCATTGAGGCCGGGTTACTTCGCCGTCGCGGCAGCGGCGACCGGCCGCACCGGCAGGGGCACGTTGCAGACATCGACGTGCCCGGCGGGCACCTTGAACCATTCCTCGTGACGGTTGCGACGCGCCTCGAGGTAGGCGGCGAAAGCCGGCGTGTCGGTGCGCAGCACCTCGAGATTCGTGCGCTGCGCCGGCGGTACATCCGCCGCCACGCGCATGGAGGTGAGCGGCACGTACTGCTCGACGTGCTCGTAGCGGCCGAGAGGTCCCGTGCCGCGGGGCATGACCGACAGGCGCTCCATTCCGGACAGCACGCGACCGAGGAGCGTCACATTGCGATCGAGGTGACGGGGCGCCTGTCCGATCACCACGTAGAGCTCGGTACCACCGCCGCTGTCGACATCGTTGTCGCGCCCGGCACCCACCATCCCGTAGCAGTGCACCAGCCACGCCCTGCCGGTGGCCGGGTCCGCGGCAACCGGGAAGTCCTCCACGAAGCCGACCTCGGCTGCGTAGGTGTCGGGATCCGGCAGCCGCGTGATGGAAAGGCCGCGCAGCGGCCGCTCGAATTCCGCCGGCAGGGTGCGATGGGCCGTCCCCACGGGGCGCTTGTTGTCCGGGTCGCCCCACTGCACGACGTAGTTGTCCTGGGCGCGCACGATCGCGAGGCCATCGAAATAACGGCCGCGACTGAGCGCCAGCACGTTCGCCACGTGGTTCGGCGCGAACTGCGGCGCGAGCTCGATGACGACCCGGCCGCTCGCGAGCTCGAGGTACAGCGTGTTCTGCGGATCGAGCGCGCGCCAGTCGGCCGCGGTCGATGAGGCGAGCACCTCCGCGGCGGTCGGCGGCCGGTGGGCCGCCGGCGGTGGCGGCGATGCCGCCCGCGACGACGCTGCGCACAGGAGCAGGACAGCGCAGGCGAGGGCGCTCAAGGATCCAGGTTGCATCTTGCGCGGCATACTGTCCTCCGTCATTCAGGCGAGCCGCCTGAAGCCATCGGCACTCCAGTCCTCGCTCCCCACCCCGTGGTGCACCACGAAAAGTCCGTCCGCGTCGTAGCGATTCTTGATCGATCGCAGGCGTGGGTAGTTCTTGCCCCAGAAGGCCTGCTGCCACCCCGCGTTGAAGTAGTTGCTTTCCGAGAGATAGGAGCCTGCGTCGGGGGCGAGGCGCCGCAGCTGGGCGCTCGCCTGGTCGACCGCGCGTGCATCTGCATGCGCGGCGGCATCGTCGCCCACTTGTTGCCCCATGCCCGGATAGCGCGGGCCTTCGCCGTTGGCGATGATGGCGAGTGCGAAGGCACTCGTCACCGCAGGATTGGTGGCGGTGTCGAGCACCGCGGCGATCGCCGGCGCGGGGGCTCCCGCGAGTCCCTTGTTGAAGTGCAGCTCGATCTCCTGCGCGTGGCTGCCGGCGATGAGGGCATCGACGAGGTGCGGTCGCTGCGATGGCTCCAGCAGCGTCGCGGGCAGCCATAACGAATCGTAGCCGTGAAGGAAGGCGCCCACCTGGTCCTGATCTCCCTCCCAGTACGCATGGTGCGCGGCAGCCCCGGGGCGCTTGTCCTGAATCATCGAGTGGCTGCCGATGGGGTCCCACCAATGGCGCGCCGGCCGGGCACCCGCGCCGAGCTTGTCCAGGATCTGCAGCTCACGCGGCGCCGCATTGACGAAGGCGAAGAACGGCTGCCAGGCGTCCTGCGCCTGCTGCGGATCGAGTCCCTGGCACACCATCGAGATCTCGAAGATGTTGTCGGGGCCGATGCGCACCTGCTCGCCCCAGTGCGGGTTGAGGAGGCTCGCCGCGTAGAACTCGAAAAAGCGCGTGAGCAGGCGGCGAAACGCCTCGTCCGACTGCGCCTGGATCTTGCCCCACGCCGCGCCCATGAATTCCGGCAGGTCGTGCGTGCGCAGCGTGAGGCGTGTCAGCACGCCGAAGGTCCCGCCGCCGCCGCCCTTGACGGCCCAGAACAGGTCGGGCTCGGAGCAGGCATTGAGCGTACGCACCCGGCCGTCCGCCGTGACGATCTCCGCCTCGAGCAATCCTGCCGCGGCGCTGCCGAAGCCCTTGGAGAAGCTGCCGAAGCCGCCGCTCTGCACCAGCCCCGCGACGCCGACCGAGGTGCAGCCGCCGCCCTGCACGTAGTGGCCCGCGCGTGTGCTCACCGCATCGTAGAGATCGCTCCACAGGGCCCCGGCACCCGCCGTCACTGCCGGTGTCGGGCTGAGCTTCCCGGCACAACCCGCCGGCACGAAGGCATCGTGCAGCGTCACCTGGCTCATCGCCCGCGTCCAGATGAGGAGCGAGTCCGGCGCGTTCGAGGTTCCCTGGTAGCTGTGACCGCCACCTTTCACTGCGAGACGCACGCGGTGCTCGCGCGCGAAGTTGATGGCCGCGGCGACATCGGCGCTGTGACGCGCCTGCACGGCGTAGGCGCTGGCGGCGGGCGCCCAGGCGTCGAGCCAGCCGGACACCTGGGTGCCGGCGGCCTGATCGCCGATATAGAAAGGATTGCGGATGTTGGCGAGCACATCCCGGCAGCCGGCGCTGCCGCGATCGCTGTCGCAGGCGCTGAAGAGCGGGCGCACCTCGAGCAGCGTCCCGCCGACGGCCTCATCGAGCCGGTGCCAGTCGGCCGCGCTCGGCCAGCCGGGATCTCCGGGACGCACGCGCGCGAGCGGCGCAGGAGCGGCGGCGGCGAGTTTCGACACGCACGCCAGGATGGGCAGCGCGGCGGCGCTCTTCAGCAGTTCTCTGCGATGCATGCAGACCCTCCCCGCCCGGGGCGCGCGCCGCGCGGTGCGCGCTCAGCCGACCGCCTTCACCGCCTGGATCAGCTCCGCCGCCACCTTCTGCGCATCACCGTACAACATGCGCGTGTTGTCCAGGTAAAAGAGGGCGTTCTCGATGCCGGAGAAACCGGCGCCCTGGCCGCTCTTGATGACGATGACGTTCTTTGCCTTGTCGGCATTCAGTATGGGCATGCCGTAGATTGGGCTCGATTTGTCGGTACGCGCGACCGGGTTCACGACGTCGTTGGCGCCGATGATCAGCGCGGCGTCCGCGGTCTCGAACTCGGCGTTGATCTCATCGAGATCGGCGATCAGGTCGTAGGGCACGCCGGCCTCCGCCAGCAGCACATTCATGTGACCGGGCATGCGGCCCGCCACCGGGTGGATGGCAAAGCGCAGCTGCACACCGCGGTCGATGAGCAGCTGGCACAGCTCCCAGATCTTGTGCTGGGCCTGGGCGACCGCCATGCCGTAGCCTGGCACCACGATCACCTTGCTCGCGAAGGCAAGCATCACCCCGACGTCGCTCGCCTCGATGGGCTTGAGACTCCCGGTCACCTCGCCCGTGGCGGCCCCGCCCGTGTCGCCGAATCCTGAGAACAGCACGTTGCCGAGGGAGCGGTTCATGGCCTTCGCCATCAGCTGCGTGAGCAGCGTGCCGGCGGAGCCCACCACCGTGCCGGCGATGATCATCGCGGCGTTGTTGAGCACGAAGCCCTCGAAGGCGACCGCAAGGCCGGTGAGCGCGTTGTAGAGCGAGATCACCACCGGCATGTCCGCGCCGCCGATGGGCAGCGTCATGCTCACTCCGAGGATGAGTGCCAGCACGAAGAACCCGGTGACGATCGCGGGCGTCGTGCTGGCCTGCGAGATCACCAGCCCGCCGAGAATGAGGGCCACCACCAGCAGCAGCAGGTTGAGGATCTGCTGGCCGGAGAAGCGCAGGCTCCCCTTGATGAGGCCCTGGAGCTTCCCGAAGGCGATGAGGCTGCCGCTGAAGGAGACCGCGCCGATGATGCCGCCCGCGACCGCGAGTGTGGTGCTGGCGTAACCTTCGGTGCCGCCGCGGTACAGCTCGACCGCGGCGATGGCCGCCGCCGCGCCACCGCCCATGCCGTTGTAGAGGGCGATCATCTGCGGCATGTTGGTCATGGCGACGCGCCGCCCGCTCCAGGCGGCGAGCACGCCGCCGACGAACATCGCCGGCAGGATCAGCTCGTAGTTCGACATCCCGGGGTAGAGGAAGGTGATGAGCGTGGCGACCGCCATGCCAGCGCCCGCCCAGATGATGCCGCTGCGCGCGGTCACCGGAGAGCTCATGCGCTTGAGCCCCATGATGAAGAGCACCGCCGTCACGAAGTAGCTCGCCTGGATCGCGAGGTCCGCCGACATCCACGCGGGCATCAGGAGGTCCTCTTCTTCTCGCCGCCCGCGCGTGCGCCGCTCGACTTGAACATCTCCAGCATGCGCTCGGTGACGACGTAGCCGCCGACGGCGTTGCCGGCGGCGAGCAGCACGCCGATGCAGCCGATGGTCTTCTCGAGCGGTGTGTGCGCGTTGCCGAGCGCCACCATGGCACCGACCAGAACGATGCCATGCACGAAGTTCGATCCGGACATCAGCGGGGTGTGCAGGATCACCGGTACCCGCGAGATCACCTCGTAGCCGGTGAAGGCCGCGAGCATGAAGATATAGAGCGCCACCATTCCGGTCATGCACTGCTCCCGAGTGCGCGCGCCGTCGGCTCGTGGCGGATCTGGCCGCCGCTCGTCAGGCAGGCCTGCGCGAACACCTCGTCGTTCCAGTCGATCGCGAGCTCGCCCTTCACCAGCGCGGGCTTGAGGAAGTTGTAGAGGTTGCGGGCGTACATCTCGCTCGCGTTGTAGGCGAGATCGGCGGCGAGATTAACGGGGCCAGCGATCTTCACGCCCTGGTGCTCGATGACCTCGCCGGCGCGGGTCAGCTCGCAGTTACCGCCCTGCTCGGCGGCGAGATCCACGACCACCGAGCCGGGGCGCATGCGCTCGACGGTGGCGCGCGAGATGATGCGCGGCGCCGCACGCCCGGGCACTGCGGCGGTGCTGATCACCGCATCCGCGGCCGCGATGCGCGCATCGAGCACCTCCTGTTGCTTGGCGCGCTCCTCCGGGGTGAGCTCGCGCGCGTAGCCGCCGGTGCCTTCGGCGCTCACACCGGTATCGACGAACTTGGCGCCGAGCGAGCGCACCTGCTCGCGCGTGGCGCTGCGCACGTCGTAGGCCTCCACCACCGCCCCGAGTCGCCTGGCGGTGGCGATCGCCTGGAGCCCGGCAACGCCCGCTCCGATGATCAGCACCTGCGAGGGGCGGATGGTGCCCGCCGCGGTGGTGAGCATGGGCAGGAACTTCTGCAGCTCGCTGGCGGCGATCAGCACCGCCTTGTACCCGGCGATCGCGGCCTGCGAGGAGAGGGCGTCCATCGACTGCGCACGCGAGATGCGCGGCACGAGCTCCATGGCGAAGCTGGTCACCCCGCGCTCGCGCAGCGCGCGCACCTCCTCGCTCCGTGCGTACGGCTGCATGAAGCCGATCACGACGGCGCTCGGCCGCAGCTGCGCGATCTGGGCGAGCGACAGCGGTTGCACCGCGAGCAGCACGTCGGCCGCCTGCAGCACCTCGCCGGCGCTCCCCGCCCACGTGACGCTGCGGTAGCTCGCATCGGGAAAGCCGGCGCGCTCCCCGGCGCCGCGCTCGAGGAGCACGCGTGCCCCATCCTTCACTAGCTTGTCAGCCACCTCGGGGACCAGGCTGACACGCGTCTCTCGCGGCGCGCTCTCACGCAGCGCGCCAATCGTTACTGACATTCACCGCCTCGTGCGCTCGCGTCGCGAAAACGTGACCGCGGTAAGATTTCTTTAATCTAAATAGGAACTTGCGCTGTTGAATTCTTGCACAAAATTGCCGTATCTTACACCGCGCCATGCACGGGATAGATCTCGAGCAAGCCGATCACGGACTCCTGGACGATCTGCGCATCGTCGCGGCGCCCGCGGCGCGCGGACTGTCGCAGCTGGTGCTGCGTACCGACGTCGCGGGGATGCCGCTCGAGTGGATCGACTACAAGGAAGCCGCGCGACTGTATCACCAGGAGCAGGTCGCTTACACGTGCGGCTCGCTGCTGTTCGAGCTCTACGGCGGCACCAACGCGCGCACCGGGCGGCGCACGGTGCTCGAAGTCAACTCGATCGTCGCCACCGTCGGGCATACCGGCAATCCCGGCAATACGCGCCACGACTACGTGCCGCCGCTGAACAACCAGACGCTGTTCCGTCGCGATGCGTACCTGTGCATGTACTGCGCGCAGCGCTTTGCCTCGCGCGAGCTCTCGCGTGATCACATCCGGCCCTTCAGCCAGGGCGGCACCGACATCTGGACCAACGTGGTAGCGGCCTGCCGCCGCTGCAACAACGCGAAAGCCTCGCGCACCCCTGAGCAGGCGCGCATGCAGCTGATCGCCGTGCCGTTCACGCCGACCTACGCGGAATACATCTTCCTCAAGGGCCGCCGCGTGCTCGCCGACCAGATGGAATACCTGGTAGCGCACTTCCCGCGCTCGAGCCCGCTGCACGATCGCATCCAGCGCTGGCTCTCCTGAGGCGTAGCATTTGAGGCGTGGCATTTGAGGCGCGGCACTGGCGAGCCGATGGTGGCGTGGCCCGTGGGCCGCTGCGCGCAAAGGACGTTTTGCCGATAGTTAGCAAAAAGCCTAACTATTGCCAAAGGCAGGTGCGCACGTGTGTCGCAGCCGGCCGTCGGCCGTGACGCTGGCCGCGCGCGGCGCTAAAGTGGCGCGGGCAATCGGGGAGCGACGCGCCACGTGATCTTTCTGGTAGATGCCTCGGTCTACATCTTCCGTGCCTATCACTCCATGCTGCCCGACATGCGGGACCGTGACGGTAACCCCGTCCACGCCGTATTCGGCTTCGCGCGCTTTCTCGGCGATCTGATCGAGCGCGTGCGCCCTGCGCACATGGCGGTGGCCTTCGATGCGCGGGGCGTCACTTCCTACCGCAGCCGCATCTATCCGCCCTACAAGGCGAATCGCGAGCGCGCACCGGCCGATCTGGTTACGCAGGCTGCGTGCTGCCGGGAGCTGTGCCGCCACCTGGGCGTGGCGGTGTTCGTGGATTCCGACTACGAAGCGGACGATCTCATCGGTACGCTGGCGCAGCTCATGCGCAGTGACGGCGTGCGGGCCGCCTTCATCAGTCGCGACAAGGACCTCGCGCAGCTCATGCGCGACGGCGACCTGTTCTGGGATTACGGTTCGCGCGGTCAGTTCGGCTATCACGACATCGAGCGCCACTTCGGTGTGGCGCCCGAGCGGTTCGCCGACTACCTCGCCCTCACCGGCGACAGCAGCGACAACATACCGGGCGTGCCGGGCATCGGGCAGCGCACGGCCGCCGTGCTCATGAAGGCGTTCGCTTCGCTCGATGAGCTGTATGCGGATCTTGCGCGCGTGGCGCACCTGCCGCTGCGCGGTGCCGGAACGCTCGGCGCGCGCCTTGCCGCGCACAAGGAATCGGTCTACCTCGCGCGCCGGCTCACCCGCATCGCCTGCGACCTGTCACTCGGCGCGAGCGCGACCACGTTGCGCCGCCAACTGCCGGACCTCGCGGCTCTTGGCCACCTCTACGATCGCCTCGGCTTCGGGCCCTTTCTGCGGCGCCAGGGGGAGCGACTCGCGCAGCTGCCGGTGGCACGCGCGACAGCATCGGCGGCCTGAGGCATGAAGGCGGCGACGTTCGCGGCGGTCGGCCGTGAGATTGCCGCGCTCACCGGCTCATCCTGTGCGCCGGAACCCGAGCGGAGCATCGGCGGCGGCAGCATCAATGCGTGCTACTTCTGGCCTTCAGGCGCCGGCCCCCTGTTCGTCAAGGTCGGTGCGCGCGGCGCGCGCGAGGATTTCGCTGCCGAGGCGGACGGGCTCGACGAGCTGAGCCGGGCGCAGGCGTTGCGCGTTCCGCGGGTCCTCGCGAGCGGGACCGCGGACGAGGCGGCGTTTCTGGCGCTCGAGTGGATCGAGCGCGGCGCCGGGGGCGAGGCGTGCGAGTGGGCCCTGGGCGAGGGTCTCGCTGCGCTGCACGCGGTGACGGCGCCGCGTTTTGGCTGGCGGCGCAACAACACCATCGGCCACACGCCCCAGGCGAACGAGTGGAGCGCAGACTGGACGGAATTCTTCCGCGAGCGGCGCCTGCGGCCGCAGTTGGCACTCGCCGCGCAGCATGGCTTCGCGCGGCTGCTCTCCGGGCGCGGCGAGCGGTTGCTCGCGGCCCTGCCGGCACTGCTCGCCGGCCACCCCGCGCGCCCCGCGCTCCTCCACGGGGACCTCTGGGGCGGCAACTGGCTCGCGAGTGCCGACGGCGAGCCGGTGGTCTTCGACCCCGCTGTCTACTTCGGCGACCGCGAGACCGATCTGGCAATGACCCGTCTCTTTGGTGGCTTCAGCGCGGCCTTCTACAGCGCTTACGAGGCGGTGGCGCCGCTGCCGCCGGGTGCCGCGCTGCGCCAGCAGCTCTATGGCCTCTACCACGTGCTGAACCACGCCAATCTCTTCGGCGGCGGCTATGCGCAGCAGGCACGTGAGCTCATCGACCGTCTGCTCGCTGAGGCTGGCTGAAGACGGGGGGGAGCACGTTCGGCTATGCTCGGGGCCACACGCACTGGAGCGAGCCATGGCGGACAAGAACATCAAGTCGGTTCTCCTCGAAGAGCGCACCTTCCCACCTCCGGCCGAATTCACGGCACGCGCGCGCATCAAGCCAGCCGACGCCGAGGCGCTGCGGCGGCGCGCCCGCGAGGACAACGTCGGGTTCTGGGCCGAGCTCGCCGAGCGCGAGCTCACCTGGCAGAAAAAATTCACCCGCGCCTT
>JAFAKO010000265.1 GCA_019235245.1 Gammaproteobacteria bacterium
CGAGGCGGAACACGGTCTCGCCGGGTATGCCGAGCGGCACCTGGCTGGTGACGAGCGTGCGCAGCTCGCGCGTGCGCGCGAGCAGCGCGGCCAGTACCGGGGCGAGCTCGGTGGCGAGATGCTCGGCGCCGTCGAAGATGAGCAGCAGCGGCACTTGCGCGAGCGCCTGCTCGAGTGCCGCGAAGCCATCGCCGCGGTCCGGCAGCGTGATGCCGACGACCAGCGCAATGGCGCTCGCTACGTGGTTGAGTTGCGCGAGGGGGCCGAGATCCACCCACGCGGCCTGACGTGCGGGCGCTGCCACCGTGCGCGTGAGCACTTCCTGCGCCAGCCGCGTCTTGCCGATTCCGGCCGCGCCAACCAGCGTGACGCAGCGCGCCTCGCCGAGCGCCGTCTGCAGTGCCTGCAGATCGCGGTCGCGGCCGATGAGCGGAGTCAGTCGACTGGTAACGACGCGCACCGGTAGCGGCGCAACCCCGGGGGCGCACCCCGGCTGCGACGGCGGTGTTGCTGCCGAACGCACCACCTCCATCTCGAGCCGGTAGCCGAAGCCCGACACCGTACGTATCGCCGTCGCGCCCAGCACGCGCCGCAGGCTGGCGATCTGCGCCGGCAGATTGTTCTCGTCGACTACCAGATTCGGCCAGACACGCTCGAGCAAGGTGGCCTTGGTCACCAGTCGCCCCGCCTGCTCTGCCAGCACCTGCAACAGATCGAAGGCGCGGGCGCCGAGCTCGACCGGCTGGCCCTCTCGCAGCAGCTGTCGCTCGGAAGGCACGAGCTCGAACGGGCCGAGCCTGATGATGCCGGGGACTCCCGTGGCAGGTCTCGCAGCGGGCGCAGCAGCGGTCACCGAGACCGGGTTGGTGTATTCGGCTTTCCCCATCGAACTCTGCAGCAGCGAGGCGATGTGCTCGCGGAATGCCACGGAAGCGGCGCCATCCGCCAGACGTGTCCAGTGGACCGCCCGGAAGGATTCGGGTACCTCCGCCTCCGCTTCGGTGGTGTCATCGATACACACCGGCACGATGAACGCCTTGCTGGGCGCCATGAGCAGCGTGCGCTGATCGGCGAGATGCCACTCGAGACGGAAGTAGGCCTCGCGGCGATGCATCGTGCGGCGCGAGATCACTGGCATGAACAGCGCGCAATCGCGCAGCTGCTGCCGGATGCGGTGGTCCCACGCGTCGCCGCCCTTGAGCTCGCTCCGGTCGAGCCACACCTCGATGCCGCCGGCGCGCAGCGCTGCTGCGATGCGCAGTGCCGCCGCGGCGTCCTCAGAGGCGTGACTCAGGAAGACGGCGCGGGAAGCCTGCGTTATCGCCATTTGACCCCGGATAGCAGCGAGCCTTCAGCAAGACACTTTGATCGTGATGATAAGCCGGTTGCGGATAACGTACTATTTTACCGGCGCCTCAGGCACTTAGGTGGTTTAACAGCCGGAGCGTGCTGGCGGGCGATTCTCGCGCTGGCCGCAATTTGGCCATTACAATGACGGCAAAATTCCAAAGCGATCCGCTGCTTCGACCCGCATCGGCTCGGCAGTGCGACAGTAGGAGAACCGCCCATGCTCACAGTGCACGTCGTAGTCTGCTTGATCGCCTTGCTCGCGGGCGCTGTGGTCCTGGCCGCTCTGTGCAGCGGGCGACGCCAGCCGATCAGGGACGCAGTGCTGCTGTTGAGCACTGCGCTCATCAGCCTCACGGGCTTTCCGTTGGCCTCTCCACCGGGAACCCCGGCCCCCGACCCGGCGCGGATTCTGGGCGTCATCGAGCTCGTGATAGTGGCGATCGCTGTGCTCGCGCTGCGTGTTGGTCATCTCGCGAGCGCCTGGCGCGGCATCTACGTCGTGGCGATGGTGCTGGCCGTGTACTTCAACGTGTTCGTCGCGGTGGTGCAGGCATTCCTGAAGATTGGTTTCCTGCACGCCCTGGCACCGACCGGGAAGGAGCCGCCGTTCCTGATCGCGCAACTGGTGACGCTGGCGCTTTTCGTGCTGATCGGCGTGACCGCACTCAGGCGATATCGCGGCCATCCGGTCAGCGGGATAGCTGGCGCACGCGCATGAAACTGCGGAGTTTTTGCGCGCCTTCGATTTGCATTATGTGAAACTGGTTCCGCCTGAGACCGGCGCGGCCAGATATCTCATAAGGAGGGGGAGAAACACTTAGCCGAAATCCATTTGCGCGCAGACCTGACCCTCCAACTTAAGCAGCGCGACCGGGAACGCTGCGGCTGCGTGTAGGCGTTGTGGACATTGACTTGGATTTCATTGCCAGTGCAGCATCTCCTAGCGACGATAGTAGAAGTTCCGGGAAGCGACGTCGCGGCATCAAAAATCAATCAGCACGCCGATCAGGCAGACGGGGAGAGAGCATGAACGTCTCCAGCAAGGGAATGGGCTACTCCGTATTCGTGTGCGCCGCCTTGGGCCTTTCGCTTTCCAGTCATGCGGCGCGGGCTTCCACCGAGCCGACTTGCGCA
>JAFAKO010000006.1 GCA_019235245.1 Gammaproteobacteria bacterium
AACAGGTCCTCGCGGAACAGTCCCTGCGCGACGAGGTCGGCGAGGCTCTTGTGGGTAGCGGACAGGATGCGCACGTCCACGGTCTCTTCGCGCGCCTCACCCACCGGCCGCACGGTCTTCTCCTGCACGACCCGCAGGAGCTTTACCTGCATGTGCAGCGGCAGGTCCGCCACCTCATCGAGAAACAGCGTGCCGCCCTCGGCGCTCTGCACCAGGCCTTTCTTGTCGACCACGGCCCCCGTGAAGCTGCCGCGCTTGTGGCCGAAGAGCTCGCTCTCCATGAGCTCGGTGGGAATGGCACCGCAGTTCACGGCGACGAAGGGTCCGCCGCGGCGCGGGCCGCTCTCGTGGATCATGCGCGCCACGAGCTCCTTGCCGGTGCCGGACTCGCCGCAGATATGCACCGGTGCCTGGCTGCGTGCGACGCGCGAGATCATCTCGCGCAGCTGCTCCATGGCCGCGGAGCTGCCGAGGAGCCGCGGGCCGCGCAGCGTCGTGGTGGTGTCCCCCTCGATCGAGGCGCCGAGCCTGATGGCGCTGCCGACGAGCTTGCGCAGCACGCCGAGGTCGAGCGGCTTGGATACGAAGTCGAAGGCTCCGAGCTTGAGCGCGCGGACCGCCAGCTCGACGTTGCCGTGCGCGGTGATCACTGCGATCGGTACCGAGGGGCGATGCTCCTGGACCCATCCCACCAGCTCGAGGCCGTCGCCATCGGGCAGGCGCATGTCGGTCAGGCACAGGTCGAAGCGCTCGGCCTTCAGCAGGCGCCGCGCGCTGCTGATATCCGCTGCCGTGCGTGTCCGCAGGCTCATACGCCCGAGCGTCAGGCTCACGAGCTCCAGCAGGTCCGGCTCGTCGTCCACGACCAGTACCACCGGCTGTCCGGCGGTATTCCTGTTGGCTGCAAGCGCCTCGCTCATCGAATCTCCCAGCGTCGCGGACCGGCGAACACGATCCGGAACACGCTCCCGCCGCCCGCGCGCGGCTCGTACAGCAGCGTCGCGGCGTTGCTGTGCGCGAGCTCACGGGCGAGGAACAGTCCGAGTCCCGTGCCCCGCCCGCCGCTGTAGAAGGGCTCGAACATCCGCTCCGCGTGCTCGCTGGCGACCCCGGGACCGCGATCCGCGACTTCGAGGAACGGCCGGTCGCCGACGCTCATCCGGCCGAATCGTATCTCGAGATTCTGATCCGCGGAGTCCCCGATCGCGTGTTTGAGCGCGTTCTCACACAGATTCCACACGATCTGGCGCAGCTGGTCCGGATCGACGCGCACTTCGATGTCCGCGCCAGCCTGGTTTACCACCAGGCGCCGCAGCGGCCACTGCATCGTCTGGCAGAACTCCTGGCGGAACTCCTGCGTCCACGGCTCGAGCGGCAGCCGCTCGAGCCGTGGCGCCTCTCGCCGCGAGAGCCGCTGCACGTTGTCGATGATGGCGCTCACCCGATCGGCGTTGGCGCGGATGATCTCGGTGAGCCGCCGGTCCTCACCGCTCAAGTGAGGCGACTCACCCAGCAGCTGCCCGGCGTGACTCATGGCGCCGACGGGGTTGCGGATCTCGTGCGCGATGCTGGCGCTGAGACGCCCGAGGGCGGCGAGCTTCGACTGCTGAACCTTCTCTTCCATGAGGCTCGTGTCCTCGAGGAAGATCAGCACCGGACTCGGGCTCGCGGCACCGAGCGGGGCGAAGTGGGCGCGAATCAGGCGGGCACCATCGGCGGCGGCGAAGGTCGGGTCCGGCGCCGGAGCGCCTCCGACCGCGCTGCTGCTGCGCTGACGCCACGACTCGAGCAGGTACAGCAGGCGCGGTGAGGCCTCCCCGACCAGCGCGTCGGGATAGGCGTTCTGATCGCCGAGCATGTCGGCGGCGGACTCGTTGATGAGCCGGATGCGATCGTGGGCGTCCACCACCAGCAGACTCTCGCGCAGATGCTGCACGATGTACTGCGACAGCTGCGCGAGGTTGGCGAGGTCGACTTCCTGGCGGCGCATCAGCGCTTCGCTCTCGCGCAGGCGGCTGGCGACCGGCCAGGTGGCGAGCGCCACGAGGAACAGCACCGCGCCGAATACGCCGGCGGTGATGTAGTCGGTCGCGAGCGAGACGCTCGCCACGCCGATGAACGCCTGCTGCACCAGGATCGCAAGCGCTGCGACGGCGGCGATCAGCAGCGCGTCGCGCGGGCCCGCCAATACCGTCAGGGCGAACACCGGCAGCACCAGTAGTATGCCGAGCCCGCTCGAGGCGCCGCCGGCCGCGTAGACGATGAACGCGATCGACAGCGCATCGACTGTCGCGTTCACGAGCGCCACGATGCGCAGGCTGGTCCAGTGCAGGCGCCGGGCGATGATGAGCAGCACCGCGGCGGTGAAGTAGGTGATGCAGGCGCTCACGAACAGCCGCGGGCGTGCCGCGACCAGCTCCCAGCCGGTCGCGGAGAGCGATTGCATCGACAGCAGCACCAGCGGCACCAGCAGCCGGTAGAGGTTCAGCAGCCCGATCACTCGCCAGGCGAGATCGCTGGGCCTCACGAAGGGGTCGGCGGCGGTGGCCGTTGTCGCGCGCACGTGACTGGCGGGAGGTTGGACGAGGCGGCGACTGTAGCACCTTGCCTTGCGGCGGAAACGCGATCCAGATCCCACGCAGAGGCCTGCAGCACGCAGTGCGAGCCACGTGCCCGCGGCAGTGCGGCTGGTCAGGGGCAGGCGTTTTCGAGGACAATGCTCGCTTTACGTGCTCGCCCGCGAAAAACGATGAACCTGCACGAATACCAGGCGAAAGAGGTTTTCCGCAGCTACGGCATTCCGGTGCCTGCCGGCAGGGTCGCCGCGAGCGCCGAGGAGGCGGTCGCGGCGGCCCAGACGTTGGGCGGAACGGTGTGGGTCGTGAAGGCGCAGGTGCATGCGGGTGGCCGCGGCAAGGCAGGCGGAGTGAAGCTCGCCCGCGACCCCGAGGCGGTGCGCAGCGCGGCCGCCGGGATGCTCGGCAAGGCGCTCGTGACGCAGCAGACAGGTCCGGAAGGGTTGCCGGTGGCGCGCGTGTACGTCGAGTCCGGCTCCGCGATCGCGCGCGAGCTGTACCTCTCGCTCACCCTCAACCGCGAGCGCGGGCGCGTCGCATTCATCGCCTCCGCCGCGGGCGGCATGGACATCGAGGAGGTCGCACACCAGACGCCCGAGAAGATCCTCAGCGTCACCGTCCATCCGGCGGCGGGCTTCGGCGCCCACCAGGCGCGTGAGCTCGCATTCGGACTCGGGCTCGCGGGCGGGCAGATCGGACAGTTCCAGGCGCTGGCCGCGGCGCTTTACCGGCTGTACCTGGAGAAGGATCTGAGCCTGGTCGAGATCAATCCACTCATCGTCACCGCAGAGGGCGCACTCATGGCGCTCGATGCCAAGCTCAACATCGACGACAACGCGCTGTTCCGTCACCCGGAGCTCGCGCAACTGCGCGATACCACGCAGGAAGATCCGATGGAGCGCCGCGCTGCCGAGCACGATCTGAACTACGTCTCCCTCGATGGCAACATCGCCTGCATGGTGAACGGCGCGGGACTCGCCATGGCGACCATGGACCTCATCAAGCTGCACGGCGGCCAGCCGGCCAACTTCCTCGACGTCGGCGGCGGCGCGACCAGCGAGCGCGTGACGGCGGCATTCGAGCTGATCCTCTCCAACCGCCGCGTGCGCGCGGTGCTGGTCAACATCTTCGGTGGCATCATGCGCTGCGACCTGATCGCCGACGGCGTGATCAAAGCGGTGCAGCGGGTCGGCGTGAAGGTTCCGGTCGTGGTACGGCTCGAAGGGACGAACGCGGACAAGGCGCGCGAGATGCTCGCGCAGAGCGGGCTGAAGATCACGCCGGCCGCGGATCTCACCGACGCGGCGCGCAAGGTAGTCGCGTTCGCGGCGAAGGGCAAGGCATGAGCATTCTGGTCAACAGGAACACGCAGGTGATCTGCCAGGGCTTCACCGGCAAGCAGGGCACCTTTCACTCGGAGGCGGCGCTCGCCTACGGCACCAGGCTCGTCGGCGGCGTCACGCCCGG
>JAFAKO010000156.1 GCA_019235245.1 Gammaproteobacteria bacterium
CTCGCCGCCAAGCAGCGTGCCGAGGACGCGTTGCGTGACAAGGCCGGGCACATCAGCATCGCGGAAGCGCAGGCCGAGCTCGCCCGCGCCGCGGCGCAACTGAAACTCATCCAGCGGCTGCGCAAGCCGCGGAGCTAGATCGCTGGAACCCTCAGCGGATCACGCGCCTCCCCCTGCGGCCCCCGCCTCGCCGGCGCCGGTCGGCACGCCATCGCACGAGCCATCTCCCCCGGCGCCGATCGGTGGGTTCGCAGGTCTCATCCGCAATCTGAGTGGCGGTCTCGAGCTGGCACTCTTACGCCGGTGTTGGCCGCCGCGCTTCGCGGTGAGCTTCGACCAGGTCGCGGCGCTGCTGGCGGTCAATCTCGCCCTGTGGGCGCTCATCGATTACCTGCACGCGCCGCCTCACGCGCCGCTCGCGCTCGATGGCCTCTTCGGCTGGGCGTGCTACCTGCTCCTGGGTCTCGCTGCCTGCGCGCTCACCGCGCGCGTGCAGAACCGGGCGACCGATACCCGCGCGCTGCTCGTGCCGGCGCTCGCCGTGACGCCCTTCGTCGTCGTGGTGCTCTCGCTCGCCGCGGATCTCCCCTGGATCCCGCGTTTTCCGACCATCGTCACCCTCCTGGCATTCGCCTACCTCGTGGCGCTCACGGTGCGCGTGCTGGGAGCGGCCTATGGGCCGGTGCACTGGCGGCCCGCGCTGACCGCCATCGTGCTCGTGATCGCCGCGCCCTCGGTACTGGGACTGCTCGATCTCGATACGAGACTCTGGGTACCGCAGGAGCAGGCACCCGGGGACGAAGCGGACGACGCCGACCAGGCGGAGGCCCTCTTCTACGACCAGCCTTCGCGCATCGCCGCCGCCGTGGCCCGTGTCGCTCCTTCTCAAGCCGGGAAGCCCGGTGTCTATTTCGTCGGCTTCGCCGGCGATGGCAGCCAGGAGGTCTTCCGCCGCGAGACGCAGTTCGCGCGGGAGGTTTTCGGCGGACGGTTCGGCTCGGCCGAGCGGTCGGTGCTCCTCATCAACGACATCGACGATCGCGACTCCTATCCGCTCGCGAGCGTCTCGGGGCTCGAGCAGACCCTCAAGGTGCTCGCTGCGCGCATGGACATCGAGCAGGACGTGCTGGTGCTCTTCCTCAGCTCGCACGGATCGGAGGACGGGCTCGAAGTGGAGAATGGCACGCTGCCGCTCGCGCAGCTCGCGCCGGATGACGTGCGTGAAGCCCTCGATTCCGCCGGCATCCGCTGGCGCGTGGTGATCATCTCGGCCTGCCACTCAGGCGTGTTCCTCGATGCGCTCAAGAGCGATACCGCCGCCATCGTCACGGCGTCCGACGCCGCGCACGAGTCCTTCGGCTGCGAAGACGACCGCGAGCTCACCTGGTTCGGCGAGGCATTCCTCAAGGACTCACTGTCATCGAGCGCCTCGCTCCAGGAGGCGTTCCACAAGGCTGCCGGGCTGATCTCGCAGCGGGAAGAGGCGGAGCACCAGGTGCACTCCAACCCACAGCTCTTCGTCGGCGAGCTCATGCAGCGAAAGCTCGCGGAGCTGCCCGCGGCCAAGCCGCGCGGCACCCGTGCCTATACCGTGCTGCGCTGAGTAGAATTCATGCCGATGCGCAGGCGTGAGAAACGGAAGGCGGCGCGGCGCGGCGGCAAGGTCGATCAGCGCGTGCCGCACGACCCGGTGCGCGCGGGGCCCCTCTCGATCGTGATTCTGGCGGCGGGTGAGGGCAGGCGCATGAGGTCGGCGCTGCCGAAGGTGCTGCAGCCGCTCGCCGGCCGGCCGCTGCTGCAGCACGTGATCGACACCGCACGCACGCTCGCCCCGAGCGCGGTGCACGTGGTGTACGGTCACGGCGGCGAGCGCGTGCGCACGGCCCTCGGGGCCGCCCCGGTTTCCTGGGTCCTGCAGGCGCATCAGCTCGGCACCGGCCACGCAGTGCTGCAGGCCATGCCGGAGATTCCCGACGACCATCGGGTGCTGGTGCTGTACGGGGACGTGCCGCTCATCAGCCGCGACACCCTGCTGCAGCTCCTGCAGCTCGCGGGCGAGAACGGCGTGAGCCTCCTCACCGCGCGCTTCGAGGATCCGCAGGGCTACGGCCGCATCGTGCGCGACGCGCGCGGACTCGTGCGGCAGATCGTCGAGCAGAAGGATGCCAGCGTGAAGCAGCTCGCCATCCGCGAGTGCAACACCGGCGTGCTGGTGAGTCCGGCCCGGGCGCTGCGGAACTGGCTCGGCCGGCTCACGGCGGCAAATTCCCAGGGCGAGTACTACCTCACCGACGTCATCGCGGCGGCCCGCCGGGACAAGGTGCCGGTGCAGGCGCTCCTTGCACCCGAGCCGAACGAAGTGCTCGGCGTGAACGACAAGGCGCAGCTGGCACGGCTCGAGAGTCTCTGCCGCGGCCGCAGCGCACGCGAGCTGCTGCTGGCCGGCGTGACGCTCGCCGATCCTGCGCGTATCGACGTACGTGGCACCCTTACCCATGGAAACGATGTGTTCATCGACGTCAACGTGATCTTCGAAGGCCGCGTGGCGCTCGGTGACCGCGTGCGCATTGGCGCCGGGTGCATGGTGCGCGACAGCGAGATCGGCGCCGACACGCAGGTGCACCCGCATTGCGTCATCGAGGGCGCGCTGATCGGGCCCGCCTGTCTCATCGGACCCTTCGCGCGCCTGCGGCCCGCGGCAACGCTCGGCCCGCAGGTGCACATCGGCAACTTCGTCGAGGTCAAGAACGCGCAGCTCGGCGCGAGCTCGAAGGCCAACCATCTCGCCTACGTCGGTGACGCCGAGGTCGGCCATCACGTGAACATTGGCGCCGGCACCATCGTCGCCAATTACGACGGCGCGCAGAAGCATCAGACCATCATCGGCGATGACGTGCACACCGGCTCCAACAGCGTGCTGGTGGCGCCGATCGTCGTCGGCGCCGGCGCCACCATTGCGGCGGGCTCCACCGTGACGCACTCGGTGCCCGCCGGCAAGCTCACCATCGCACGCGCAGTGCAGGCGACCGTCGAAGGCTGGCGGCGACCGAGCAAGTCGACGAAGTAAAAACGACCTCCGCCTGCAACGTGTCTGTAGCACTTGCGGACTACCGTTTGGCGTCGCTCGATGAGAACGCGCCACAGGGGACGGGCATGAGTGCGTCAGAGAAGAAGCGAGCCGAGTGGCTCGACGCGGGCTTCTGGGAGCGGCTCGATCGACTCGAGGGGCGGCACCAGAGCGTTCAGGCGAAGCATGACAGCGCCCGGCGAGGGCTCGAGCGTCTGACACCGAACGAGCTCCAGGAACTGCGGCAGGCGTGGCAGCGCTACTGCGAAGTCATCGCGGAGCTCGATGAGACGACGGCCGAATTCGAAGCGTTACGGCGCGTGTGAGCCTACCCAGCCAGCCAACTCCGACCGTACGATTTCTGTCGCGCCGTGCCCGGGCGGAGCTCGGCGCGCTGCAGGCGAGCGTCCACGAGCTCGGCGCCTTCCGCAACGCGGCGCTGCGCATTTTTCTCGCCAGCCGCCACGCGGCGACCGCCGTGGCACAGCGCGACTTCTGGCTCGAGTTCTCCTGGGCGGACCAGGAGTACCGCGTCGCCGTGGGGCGCCTGGCCGAGTTCTGTGCCCGCCACCGCGACCTGGCAGCGCGCCAGGTCCCCGCAGAGTGAAGTGCGTCACAGGATTTAACTTCCACCGCGCGGGCAGTTAACGCGCAATCTTCACGTCATCTCTCCAGCCTAGGCTCGTGCGAATCGGCGAGGGTTGCCCGCCGTTCAGTTAGCGGATGCGCTGGTGCGACGACAGACGACACACACCCGGCTGCACACTCAACGCACCGGCGGGCGCCGTACCGGGCCGGACTGGCTGCGGCTCGCATTCGCGGCGTCCCCGGGTCTCGCGCGGCTGCATCGGCTCCGGGAGTCAGTCCAGGAGCTGGCGGATCCCTTTGCGGCAGTGCGCTACGTGCTCGAGCAGCTCGAGGTCACGATCGACCTCGGGGCGGTGGACGCCACACGCATTCCGGCCGCAGGGCCCGCCGTCATCACTGCGAATCATCCCTTCGGCGCGCTCGATGGTCTCATCGGGATCGATACCATCGCGCGCCGGCGCCAGGATCTGCGCGTGGTCGCCAACCCGGAGCTCGCCACGCTGCCGGGCATCGGCGCAGTGGTCATCGCCGTTGACCCCTTCGGTGGATCGGCTGCAACGCGCGCCAACGTGACCGGCATGCGTCAGGCGCTGCGCTGGCTCGAAAGCGGTGGCGCGCTGCTGATTTTTCCGGCCGGTGAGGTCTCGAACCTCGATCTGCGGACCCGACGCGTCAACGACCGCACCTGGAGTCCCACGGCCGCGCGACTCATCCGGCTCTCGGGTGCAGCCGTGACGCCCATGCATTTTGCAGGTGCCAACAGCCCGCTCTTCCAGCTCGCGGGCTTCGTCCACCCGCGGCTCCGCACCCTGCTCCTCCCGTATGAGCTCAGCAACAAGGCCGGCAGCCGGATAGTGGTCCGGGTCGGTGAAGCGGTGCCGGCGGAGCGTTGTAAAACGAGCGCGAGCGACCTCGAGCTTGCCGGGCAGCTGCGGCTGCTGACGTACCTGTCAGGTGCAGGGCAATCCTCTGGCACGCACGCGCCGCAAGAGCCCCGCCGGCCCGCACTGCTGACCGATGCTGTCGATCCTCGGCGACTGGC
>JAFAKO010000179.1 GCA_019235245.1 Gammaproteobacteria bacterium
CAGATCGCCGCCATGCACGTCGGCGAGACGCCGACTCTCATTGTGAATGGCAAGTACCGCGTGATCCGCAGTGAGCTCAAGGGCAACGAGGAGCTCATCGAGCTCGTCAGGTACCTGGTGGCCAAGGAAGGGGGCACCTGAGGCATCGCCATCGCCGCCACCCGGCCGGCCGGCCGGCCGGCGCATGGAAAGTCCTTTCTGCGAATCGCTCTCACTCGAGGGCGCCCGCCGTCGTCACGATCTGCGCGAAACGGCCGTCGAGCACCATCTCGGTGCGCTCGCGGATCTCGGCGGGCGACACCTCGCGTCCGGCGCGTGTCTGCATGGGAAAGGTGAGCGTCGCGTCGGTCACGTAGCGCACGCTGAATCCCAGATCGGAGGCGTGCCGGGTCGTGGTCTCGCAGCACTGCTCAGTACGGATCCCCGTGACGAGCAGCTCCCCGATGCCCTGCTGGCGCAGCCACTCCTCCAGCGTCGCCCCCGTGCCGGAACGGGCAAACATCGCAGAGTGGACCGACTTGTGGAACACCGCATCGGGACGCAGCCGCAGCTCGCGCATGGTCCGCACCCAGCCGGAGGCAGCGGTGAAGGGATTGGCGCGGTCCTCGCCCGGCTCCTGGTGGAAGATCTGCACCACCGGGATGCCGCGCGCAGCGCACAGGTCGATGAGCGACTGCACGTTGCGCAGGAAGGCGGGCAGCTCGTGCTCGGTGAAGTACGGCCGCTGGCGGAAGGATTCCTGTACGTCGACGACGAGCAGAGCCTGCTTCATGGTCCATGGTCCTCGGGGGGCGGAAGCCTATCTTCCAACGCGGGAAGGCGCTCCGCCACGGCCGGCGGGGTTCCCCATCGTGCGGGAGGGGGCACCTGCCGCGCGACATCCGGTGCGCTGCGGTCGCGGCCGCACTTTGCTGCGCTGCAAACCGCGTGGCGCGCCTCGGCAGCGAGCAGCGTCACGCCGCGCAGTCTTGCGCGCTCGAGCGCCGGCGGGTCGCCCGCAGCGGCCGCGAGCAGCAGCTCGCGCCACACCTGCACCCGCCGCGGCCAGCGCGGGCGCAGCCAGCCGATGTGGGTCTCCGCCAGCGCCTGCATCTGCCGCAGGGTGTAGCTTCCGATCAGCGTCACGCACGGCGCGCTCATGGCAAGCAGCAGGCGCGCCGCGACCGGCTGCGAGCGCGCCAGGTGCCAGGCGAAGATGAACACCAGCCGCGCCACCTCGGCCGCCGCCGGCACGGTGAAGTAGCAGGCGTAGGGATCGAGGCCGGTATCCGCAATCTGCGGGCCGGCGGCGGGCGTACGCCAGCGCACCGCATCGGCGAAGCCGGCATCGAGGAGCAGGTACGGGCAGCCCGCTGCGCGGCGGCGCGCGGCCGCATCCAGGCGCCAGAGCGCGGCGAGCGGTTGCAGGAGCCCGGCCGCCGGGCCGCCGCGCAGCGCCGACTGCTCTGCGAGCAGCGCGAGGCACAGCTCGTTCAGCTCGGTGAGCGAGTCGAGCGTCCCGGGGCGCAGCCACGCGCCGGCGCGCGGCGCGTCATCGTCCGCGACGCCGTCCCCCTCGCAATGCAGCAGCATCGCCTCACCTCATCGCGCCAACATCGCGGGCACTATCGTAGCGAACCGTCGCCGCGGCGCCAGCAGCAATTTGGAGTTTTTCAACCAAATTTCGCGGATTGCGTTTTGGTGATTTTTCACCAAAATGCCCGCCATGCGCATCTCCGACGACCGCTACTGCCGCGAGCGCGCGCGCATGGAGCTCGCGCTGCGTTTCCTGCAGCATGAGGCGCGCACCCAGACGATCCGCGCCTGGACCGGCCTCTCGGACGATCGCATCCGCAAGCTCTACCGCTCCTACATGCGCCAGGCGCGACGGCAGCTGCCGCGTCATCGCGGCAAGTCTCCGCACCAGGTCGCGTACTTCAGCCGCTCGCTGCGCCTGCAGGAGGAGACCGCCCTGCTCGCGAGCCTGATGTCACTGCTGGGGCTCCTGCCGCTGCCGGCCGCGGCAAGCGGCCGTGCTGCTCCGGCCGTCACGAGCGGCGCGGGCGCGGCCGCCGAGGCGTTGCCGGCCCCGGGTGTGCTGCGCGGTGAGCTCCTGTGCCATGCCTTCGAAGCCTTCCGTCTGCATCTGCCCGCGGCGCAGATCTCGTTCGAGCACGCGGTGTTCCTCGCCAATGCGCTGGCCCGCGGCGATCAGCTGCGGCTTGGCGACTGCAGCGACTGCGGCAGTCTGCTGGTGACCGAGCGCTTCGCGCTGCGCGGCGTACGCTGCCCGCATTGCGCCGGGAAGAGCCGGGATCTCCAGGGGTAGAATCCGACGCCACTCGTACCGGAGCGTGGACGGCGTCGATGGAGCGTGATCGCCCCAATTTCTTCGCAGGGCCCTACATCGATCGCCGCGCCGAGGAGCGCGAGCGGCCGCAATGGCTTGCCGAGGCGCGCGCCGATCCGGCGACGCGCTACCTGATCGCCCAAGGCACCGCGCAGCTGCTGCACGGCGGAGCGGAGCCGCACGTCGCGCTCCTCGCCAACGGCGCACCGCTCCTCGGGGCGATCGAGCCGGCAGACGAGATCCTGCTCGGCTGGTTCCAGGGCGCGCGCTGCGTGCTCGCGGAGCTGCCGCCTGGGCGCTCGTGGGAGCTGCCAGCGGGAACTGAGCTTGCAGAGCTGCGGCCGCTGACGGCGGTGCTGCCCGCGGAGGAAGCGGGGCTGCTCGCGTATGCGCGTGCGCTGCTCATCTGGCGCGCCCGGCATCGCCACTGTGGTGTGTGCGGGGCCCGCACCGCGGCGACCCGTGCCGGTCACTGCATGGTGTGCACCAATGTGAGCTGCGCCCAGGAATACTTTCCGCGCATCGACCCGGCGATCATCGTGCTGGTGAGCGATGGGGAGCGGGCGCTGCTCGGGCGGCAGGCGAGCTGGCCGGCGCGGCGCTACTCCACCATCGCGGGGTTCGTCGAGCCGGGCGAGAGCCTGGAGGACGCGGTGGTGCGCGAAGTGGCCGAGGAGGCCGGTGTCACCGTGAGCGACGTGCGCTATCACTCCTCGCAACCCTGGCCGTTCCCCTCCTCGGTGATGCTCGGCTTCCAGGCGCGCGCCACGCCCGGGAGCGAGGTGCGGGTCGGCGGGGAGCTCGAGGACGCTCGCTGGTTTACCCGCTCGCAGGTGCGCTCCGGCGAGGCGCTCGCGCCGCCCTCGCAGTCGATCTCCTGGCGGCTGATCGAGACCTGGCTGAAGGGCGAGGGCTGAGATGTGCATGCTGGTTCTCGCCTGGCAGGTGCACGGGCGCTATCGGCTGGTCGTGGCCGCCAACCGGGACGAGTTCCATGAGCGTGGCGCGGCGCCGCTCGCGAAGTGGCCGCCGCCCGCCGACATACTCGCGGGACGTGACCTGCGCTCGCAGGGCACCTGGCTCGGCATCGACCGGGCGCGCCGCTTCGGCGTGGTGACCAACTACCGCGAGCTGCAGACGCCGCTTCCTGCCGCGCCCTCGCGCGGGCTGCTGATTCCGGCCTACCTCGCTACCCGCAGCGGCGGTGGGGACGCGCACCCGGCCGGGTTCTTTGCCACGCTCGAAGCGCAGGCCCAGCGCTACTCCGGATTCAATCTGCTGCTCGCCGATGCCGACTCGCTCTGGTACGGCTCGAACCGCGCCGCGCCGTTCGCGCGCGGCCTGCCCCCTGGGGTGTATGGGCTGGCCAATGACTCGCTCGATACGCCCTGGCCCAAACTCCAGCGCGTCCGCCGGGGCTTCGAGAAGTGGCTGCAGGCCGGAACGGCCGTTGGCATGGCGGAGCTGTTCACGCTGCTCGCCGACCGCACCCCGGCCGAGGCGCCGCCGGGCGCCTCCACCGGCGGCCTGCCGCGCGAGTGGGCACGCGCGCTCTCGGCCCCCTACGTGCTGCATCCGCAGTACGGCACGCGCTGCTCGACCGTGCTGCTGCTCGGGAGCGGCGGCGACGTGCAGCTCGCCGAACGGCGCTTCGACGCCGCCGGCCGGCTGACCGGGGAGAGTGACTTCCGCCTGCAGCCGGGCGAATGGCCCTGAACCAACTGCGAGCGGCTCTGGTCCCAACGCTCTAGAATCCCGAAACTTTTCTCTGCTCTCACGGTGAGATGGCGCAGCGCAATTTCCTGCCGCGGGGTCCTCGATCGTACTGGCGGGCCCCGGCGCTCCTGCTGTGCCTGCTCACGGGGCCCGTGGCGCACGCCGCCAGCGTCACCGTGGAGGTGCGGGGGGTCGATGACGAGGTGCGCGACAACGTGCTCGCCTACCTGAGCTTCGAGCGCTATCGCAAGGGCGGTGTCGATCTGAACCCCGACACCGTCGAGCGGCTGCACAACCGCGTGGAGCGCGAGGTGGACGCGGCACTGCGGCCCTTCGGCTACTACGAGCCGAAGGTGGAGTCGAACGTCTCCGACCAGGGTCACGGCGACTGGCGCGTCGTCATCGACATCCAGCCGGGCGCGGCGGTGCTGATCGACCACGTCGACGTGCGGGTCGACGGGCCGGGCGAGAGCGATCCGCTCTTCCAGCGGATCCTCAACAACCTGCCGATACACAGCGGCGACCGCCTCAGCCATGCCGCCTACGACTCCCTCAAGGCCGACCTGCAGCGCACCGCGGCCACTTACGGCTACCTCGATGCCAAGCTGATCCGCAACGAGCTGGTGGTCGATCCGCCCAACCGCAAGGCGAACATCGCGCTCGAGCTGGACACCGGCGAGCGCTACCGCTTCGGCACGACCAGCATCGAGCAGCACGTGGTGAGCGAGAAGCTGGTGCGGCGCTACCTGCGCTATCACCAGGGTGAGTATTTCGACCTGACGCAGGTGCTGCGCACGCAGTTCGCCCTCGACGACGCGCAGTACTTCGCCAATCTCGAGGTGCTGCCCGGGGATCCCGACCGCGCGGCGCTCACGGTGCCGGTGAAGATCCGCGCGGATGCCAGCCGGCGCCACCGCTACTCGATCGGCGGCGGCTACGCCACCGACACCGGCATACGCGGCACCTTCGGCTACGAGGACCGGCGCATCAATTCCCTCGGCCACAATCTCAGCATCGCGGTGCAGGCCTCGCAGGTGCAGCGCTACAACGTCCAGAGCCACTACCGCATCCCGGTGGGCGACCCGGCGGTCGAGAACGTCTCGCTCAACGCCGTCATCCAGCAGGAGACACTGGCGGATGTGACCGCCACCACGCAGTCGGCCGGTGTGAGCTTCACCGACGTCACCGCCGGCTGGCAGCACGTGTGGCTGCTGAACGGCGTGCACACCATCAGCGACAACAGCGCGCCGACGGTGGTGAATCCCAACACGGCGCGCAGCGATGAGCTGCTGGTGCCGGAGCTCGACCTCGCCTCGGTGCCGAAGGGCTATCTCGGCGAGCCGCTGTTCGAGCGGCCGTTCTTCGCCACCATCAAGGCTTCCCACAGCGCGCTCGGCGCGCAGGCCGACTTCGTGCAGCTGCACCTGCAGGCCGAGCGGGTCTTCCACCTCGGCCGCAAGTGGCACCTGCTGCTGCGCGATGAGATCGGCACCACCTTCGTCAAGGACTTCAACGAGCTGCCGGCGGTGTACCGCTTCTTCGCCGGCGGCGACAACAGCGTGCGCGGCTTCGCCTACAACGAGCTCTCCCCGCTCGAAGGTCCGCAGTGCCAGACCAACACCGCCGGCCAGGTGCTGCTGACCGCCAACGGCAGCTGCGCGCCCAGGACCGGCTACTACCTGAAGACCGGCGGCAAGGACCTCATCACCGGTACGGTGGAATTCATCCGCGAGCTGCCGCGCAGCCTCGGAGTCGCCGCCTTCTTCGACTACGGCAACGCGCTCAACGGGTTTCACAAGCCCGATTGCGTCCCGGGCCCGGAGATGGGCACCACCGTGTGCCCGCCGTTCATTCAATACTCGGTCGGGATCGGCCTGCGGGTGCGCCTGCCGGTCATGACGCTCGGCGTCGACATCGCGCAGCCGCTGTCGACCAACGCCGGGCCGCGGCTGCACATCAACTTCTCGCCGAAGCTCTGAGGATCGCACCGTATGCGCCGCCTGCTGCTCGTCCTCGCCATCCTCATCATCTTCGCGGCGCTCGCGGCGCCGGTGGCGCTGGTGTGGGCGACGCTCTTCACCAGCGGCGGCCTGCAGTTCGTCGTCCGGCACATCCCGCAGCAGATCGGCTCGGTGCGCCTCACCATCACCGGGGTGCAGGGCACGCTGTCGCGCGGTGTCAGCATCGAGCGGCTCGAGATCGAGCACGATCTGGTGCACGTGACAGTGAGCGGCATCGAGGGGCGGGTCGCCCTGCGGCCGCTGGTGCTGCAGCACGTCCGCGTGGCGCACGGCAAGGCGCAGAACGTGCTCATCGAGGTGAAGCGCCGCACGCGGCCCTCGACACCGGGAGCACCGACCTTCCTGCCGGCCTGGCTCAGCATCAACGCCGAGGACGCGCAGGTGGTGAGTGCGACGCTCACGGTACCCAACGGCTTTCGCCTGGCGATGAGCGAGCTGCGTGGCGCCGCGCTCATCCGCCACAAGTACATCCGCATCTTCGGCGTCGACGGGCGGCTCGAGGGCGCACACATCAGCGCCCTCGGCACGCTGCGCGCGGCCGACCCGCTCGGCATGGACGTGAAGGGACACGTCGACTGGACGCCCGCCGGGCAGCCCCCCTGGACTTTCGCGGCCACCGCGCGCGGCGACCTCAATGCTCTGAACATCATCGCGCACATCAGCAGCCCCTTCCGCGCCGAGCTCAACGGCCAGGCCCTGGATCTGACCGGCCACTGGCACTGGGCGGCTGATGCCGAGGTGCAGAGCTTCGACCTGCACAGCTGGGGCATGAACACCCCGCTCGGCAGCATGACCGGGCATCTCGCCGGCGCGGGTGACGAGCGCGGCTTCAGCGCGCACGGCCCGGTGAACCCTGCCGGGCTGCGAGCCGGGATATTCGAGGCGCAGTTCGAGGGCAGCTACGCCGCCCACGTGCTCGCCGCACGCAGCATGCAGGTGCACCACCTGGCCTCCGGCGCGCGCGCCAGCGCCTCCGGCACCATCGCCATCGTCGAGAACGGTCCGCGCCTCGATCTGAAGGGGGAATGGACGGATTTCCGCTGGCCGCTCGGCGGGCGCGAGCCCGCGGTTCGCAGCGCCGCCGCCTCCTTCACGCTGGCGGGCGTCATGCCCTACGAGGTGCACGTCAGTGGCCGCGGCCGTGCGGCCGGGCTGCCGGAGATGACGCTGCAGGCACAGGGCACGCTCGGCAAGGACGCGGTCACCTTCGATCCCGCGGAGCTCGACCTGTTCGGCGGACATGCGAGCGTGAGCGGCAACGTGCGCTGGTCGCCCGCGGAGACCTGGACCGTCAGCGGGCGCGCGAGCGGCATCAATCCCGGAGCGTTGCGCGCCGACCTTCCCGGCAGCCTCAGTTTCTCCTTTACCGCCGGCGGTCGCGGCTTCGATGCGCGCGGCGACATGAACGCCACCTTCAGCAATATCAGCGGCCGGCTGCGCGGGCTCGCCGCGAGCGGCGGCGGCGCGGTGACGCGCAGCGGCGCGACCTGGGGATTCGGCAACGTGCGTGTCGGGCTCGGCGGCGCGACGCTGGCGCTCGACGGCAAGCTCGGCGAGCGCGTGGACCTGCGCTTTGCCACCAGCGTGCGCGACCTGAGCCTGCTGTCGCCCGGCGCGCAGGGCGAATTGAAAGCCTCGGGCACGGTCAACGGCACCCTCGCTGAGCCCGCGATCGTCGCCAGTGCGCACGGCGGGGATTTCGCCTGGGAGGGTGTGACGCTCAAGGCCTTCGACGCGGAGGTGAACTTCAACCCGGCGGCCATCGCCGAGGAATCGACGATCGATGC
>JAFAKO010000314.1 GCA_019235245.1 Gammaproteobacteria bacterium
ACGAGATCTATTTCAACGGCACCGTCAGCGGCCTCGACCGGGGAGCCGCGGTGCGTTACCTCGGCGTCGGCGTGGGCCGCGTGGTCGACATCCGTATCGACCCGCGCGATTCGAGCCGCGTCGAGGTGATCGTCGACATCGATTCCCGCACGCCGATCTCGGCGTACACCGCCGCCCAGCTCAACCTGCAGGGAGTGACCGGCCTGCTGTACATCGACCTGCTCGAGGACCGCGCCAACAAGCATCCGGCGGTGGCCGGGCTCAAGTATCCGGTGATCCGCTCGGAGCCCTCGCGCTTCGACGTGTTCCTGGCGAGTCTCCCGGAGCTGGTCGCGGGGGCCAACCAGGTGGTGCAGCGGGCCAATCGACTGCTGAGCGATCAGAACCTCTCGGCGGTGGCGAGCGCGGTGGGCAGCCTCAACAAGGTCACCAGCAACCTGCCCGAGACGATGCACGATCTCAACGCGCTGATCGCCGAGCTGCGCGGCGCGAGCGCCGAGCTCGGCGCCTCGGCGCGCAGCGCTCACAGACTTCTCGATGAGGTCGAGCCCGACGTGCACCAGACCGCGCAACGCATGCACACGATCGCCGACAACCTGGCCGACGCCACCGATCAGCTCGACAGGATCATCGCCGAGAACCGCCGCGACATCCGTTCGTTCGCTCGCAACGGTTTGCCCGAGATCGAGCGTTTCGTGCGCGAGGGGCGGGCGGCCGCCGAGGACATCCGCGCGCTCTCGAGCAGCCTGCGCGAGAATCCGGCGCAGCTGCTCTACCAGGCGCCGGAACGTGGCGTGGAGATCCCGCGTTGAGCCGCGCAACCCTCACCGCTGCCGCGCTCCTCGTGCCGTGCCTCACCCTGGCTGCCTGCAGCGGGCTGTTTCGCAGCAACGCCAAGCCCGAGCAGATCTACTACCTGCGCGGGCCGTCCGCGGGCGCGGCGACCGCATCGGCAGGCTCCGACTCCACGGCCGGGGCGCCGGCCACCGCGAGCCCGGCACCTGCAATGCCGGTGTCGCTGCGGGTCGGAAGAGTGGAGGCGGGACCCGGGCTCGACAGCCCCCACATCATGCTGCTGCAGGCCGACCACCGCATGAACTTCTACAGCGGCAGCCGCTGGCCCGCGCCCGTGCCGTTCGTGGTCGAGGCGCTTGCGGTGCGGACACTGCGCGTATCGGGCGAATGGGCTTCGGTGGAAGAGGCCGGCAGCCCCTTTCCCTCCGACTACCTCCTGCAGTTGCACGTGAGGCGCTTCGAGGCCGACTACACCGAGAGTGCGGGTGCTCCGGTGGTACACGTGGACATCGACTGCACCCTCGGCCGCCACCAGGGGCGCGAGGTGCTCGCGACCTTCAGCGTCTCGGGCACCGCTGCGGCAACCGCCAACCGCCAGGGCGAGGTGGTGGCGGCCTTCGAGCAGGCGACCGGCACCGCGCTTAACGCGCTGGCGCAGCGCGCAGCGCAGGCCGCACGGCTCGACCTGCAGCACGCGGCGCAGCCGGAGCCGCCTCCGGCACACGCCGGTACGCCCTGAGATTCAGGCGGAGCGGGAGGCCGCTGCGTCATCGCGCAGCAGGTGCACGAAAGGCGCCTCGGCGCCGCTCACCTGCTTGGCGAGGAGCGCCAGCAGCTCCCCGACGGTGGAGGCCTCGCCGAACAGCCGTCCCTGCCCGTAGTGACAGCCGTGGATGCGCAGGAACTGCAGTTGGGCCTGCGACTCCACGCCCTCGGCAATGACCTCCATGCCGAGGCTCCGACCCATCTCGATGATGGTGCGCACAATGGTCGCATCGCCGGCATCGTCGGTGGCATCGCGCACGAACGACGGATCGATCTTCAGCGTGCCGATCGGGAACTGCTGCAACGCTGACAGCGAGGAATAGCCGGTGCCGAAATCATCGATCGACAGGTGCAGGCCCATCGCGTACAGCTCATCGAGCAGCCGCACCGTGCGCGGCGGATCCGCCATCAGCGTGGTCTCGGTGATCTCCAGCTCGAAGGCGGTCGGCGAGACGTGGTGGCGGCGGAACACCGACCGGCACCGCAGGATGAAGCTCGCCTGGCGCAGCTGCTTGAGCGAAAGATTGAGCGAGATGCGTCCCGGGTCGCCGCCCTGGGCCTGCATCTGCCGGTAGTCGAGGCACACGCGGTTCAGCACCCACTCGCCGATGTCGAGGATGAGGTTGGTCTCCTCCGCGAGCGGTATGAACTGCGAGGGCGGAATATCGCCGTGACCCGGCAGGCGCCAGCGCAGCAGCGCCTCGGCCCCGCTCACGCGCCCGGTGCGCAGGTCGACCTTGGGCTGGTAGCGGATCTCGAGCTCATCGCGCTCGAGCGCGCGGCGCAGCTTGCTCTTGAGCATGAGCCGCTCGACCGCCGCCGCGTTCATCTCGGGCGAGTAGAAGGCGAAGGTGTTGCCGCCGTTCTGCTTCGAGTAATACATGGCCGCATCCGCGTTGCGGATGAGGTCGATCACGTTCTCCGCATCGCGCGGGCAGAAGGCGATGCCGACGCTCGCGGTGAGGAATATCTCGTGCTGATTGAGCTGGAACGGCCGGCTCACCTCGGTGAGCAGCGCCCGCGCGAGCTGCGCGATGGGGCCGCGGTTGTCGGCGTCGGCGGGCAGCGCATCGACGAACAGCGCGAACTCATCGCCCGCAAGCCGCCCGACCACGGTCTCGCGCGGCACTGCCCGCGTGAGGCGCTCGGCGAGCACCTCCAGCACGCGGTCGCCGGCGCCATGACCGAAGGTGTCGTTCACCTCCTTGAAGCGGTCCATGTCCAGGTACAGCACCGCCACCACGCGCCCGCTGCGCAGGGCGCGCGCGATGGTCTGCTGCAGCACGTGGTGGAACTGCATGCGGTTCGGGACCTTGGTGAGCGCGTCGTAGCGGGCCAGGTAGCGGATGCGGCGCTCGGCGCGCTTGCGGTCGGTGATGTTGCGCGCGACGAAGATGTTGCCCTGGAACTGCGGGTCGTCGCTGTCGATGCGCGAGCCGGTGAAGGACACCGGGATGGTCTGGCCGGAGCGCGTGCGCACCAGCGTCTCGCGCGTCTCGTGTGCCGCCTGCTGCAGATCGAAGTCGGTGCGCTCGCGCTCATCGAGCACGGCGAGGATGCTGCGATTGAGGAGCTCCTCCTCGCTGAAGCCGAGCAGCTTGCAGGAGGCGGCGTTGGCCACCTTGATGACCCCGTCGGGGGAGGTGAGGAACACCGCATCGGTCATGCTGTTCAGCAGGCTGTGCAGGTAGCTCTTGTTGATGGTCGATTGGCGCAGGTGCCCGCGCAGGCGCTCGAGCGCCTGTTGCAGCTCCCCGACCACCTCGCGCCGCTGCACTTCCACCGGGCGGGAGTAGTCGCCCTGACCGATGCGCTCGGCGCTGCGGATGAGCGAGTAGAGCGGCTGCTGCAGGTGAGTCAGCGCACGCCACATCAGTGCCGCCGCGAGCAGCCCGGCACCGGCGGCGAGGGCGAGCGCCAGGAACCAGGTGGAGCGGGCGTCCTGGGCGTGCCGCAGCGTGAACAGCAGCGCGACCGCACCCGCGGCGAGCAGCACCACGAGAAAGCTGGCGATGGCGTATTTCAGCCTGGAAGTGGCTGCGGTCACGTGCGGGTCCGGCGCGCGTGTATCCCCCTAGTTATCCGGGGATCTTAACCGCCGGTCGGACCCTATTGCGAGGGGGTAGAACAGCTGAGAACAGCTCAGTTCCCGGACCAGACTCTCTTTATATGTCCGAGCATGAGGCCGCGCATGGTCGCCATCGGGTCGGCGGTCGCCGCGAAGATGGGCGGCCGCCGCCGCAGCAGCTGCCAGCTCTCGCTGCGGAGCACCTGGCGGAGGTACTCGAGGTTGCGGTCGATGGCCTCCAGATAGGGGTTGCGGCCGCCGTAGAGGACCTCCAGGTAGCGGTAGGCGCCGCGGAAGTCGCGCTCCAGGCGCTTCTCGCGCACGTCGCTCACGAACTCCGGAGTCTGCCGCAGCAGGTCGAGGCCCGAGGCGTAGCGCACCTGCGGTCCCTGCTCGCTCACCGGCAGCGCCACCCCGCCGAGCACGAATTCCGCATACAGGCGGTCGCGGCATTTCTCGAGGTAACAGCGGTCGGCCATCTGGGCGATCATGTCGGCGGTGCCGAGCAGGTGCCCGAGCACGATGTCGCGCGGGTCGGCAAGCCGCGCCTCGAGCTCGCCGAAGGGCACCTCGTAGCCGGTGAAATGGATGATCTCGCTCGCGACCGGGACCCAGGCACCGAAGCCGAGCACCGGCAGGTACTCCTGCAGGAAGCGTGCCCCGCGCGACACGTGGGTGCGCGTGAACTCCGCGCCGTTCTGCGATTCGAGATCGTCGGCGCGGCGCAGGTAACCGACGTCGTGGAACAGGCCGGTCAGGAGGCCGATGGTGGCGCGCGCGCCGCCGAGGCGCTGCTCCTCCTCCTGCTGCCGCTCGTAACCGACGATGAGGCGTGCGAGCGCCAGTGTTATGTCGAGCGTGTGCTGGCGGTCGTGATAGACCGTATCGACGCCGTGGTAGCCGTTCACCTCGCCGGCGAACAGCCGCTCGAAGTGGCTGAAGGCGCGGCGCAGCGGATCGAGCGACATCCCGGGCCAGGTGGGGCCGTAAAGCGACTCGACCGCGGCGAGCACGGCTTTGGGCGAGCTCACCTGCACGCTGTTGGTTACGTCGAAGTCACTGCGCCGGGTGTTGGTCATTTGTTATGTTGGCAACGCGGCTGAGGCGGTCGCGACCCTTCCCCTTTGGTCCCACAATCGTCGACTTATTAAGGAATTTAGACACATCGCGGCGGTCCGCGCCGCGACGCGGCGCACACTTCAGTAGATACGCAGCCCGCCGTACTTGCGGCGGATATGACGGTCGAGCATCAGCGCGCCCGCCGCAAAACCGACCCCGAAGCCGATCAGCGCGGTGGCGAGCACCCAGGGCCAGGGCGTCCGGGGGCGTTCCTCGGCCGCGCTGAACAGCGAGCCGGCAGCCGGCGGCGCCTGGGCCGTGGCAAGCGCGACGGGCGCTGCGGCCGGTGCGACATCCGGGGCATTCGCGGCATTCGGCGCACTCGCCCCGGGGTGGGCTGCCAGCTGCGCCTTGAGCGCGCTCACCTCGTTACCGAGCCGCGTCACTTCCGCGTCGCGCTGCGCGAGTCGTACGCGCAGCGGCTCGTCCCTGGTGAGGTAGGAGGCACGCACCCAGCCCTCGCGGCCGTTCGCGAGCTTCACGTGCACCTGGTCGCCCGCGCGCTCGAGCTCCTCGACGCGCTCGCCGCTCTTGAGGGTGGCGACGCGCTCGCCGCTGGCATCGGGGGCGCTCGACACGTTCACCATCAACTGCTCGATGACGTAAAGCGGATCGGACCACAGCGGCGCCGCCGCCAGCGTCGCGAGCGCTGCCGCCAGGCAAGCCGCCAGAGAGCGCCGGCCTGGAGGGCGCTCGCTCATGCGCTTTCGCCCGCGCCCTGGGCGTCGTACTGGCGCGGTGCCACCCCATCGATCCCGTGCTGCCGCAGCAGCGCGCGTACGTCCGGCCGGCGGCCGCGGAAATCGACGAACGC
>JAFAKO010000101.1 GCA_019235245.1 Gammaproteobacteria bacterium
CTCGCCGAGATCGTCGAGCCGCGCTACGAGGAGCTGTTCGGGCTGGTGCGCGAGGAGCTGCGGCGCAGCGGCTTCGAGGAAGTGATCGCCGCCGGCATCGTGCTCACCGGCGGCAGCGCCAAGATGGAAGGCGCCATCGAGCTCGCCGAAGAAGTGTTTCACGTCCCGGTGCGCCTCGGCATCCCGCAGAGCGTGCAGGGGCTGTCGGACGTGGTGCGCAACCCGATCTTTTCCACCGGCGTGGGGCTGCTGCTCTACGCCCGCGACAACGCGCTGCCGGCGCGGCGCGGCGGATCGCTGGGAAACGCCAAGACGGTGCTCGACCGCATGCGTTCCTGGTTCCAGGGCAACTTTTGAAGCTGACAGAGCAAGAGAAGCGACGAATCAACCAACCACTGTATTCGTGTAGAGGAGCGACAACATGTTTGAACTGATGGATGCGTACAGCCAGAGCGCGATCATCAAGGTGATCGGCGTGGGGGGCGGCGGCGGTAACGCGGTGGCGCACATGGTGACCGCGGGCATCGACGGGGTGGAGTTCATGTGCATCAACACCGACAGCCAGGCGTTGAAGCATGCCAAGGTCAAGACGGCGCTGCAGATCGGCTGCAACATCACCAAGGGACTCGGCGCCGGGGCCGACCCCGAGGTCGGACGGCAGGCGGCGATGGAGGATCGCGACCGCATCGTCGAGCTGGTCGAGGGTTGCGACATGCTGTTCATCACCGCCGGCATGGGCGGCGGCACCGGTACCGGCGCCGCTCCGGTCGTGGCACAGGTGGCGCGCGAGCTCGGCATCCTCACGGTCGCGGTCGTGACCAAGCCCTTCGAGATGGAAGGCAACAAGCGTTCCTACGTGGCCGACCAGGGGATCGCGGAGCTCGGCAAGTACTGCGACTCGCTCATTACAATTCCTAACCAGAAGCTGTTGACCGTGTTGGGTCCGCAGACGACCCTGCTCGATGCCTTCAAGTCCGCCAACCAGGTGTTGCAGGGCGCGGTGCAGGGAATCGCCGAGCTCATCACGCGCCCCGGCCTGATCAACGTCGATTTCGCCGACGTGCGCACCGTCATGGCGGAGACCGGCATGGCGATGATGGGCTCGGGAGCGGCGAGCGGCGAGGGGCGGGCGCGCGCTGCGGCGGAGGCCGCGGTGTCCTCGCCGTTGCTGGAAGACATCAACCTCGCCGGGGCCCACGGGATCCTGGTGAACGTGACTGCCGGCATGGACCTCGCCATCGGCGAGTTCCAGGAGGTCGGGCAGATCGTCAAGCAGTTCGCTTCCGACGATGCCACGGTGGTCGTCGGCACCGTGATCGACCCGGAGCTGTCGAATCAGGTGCGCGTCACGGTGGTCGCGACCGGTCTCGGCAGACCCGCGACCGCGCGCGTGCCGTTGACCACTCCGCGAGAGCGGGAGGCCGTCAACGTGCGTGAGCGGGAGCCGCGTGCCGAGGTAGGAATGCGCGTTGTGCGCCGCACTCCGCTCTCGAGCAGTGACTACGCGGCGCTCGACAAGCCGACCGTGCAGCGTCAGCGCGCGGTGGGCGACGGGCTGCGAGGCGAGGCCGACCCGGAGGAGTTGCTGGACATTCCGGCGTTCCTACGACGACAGGCTGATTGATGTGATACGGTAAACGGGCTTACGTTAGCGCCTTCGGGGGGCCCTCCAGGTCGCGAGGAGTCCCTCCGCAGGTCGCGCCGGGGTGCGTCTGTCATCCGCAAGCTGGTGCGGTCGTTAGAGAAAGAGCAGGCATGGTCGGACAACGCACCCTCAAGAACTCGATTCGCGCCACGGGCGTAGGCCTCCACACCGGCAAGAAGGTGCTGATGACCCTGAAGCCGGCCGATCCCGACAGCGGCGTGGTCTTCCGCCGCACGGACCTCGCCCACCCGGTCGATATCCGTGCGACGGCGGACAATGTCGGCGACACGACTCTCGGCACCACGCTCGGTCGCGGGGAGTCGCGCGTCTCCACGGTCGAGCACCTGCTCTCGGCCTTCGCCGGACTCGGCATCGACAATGCCATCGTCGAGCTCTCGGCCCCGGAAGTGCCGATCATGGACGGCAGCGCCGGTCCCTTCGTGTTCCTGCTGCAGTCCGCGGGGATCGAGGAGCAGCGGCGTCCGAAGCGCTTCATCCGGGTGAAGAAGCGGGTGCGGGTCGAGGACGGCGACAAGTGGGCGCAGTTCGAGCCCTTCGACGGCTTCAAGGTCAACTTCGAGATCGAGTTCAACCATCCGATCTTCAAGCGCCGCTCGCAGCACGCCTCGATGGACTTCTCCACCACCTCCTTCCTCAAGGAGGTGAGCCGGGCGCGCACCTTCGGCTTCATGCGCGACCTCGAGACACTGCGGGCGCGCAACCTCGCCCTCGGCGGCAGCCTCGACAATGCCATCGTGCTCGATGATTTCCGGGTGCTGAACGAGGACGGGCTGCGCTACGAGGACGAGTTCGTCAAGCACAAGATTCTCGATGCCATCGGCGACCTGTACCTGCTCGGTCACAGCCTGATCGGCGAGTTCTCCGGGCACAAATCCGGTCACGCACTGAACAACCGCCTGCTGCGCACGCTGCTCGCCGACACCTCGACCTGGGAAGAGGTGGTGTTCGAGCGCTACACCGACGCGCCGATCTCCTACATCGAAGCGCCGGCGCTGCATCCGCCGCACGGCTGAAGAACGCACGATCGCAGATATAACCGCGCCGTAACCTCCGGCGCGCTACCTGCGCGCGCCCATCAGCTGCGCGGCAGGACGCGAACTTTGACGGCGTGCAGCGTGGCGTTGGCGGCGCGGATCTGGGGCTCGAGCTCGAGGACCGCGTAACGCAGCCGTGCAGACCAGGCCGCCGTCTCGGCGAAAATCACCAGTGTCCCGGCGCGCTCGTTGACGCCGGAAACGCGCACGGCGAGCTCGGCGGGGAGATGTTCTGACAACCAACAGCTCCAGAAATTCTGCCGCGCTGACTGTGCTGTGACATCTGTCAAACCCGGGCCGCGGCGCCTCAGGAGGTCCTTTACAGAATGCACCGGCGCGGAGATAAGAGCGGTCCTACTCCTCATTGGGGACTTGACACGCTTGTTTCGGGTCATCTTCTTCGGCATATTGCCCTAAGCTGATTGAGCAAACCCGCCGAAAGGCGGGGACGCAAAGCCACCGGTCTAAAGCGAGGAGCCATGACAGCGGGGTTGCCAGCGAGCGCAGGCAGGTACAACAAAAACAGGGCGGGGGCCGCAGGCCGCCCGTCCAGGCGCCCGGGAAGGCGCCGCCTGACAGGGGACATAATTCGTTGGGTCCGCGGGACGACATGAACGTCATTTTTCTATCCAAGCGCGAGGGTAAGGCCCGCCAGCTCGATCTCGCGCGCCCGCTTACGTTAAGTCTGATCGCGACCGCGGTGCTGGCCTTCTTCGGCGCGGCTTTTGCGCTCGGCTTGCAGCTCGGCCGCGGCAACCACGAGCGAGTCGTGCTGGGCGACACCGTGCGCCTCGGGGTAGTGCTCGCCGAGCAGAAAAAGCAGATCGCCGATCTGAAGCAGCAGCTGCAATTGCGCGTCGACGCCATGGCCATGCGGCTCGGCGAGATGAATGCACACGTGATCCGGCTCGATGCCCTCGGCAAGCGCCTCACAGAGATGGCCGACATCGACAGCCGGGAATTCAACTTCGACCGCGATCCGCCGAGCGGCGGCCCCGAGGGCGAGGGCACCAGTGCCCAGATCCCCGACCTCTCCGCCATGCTCGCGACGCTCGAGCAGCGCGTCGACCTGCGCGAGTCGCAGCTGTCGGCGCTCGAGAACCTGATCCTGGCGCGCGAGCTGCACGAGGAGATCCATCCCGAGGGACGCCCGGTCGCCAACGGCTTCATTTCCTCGTATTTCGGCGAGCGCGCCGATCCGTTCGATGGACGCGACGCCTTTCACAAGGGCGTGGATTTCGCCGGCGCCCCGGGCTCGAGCGTCACGGCGGTCGCCGCAGGCGTCGTGACCTGGGCCGGTGAGCGCTCGGGCTTCGGCAAGCTCATCGAGATCAACCACGGCGATGGATTCGTCACGCGCTACGCGCACAACGAGCGCACGCTGGTGACGGTCGGCCAGACGGTCAAGCG
>JAFAKO010000171.1 GCA_019235245.1 Gammaproteobacteria bacterium
CGTTCCTTCAGGACGTAGCGCGCCTTGATCAGCGGGGCCGGATTTACCGTGGCCGTGTCGTTCATGACCCCACACTTGTGGCGCACCGCTGTCAGACAGCACGCTCCTCTTCAGCGCATGTACCGTTTAGCCCGCGCCTCCGTGAGGCGCTGGCTGCAAGGCAATTGTAATGTAGGGGGCGGTGAACGCGCGCTGACGCAACGGCCCGCCGGCTCGCTACAGCCCGAGGTCCAGCTGGGCGCCCCCCGGGGCGGGCGGCCGAAAGCAGGCAGTCTCCAGGGGCTTTCGGGGGTCGCTGTTTAGCCCCAGGCGCTGGCACGCCAGCCGGAAGCGCCTCGCCAGGAGCTCCGCGAACGGCCCCGTGCCCCGCATTCGGGTACCGAAGGTCGGGTCGTAGTCGCGGCCACCCCGCATTGCACGGATCAGGGACATCACGTGCGTGGCCCGGTCGGGGTAGTGCTTCTCGAGCCACTCACGGAAGAGCCCCTTGATCTCGTAGGGGAGGCGCAGCAGCACATACCCTGCCCGGCGCGCCCCGGCCCCGGCGGCCGCCTCGAGGATCGCCTCGAGCTCGTGGTCGTTGAGCGCCGGGATCATGGGTGCGGCCATGACGGCGGTCGGAACTCCGGCGCTGCTCAGCGCCGCGAGCGTGCGCAGGCGGGCCTGGGCGGAGGCCGCCCGGGGCTCCATCACCCGCTTGAGCTCGGGGTCGAGGCTGGTGATGCTCACCGCAACGCTCACCAGCCCGTCACGCGCCAGGTCCATCAGGAGATCGAGATCGCGCAGCACCAGGGCGTGCTTGGTGATCACGGAGACGGGATGGCGGGTGCGGGCGAGCACCTCGAGGATGGAGCGTGTCACCTTCATGCGCCGTTCGACCGGCTGGTAAGGATCGGTGTTTGCGCCGAGCGTGATGGACTTGCAGACATAGCCGCGCCGCGCCAGCTGCCCCTCGAGTAGCTTCGCGGCGTCGGCTTTGTAGAAGAGCCGGGTCTCGAAGTCGAGGCCGGGAGAAAGCCCGAGGTAAGCGTGGCTCGGGCGTGCGTAGCAGTAGACACATGCTGTTTCGCAGCCTCGGTACGGATTGATGGATTGCTCGAACGGTATGTCGGGCGAATCGTTGGTGCTGATGACCTCCCGCGCACGATCCGGCTCGAGCGTCGTGCTGACGCTCTCGGGTACCTCGTCCTGGTACCAGCCATCGTCGACCGGCGCGAGCTGCTGCCGGTCGAAACGACCGGGAGGGTTCGACAGAGCTCCCCTGCCGGTGAAGGACTGCGGGCCGATGATCGTGCGACGCATGGCCTAACTGTACACTTATACATATAAAGAGAAATAATCCTAATACAATCAATAGATTAAACAATTACTAAGGAGCGTTAAAGGTACGATCGGGCAATAGTTAGGCAACTGCCTAACTATCGGCAAAGCGATGCCAGATCCGCGAAACCGCGGCGCTACCGGGCCCTACCTCACCAGCCGCAATGCAAAGGGATAACGGTAAGGGTGGCCCTCGCTCGCTTTGATGGCGGCGATGAGAGTCAGGACGAGCCAGGCGATGAACAGTGCGGTGCCGAACAGGAATCCGACGAACACCAGCATCAGCAGGATGCACAGCAGCGCCCCGAGCAGCACCGAGATGTTGAAGTTGAGCGCTTCCTTCGCGTGGCCGGCGACGAACTCCGACTCGTCGCCCCGCAGCAGCCATACCAGCAGCGGGCCGAGAACGATACCGAGCAACGGTACGACGAGCCCGGCGAGGGCCGACAGGTGTGCGAGCATTCCCCACGTACGCTCGTTCTCCGTCGGCGCAGATCCCGAGGTGGCGGGCGAGTTGGTGCCGTGCATAAGACGGCGCAAGAGTAGCAGTAACCGCACGCACCCGGCGGCCCGTGGCATGATCCCCGGCGTGGGACTGACCAAAAACGACACGGGCGCGACGCCGCTCGACTCCCTGGCGGAATGGGCCGGTTACCTCGGCGTCGCGCCGTTGGTGTTGTGTCTGGCGGGTGTCGGATTACTGCCGGTATATGCGTGGCAGGAGATCGCGCAGCGCGCTGCGCTCGCCTGGGGCGCGCTGCTGCTGGTCGCCGCGGCTGCGGTGCACTGGGGCCTCGCGCTCGCCGGCCGGCTGCCCTCGCCGTCCATGCGCATCGTCGCCCTGCTGGCCGCGGCGCTCGCCGGGGCGGCAGGCGTGCTGCTCGGCGGGCAGCGGGGTCTCGCACTGCTCGTCATCGGACACGGCGGCTTCTGGATGTACGAGAAGCACTCGCTCGGTAGCCTGCTGCCCGCGACGCACGTGGCACTGCGCCGGCAGCTGACCTTCGCGACCTGCATGCTGCTCGCGCTCACGATGTTCGTCTCCGACACCGCCGGGCTGAGCTGAGCGCGACGCGCCGCGATGGAAGATTTCGCCTCCGCACCGTGGCTGCGCCGGCTGATCACCCTGGCACTGCTGGCTGGCCTGGTGCTGCTCGGCTTCCGCGTGATGGAGCCCTTCATCGTGCCGGTGCTGTGGGCGGCGATACTCGCGTTCGTCACCTGGCCGGCATATCAGCGCGTGCTCGCCGCCTGCCGCGGGCGACGCGTGCTCGCCGCGCTGCTCCTCACGGCCGCCGTATCGCTCGCGGTGATCGCGCCGATCGCCTGGCTCGCCCTGGTGCTGCGCATCGAGCTGGTGCGGCTGTGGCACGATGCGCAGGATCTCGCGGCCGGCGGCGCGCAGCTGCCACCGGCGGTGCTGCGGATTCCGTGGGTCGGCGATCAGCTGCACGACATGATGGAGCGCATTGCGCAGGATCCGCACGTCCTCGGTCTCGAGCTGCGCAAGATCACCGATCACTCCTTCGACCACATTGCGCACCTGGTCGGCGGCATCAGCCGCGAGGCGGTGAAGATGATATTCACCGCCGTGAGCCTGTTCTTCGTGTACCGCGACGGCCAGCGTCTCGCCGCACAGCTCACCCGGGCGCTCGAGCAGGTGCTGGGCGCGCGCGTGCACAACTACCTGAGCGCCATCGAGCAGACCGTCAAGGCGGTGGTCTACGGGCTGGTCCTGACCGCGCTGGTGCAGGGCCTGCTGGTCGGCGCCGGCTACTGGGTGGCGGGCGCCGGCGCGCCGGTGTTTCTCGCCGCGCTCACCACCGTGTGCGGGTTGATTCCGTTCGCCGCTCCGACCGTGTGGCTCGGGGTGTGCGTGTGGCTGTTCGTCAAGGGCAGCACGGCTGCGGCCGTCGGGCTGACGATCTGGGGCGCAATCGTCCTCGGCTGGACCGACCACATGGTGCGGCCCTTCCTCATCAGCCGCGAGGCGGAGATTCCCTTCATCATCGTGTTGTTCGGCGTGCTCGGCGGACTCGCCACCTTCGGCCTGGTGGGGCTGTTCATCGGCCCGGTAATCCTCGCGGTGCTGCTCGCCATCTGGCGCGAGTGGCTTTCCGAGAGTCGCCCGCCACTCGCGCCCGGCGCGGGCGGCGGCAGCGGTTAGGCGCCGAGGAACATGCGGTAGGCGGGATTCGCCGTCTCCTCCACGTACGCGTAGTGCAGCTCGTTCAGATGCTGCAGGAAGTCGGCCCGCTCGGCCGGAGGCACCTGGATGCCGGCGAGCACGCGGCCGTAGTCCGAGCCGTGATTGCGGTAATGGAACAGGCTGATGTTCCAGCGCGAGCCGATCGCCTGCAGGAATCGCAGCAGCGCCCCGGGACGCTCGGGGAACTCGAAGCGATACAGCAGCTCGTGCGCGAGGCCGCGCGCATGCCCGCCGACCATGTAGCGCACGTGCAGCTTCGCCATCTCATCACCGCTCATGTCGGTGACCGCGAAACCCGCCGTGCGCAGGTCCGCTAGCACCGCTTCCTTCTCCGCACTGCCGCCGCTGAGGGCGAGGCCGGCGAACACCTGGGCGCTGTCGAGGGCGGCGAACCGATAGTTGAATTCCGTGACGTTGCGCCGCCCCAGGGCCTCGCAGAAGTGCAGGAAGCTGCCGGGGCGCTCCGGGATGACCGCGGCGAGCAGCGCTTCGCGCTCACCACTGAGGTCGGCGCGCTCGGCAACGTGTCGCAGACGGTCGAAGTTCATGTTGGCGCCGCTGTTGATCGCCACCAGGCGCTTGCCCTGCCAGCCCTCGCGTGCCAGGTACTTCTTCAGGCCGGCCACCGCCAGCGCCCCGGCGGGCTCGACGATCGAGCGCGTGTCCTCGAAGACGTCCTGGATGGCGGCGCAGATCTCATCGGTCGACACCAGCAGAACCTCATCGACCTGGCCGCGGCACAGCGCAAAGGTCTCCTCGCCCACGCGTCGCACCGCGACGCCGTCGGCGAAGATCCCGACCCGCTCGAGCGTGACGCGCCGCCCGGCCCGGAGCGAGTCGTGCATGCTCGCGGCGTCGTGCGGTTCGACGCCGATCACCCGCACACCGGGGTACAGGTACTTCACGTACACCACGATGCCCGCCAGCAGTCCGCCGCCACCGACCGGCACGAAAATCGCGTCCAGCTCGCCGCCGGTCTGGCGCAGGATCTCGACCGCGATGCTGCCCTGCCCGGCGATGACATCCGGGTCGTCGAAGGGGTGCACGAACACCAGGTTGCGCTCGCGGGCGAGCTGCAGCGAGCGCTCCTGCGCGCTGTCGTAGTCGTCGCCGTGCAGCACCACCTCGGCGCCGAGATCGAGCACCGCCTGCACCTTGATGTGCGGAGTCGTCTGCGGCATGACCACCAGGGCTGCGATACCGCGGCGGCGGGCGGCGAGCGCCACCCCCTGCGCGTGATTGCCGGCCGAGGCGCACACCACCCCGCGCCCGGCAGCGCTGGCGGACAGATGCGCGATGCGATTGTAGGCGCCGCGCAGCTTGAAGGAGAACACCGGCTGCAGGTCCTCGCGCTTCAGCAGCACCTGGTTGCCGAGCCGCCGCGAGAGGCGCGCGGCCGGCTCGAGCGGTGACTCGATGGCCACGTCATAGACGCGCGCCTTGAGGATTCTCTCTATGTAGGGATTCGCCACGACCGCCGCTCAGCACGCGCCGCGCGCGCACAGGCGCAGCAGCTTAGCGGGGTCGCCGGCAAATTTCGCCGGGAAATCGGCCGGCTGCTGCAGCGCGCGCTGGCGGCGCGCTCAGCGCTTGTCGGGCGGCTTACGCAGCGCGAAGCGGTATTGCGCGCGCCCGATGGCAATCTGGTCGCCATCGCGCAGCGTCTGGCGGGTGATGCGCCGGCCGTTCACCTGCACGCCGTTGGTGCTGTTCAGGTCCTCGATGACGGTGTTCACCGGTCCGACGAGGATGACCGCGTGGTGACGGCTCACGAACTTGGCCTCCAGCTGCAGGTCGTTGTCGGGAGTGCGTCCGATGCTGGTCTTGCGGCCGAGCACGTGGACCACCTCGCGCCCATCCTCCTTGTGGATCAGCAACCGTGCGGCGCCGTCGGCGATCGGCTCGACCGCCGGCGCTTCCTCGCGTACCGCTCGCGGGCGATCGCCGAGCACCGGATCGCTGTCGGTTATCACCTGGCGTGTCTCGTTCGCCGTCTCGCGCCACTGCTGGTTGGATTTCTCCAGCTCGGCGATGCGCGAGCCGCGGCTGCGGGTATCGGCCTCGATACGGTGCAGCGCTTCCTCGGCGGAGTGCAGGTCGCCCTCGAGCTCACGGATGCGCGCCAGGTGCGCGGCAGTCTCCGCCTGCAGCGCGCGCGCATCGTCGGCGCGAGTGGCGGCATCCCGCTCGAGCTCGCGCACGCGCGACTCCGCCGCCGCAATGCTGGCGAGCTGGCCGGCACGCTCCTGCTGCGCCGAGCGCAGCACCCCGCCCCACTCACTCATCTCGCCACGCACCGTGGCGAGCTCACCGTCGAGCTGCACGGCGCGCTGTCGCTCGGCTTCGAGGGCAGCCTCGAGCTGCGTCGCACGCTCGCGGTGGCGCGCGAGCTCCGCCTGCTGCGAGGCGGCCTGTGCCGTGGCGCTCGCGCCCGCGCGGCGCGCCTCCTCGAGCGAGCTGCCGAGACTGCCGACCTCGCTGCGCAGCCGCTTCAGCTCCTGCTGCTGTTCCGTCTCGCTTGCGGCGTACTCGGCCGCGCGCGCCTCGTGCGCTCGCAGCCGCTCGCTGGCCGCATTGATCTCGGTCTGCAGCCGCCCGAGGCTCGCGCGCAGCCCCTGGGCCTGCTGCTCGCCGGCGCGCAGCTCCGTATCGCGCTGCGCCAGCATGGTCGTGAGGGTGGTGACCTGCTGCTCGAGTTGCGCGATGCGCGCCGCACGCTGCGTGAGCTCCCCCTCGTGCACGCCGAGGCGCTCATCGCGACCGGCGAGCTCGCGCGTCAGCCGCGCGATCTGCGCCGCGTGCGCCTCGGCCTCGTGCTGCAGATCGGTCACCAGGTGCTGGGCCAGCTCACGCCGGCGCTCGAGCGACTGCAGCGACTCGAGATAGCTCATGGCGCGTGTCCGCTCGTTGTGCAGGTCCTCCATCACCCCGGCAGCGTGTGCCCGCCCTTCGGCCGCCAGCGCCTGTTGCCGCTCGAGCTCGCGCGCCGCGCGGGCGCGCTCGGCATTCTCGAGCTCGGCCACGCGTTGCTGCAGTTCCTGTGTACGTCCGCCTGCGGCGCTCACCAGGGCTTGCGCCTGCAGTAATTCCTCGCCCGCAGCAACCGCGCGCTTCTCTGCTGCGGCGAGCGCCCGCGCCGACTCCTCGAGACGCGTGCCTTGCTGGGCGGCGGCCGTTCCCCGCTGCGCCAGCTCGGCGCTCAACGCCGCGGCGCGCTGCTCCAGCTGCGCGATGCGTTGCTCCAGGGTGGCGTTGCGCTGCTCGGCGGCGGTGGCGCGCTGCTCCGCCGCGCCGGCGCGCTGCTCGGCGGCGGAAGCCCGCTGCTCGCCGGCACTGACGCGCTGCTCGGCGCTCGCGGCACGCTGTGCCGCGGCCGCCTGCGCCGCGAGCGCTTCGTCGCGGGCCCGCTCCAGCTGCAACAGCCGCTCGCCGTGGCTGGCAAGTCGCTCCTGCGCCTCCTGCAGGGCGGCGGTACGCGACTGCAACTCCGCCTCGTGCTGCAGGCGCTGCTCGGCGCTCGCCGCAGCGGCGCTGAGTACGGCGCGGGTCGCCGCAGAGGGCGCCCAGCTGTCGGTGGAGGCCTGGTGCTGCTCGTCCTCGGGGATCGCCATGACCGCCATGGTGGCGCCCGCGTCGGCCACGGCTGCAGGGTCGAGCACCGGCAGCTCTGCGGTGCTGTCGGGGTCGACTTCGGTGGGAGAGGGCGCCGGCTTCGGCGGCCGCGGGCGCGAGCTCATCGAAATTCCCATTTTCGCTTGTCCATCCGTGAAAAAGTTTAGCGCTGCCTGCCGCGGCCCCCGCATGGATTCTGGTAAATAGTGTGAAAAATCTCCCGAAAAGCCCCCGCTCACGCCCGCAGGAAGTCGCGGACGGCTTCGGCGATGCGCTGCGGCGCGGAGGCCAGCAGCTCCATGGCGCCCTGCTGGAGCTCCAGGAGACGGGTCGCCGGCAGCGCTTCGCGCACGCGCGCCGTAGGCTCCCACAGGTCATCGTGCGGTCGCAGCACCAACAGGCGCTGGCTGAGACGTGCCAGGCGCTCGCGCAGCGGATACTGCGCCACGGCCTCGAGTACCCATCGCACCGCCTCGGGCGAGCGAAAGGCACTCTCGGCGCTTGCGGCAGCCTGGGCCTGGCCGTGCGCGGCAAGCCGCTCCGCCTCGGTGAGCAGCGGAACCGACACGAAAATGACGCGCGTGACCTGTGTGGGTCGCGTCAGCGCGAGCTCGGTGGCGAGCACCGCGCCGCCGCGCAGACCTAACACCGCGACGTTGCGCAGGCGCATGTTGTCGAGGAAATCCCCGATCGCGGCCGCGTAGTCGCTCAGGGACGGACGGGCCGTCGGGCCGTCGGACTCCCCGAACCCGGGCAGGTCGGGCGCGTACATGGACCGGTCCTCCCCGGCGAGCGCGAGCAGGCGGCTGAACACGCGGCCTGATCCGGGCAGGTCGTGCAGGCACAGAACCGGTGTGCCCTCCTCGAATCCACCACCCGGCGGCATCGCGTGATGCACGTGGAGTTGCCCGTAGCGGCATTCGAAATAGCCACGGCGCGCCCGCGTGGCAGGCGCGGGCAACTGGGTCGACGTTCCCTTCGGCATGGGCAACATAGTGCCATGATCCGCACTCCTCTTGCGTCGGCGGTCGCGGCGCGTACATTGATCGCCATGAGGAGCGTGTGGGCAGGGTTCTGGCTGCCTGTGCTGCTCGCCGGCTGCGGCGTGGCGGAGACCGGCGCCGCCGCGGGCACCGCAGCGCAGTCGGCAGCGCAGCAGGCCGAGCAGGCGCGGACCGCGCAGGAAGAGGTTCGCAGGCAGATCGATGCGGCCTACGGCAAGGCGGAGGAACAGCGCCGTGCAGCCGAGGCCGATGGACAGTAGCGGTGCGCAATCTCCAGGTGAAGATCCGCCGGCCGCCTTCGCAGGCCGCTGACCTGGAGCTCGTCGAGACCGAGCGGCCGGCGCTCACCAACGGGGCGTTCCTGACACGGGCCCTGTGGCTCGCCGTCGATCCCTTCCGCTGTGCCACCGACCTGACGACACGTGGCTTGCCGCGACCGGGCGATGTGGTGCCGGCGCACGGGGTCGGCGAAGTCATCGAGTCGCGGCACGACGTGTTCGACGTCGGCAGCCTCGTCGTGCTCGATTGTGGCCTGCAGCAGCTGTGTGTGTCCGAGGGACATCATGCCCGGCTGTTGCATCCGGGACAGACTCCGGCCTCGACCGCTCTCGGCGTGCTCGGCGCGCCCGGCATGGCGGCCTACTTCGGTCTGCTGCATCTCGCGCGGCTGCGCCCCGGCGAGACGGTGCTGGTGTCGGCTGCGGCCAATGCCGCCGGTGCGATGGCGGGCCAGATCGCGATGCTCAAGGGTGCGCGCGCGATCGGCATTGCCGGCACGCGCGAGAAATGCGAGTGGGTGACGCGTCACGCGAGGCTCGCAGCCTGTATCAACGAAGCCACCGAGGACCTGCCGGCGCGTCTGCGGCGGCTCGCCCCCGAGGGCGTCGACATCTGCTTCGACAACGTCGGGGGCGAGCTGCTCGAGACGATAGTGTGCAGCGGGGTTCTGGCGCGCGGCGCGCGCATCGTGCAGAACAGCGTCAGCGCCGCCGATCCCGATGCGCTGCGCGATCGCGGCGGGTACGCGCCGGGCTCGCTGCAGGTGCTGAGGCTGGAGCCCGCGGAGTACGAGCACCGCCGCGGCGAATTTCTGCGCGAGGCCATCGCCTGGTACGGTGCCGGGCGCATCGCCACCAAGGACCACGTGGTGGAGGGTCTCGCCAACGCGCCGGCGCACGTGCTGCTGGCACTGCAGGGCAAAAACTTCGGGCGGCCACTGGTGCGGCCGTGAGCGAGGCGCGAGCGCGGACCGCGCGCACCAACGGTGCGGCGGTCCATGATCAGAGCTCTGTCAGCGCCGGCGGCGCGCGGCGCGCCTGAGACGCCGTCCAGCGACGCGCGTGACCCGCGCTACCCTGCGGCCGCCACCGCGGACCCGGCGCGCGCTCCTGCGGGCGGTCTTGCGCGCAGCGCGACGAGCCCCGGGCCTTGCGGCGCGGCGGGCGGTCTTTCTGCCGGCGCGGCGAACTTTTCTCGCCACTTTGCGCGCGGTGCGGCGCACCTTGCGAGCGGTCTTGCGTGCTGAGCGGCCCACTTTTTTCGCGGCTTTTTTTGCTGCCTTCTTCGCGCGTTTCGCCACCCTGGCAACCACCACCGCTTTCGCTGCCGTGACGACCGCCGCCGCTGCTGCCGGCTTGGCGGGAGCCGCCGGCTTTACCGGGGCGGCAGGGGGCTTTGGCGCCGCGGCAGGGGGCTTTGGCGCCGCTGCAGGTGGCTTGGCGGGCGCGGCAGCCTTCGGCACCGCGGCCGGCTTCTGCGCCGCTACCCGGGGTGCCTCGTGCACGGCGAAGGCGCCGCCCTGCGGATCCATCATCAGCGCAACCCAGCTTCCGCCGGGTACCTCCATGGGCCCGTGCAGCAGCCGGCCGCCTGCTGACTTGGCGGCGGACACCGCGCGGCCGGAGTCCGCGACGTGCACGTAGCTGAGCCAGGATGGCGCAGTGGAGGGACCCTGAACGTTGACGATACCGCCGACCTGCGCGCCACCGTGCTGGAATATCTGATAAATCCCCATCGGTCCCATGTCGTGCCCGGGCCCTTTGGTCCAGCCGAACAACTGGCCATAGAAGCGCAGCGCCGCGGAAAGATCCGTGGTCGCGAGCTCGTGCCATGAGAATCCACCTTGCGCAGGCGGCGCACCGGGCGGCGGTCCACCTCCGGGGGTGAACACCGCGAACGTCGCCCCCTGCGGATCGGCCAGTACCGCGAAGCGGCCGACGTTGGGAATGTCCGCGGGCGGCTTGACGATGCGCGCCCCGAGTCCCTGCGCCTGGGAGCAGGTGCTGTCGACGTTCGGCGTGCCGACGTAAACGAGCCAGTGCGGTGGGGTCGAACCGGCTTCCGCCGGCAGTGCCATGAGGCCACCGATCTGGGTCTGGCCCGCCATCCAGATGGTGTAGCCCGGCATGCTGGAGGGCGCCGTCCGCCACGGCACGACCTTGGGGTAGAACGCGGCTGCCCCCGCGGTGTCATTCGTCAACAACTCGTGCCAGACGAATCGTCCCAGGACTTCGGCGTTGCTCATGGTGAGTCTTCCTCTTGTTTGCGAGCGACAACTGCGACGGTCGACGATGGGGCCAGCATTCTGCCCTTCTCCGCAGCCGGCTGCCACGGCTCTCGCGCGGATTCTCCCTCTGACCGCCGGCGCTGGTGCCAGATGAGATACAACCCGCTCGCGATGACGATGCCGCCGCCGCAACACGTACGGAGCGATGGCAGCACGTGCCACACCACGCGGTCGATGGCCACACCCCAGAGGAGCGCGGTGTATTCGAACGGGGTGACGACCGAAGGCGGCGCCGAGCGGAAGGCCTCGGTCAGCAGGTACTGGCCGGTGGCAGCCAGCAGCCCGAGCCCGAGGAGCCAGATCCAGTGTGCGTGCTCGATTGGCACCCAAGTGGGGGCGGCGATGGCGCTCGAGAACACGGTCATGAGCCCGACCGTCCAGAAGACCACGCTCACCGTGGTGTCGCTGCGCGTCAGGACCCGAACGGCGATGGCGCTGAGCGCATAGGCAGTGGCGCCGATCAGGGCGGCGATCGCACCGAAGGTGCTGAGGCCCGAGGCTGTCGGGCGCAGCATGACGAGGACCCCGGCGAGCCCCACCAGGATCGCCGCCCAGTTGCGCCAGTCGACGCGCTCGCGCAGCAGCGGCACCGAGAGCGCTGCGACGATCAGCGGCGCCGACAGGAATACCGAATAGGCGTTCGCGAGCGACAGCACCCGCACCGCGTAGATGAACCCGCCGAGCACCGCGACCGAGAGCACGCCCCGCAGCAGATGCATCGGCCAGCGCCGCGGGCGCAGGTCCCGCAGGCGCCCTGCGAGCAGCACCGGCAGCAGTGTGAAGGGGAGCGAGGTGGCGCCGCGGAGCGCCGCGACCTGCATGGGCGGATAGTGCGCCGCCAACAGCTTGAGAATGCCGTCCATGAACGAGAACACGGCTACGGCGACAACCATGGTGGCGATGGCGCGCAGCCGCGGTGACAGCACGGTCAGCCGCTCAGATCCGCCTCCGGCTGCCGGCCGGTGCGGCCCATCGGGCGGTAGCTCGTGCCGAGCAGCCGCGCCGGCAGGGGATACGCGCTCATCAGGGAGACGATGAGCGAGGAGGCATAGGGCACGGCCTGGATGAGCAGCACGATGATCCAGGCAAAGTGATCCGGGCCCGCGTTCTGCGGCAGCGCGGTGTAGGACACCGCCCACGCCGAGAGCAGCAGCCCGGCCATCATGAATGTCTCCTCGCGCGCGGCCGCGAGCGCGTGCCACAGGCCCGAGTTGCGGCGCTTCTTCGGGGTGCGGAAGAACGGCTCGCTGCTCGTCACCAGGCCCTTCACCGTGGCGCGGCCGATGGTGTGCGTCAGAGCGAGCCCGGCGATGGCAGCCGCCACGGTCTGGCGCAGATTCGCCCCGACGCGCACGTGGTAGAGATGCACGAGCTTGGCGAGCTTGAAGCTGAAGAGCGACAGCGGCAGCACCGAGTAGAGCACCAGCGGCGCATCGACCCGGCCCGGTGCCCACACCATGGCCGCCGACCAGCCGAGCGCCGCGAGGTTGAACAGCAGGTTGCAGCCATCGGCGATCCACGGCAGCCAGCCGGCGACGAAGTGATAGCGTTGGCCGGGTGACAGCGGTCCGCCCTCGAGGAACAGCGCGCGCGCGTGGGCCTTGATGATCTGCATCGCGCCGTAGGCCCAGCGGAAGCGCTGCTTCTTGAAGTCGATGAAGGTGTCCGGCATGAGGCCACGTCCATAGCTCTCGGGCACGTAGCTCGCGTCGTAGCCGGACTCGAAGATACGCAGCCCGAGCTCGGCATCCTCGGTAATGCACCACTCCGCCCAGCGGCACGCCTGCAGCTGCGGGCGCCGCACCATGGTCATGGTGCCGTGCTGGATGATGGCGTTGCGCTCGTTGCGCGTGATCATCCCGATCTGGAAGAACCCGCGGTACTCGGCGTAGCACATGGCCTTGAAGGCGTTCTCGCCGGCATCGCGGTAATCCTGCGGCGCCTGCACGATGGCGATGCGCTCATCGAGGAATGCGGGGGTGAGATCGCGCAGCCAGCGGGCATCGACGACGTAGTCGCTGTCGATCACCGCGACGACGGTGGCATCGGGCGCCGTGCGGTCGAGGGCATAGTTGAGCGCGCCCGCCTTGAAGCCGGCGAGCGGCGCGACATGGAAGAAACGGAAACGTGGGCCGAGCGCGGCGCAGTGCGCCTCGACCGGCCGCCACACCGCCTCGTCGCGCGTGTTGTTGTCGATGACCAGCACTTCGAAGTCGGGGTAATCGAGTCGTGCGAGCGCATCGAGCGTCTCGATGAGCATCGCCGGCGGCTCGTTGTACGCCGGCACGTGGATGGAGACCTTCGGCTGGGTGGCAGTCCCGCCCGGCATGGGTGCCCCGAGCCGCCGTCGGTATTCCACCCAGTGCGCCTCGGCCCACTCGTGCGCCTCGGCGAGCAGCACCAGCAGCACCCCCAGCATGCCGAGCAGCAGCAGCACTCCCGACACGACGCTCGAGACGGTCATGTACTGCTGCGTGAAGTCGTAGATGACCCACACCGCAATGGTGGCGGCCGCGTACACGACCACCGCGAGGAAGCTGCGCCCGCGGTTGCGCAGCGTGCCGCTGTTGAGATAGAGCAGTCCCAGCACCAGCAGCGACACCGCGATGGACACCGCGGCGAGGATGTGCCATTCGGGGATGCGCACGATCGGAGCGGTGAACGCGAACTTCGGCCGGCGCTCGACGTCGTAGACACCCCAGTACGAGCCGACGGCCCCTTCCTGGAACGCTTTCCAGGGCTGATCGAAGGCCTCCATCACGTAGTAGGTGATCTGCTCCTTCTGGGCGCGATACAGGAAGCGGCGCAGAAACAAGGCTTCGTTCGCCACCGAGGCGACGGCCGACTCGTGCGTGCGGCCGCGGCTCGGCCAGCCGATCTCCGCGACCACGATCGGCTTGTGGGGGAAGGTCTTCTGCAGACGCTTGAACTGGACGAGCGAATACTCGACCGCCTGCTCGACCGAGGCGCCCTCCCAGTAGGGCAGCAGGTGCACGCCGATGAAATCGACGTGCTGGGCGAGCTCCGGGTGCGCGAGCCAGCCGTGCCAGGTCTCGGCGGTACCCACCGGCTGCGCGATGGCCGCGCGCGCCCGGTCGAGATATTTCTCCAGCTCCTCGATCGGCAGCTCGTTGCGGAACAGCACCTCGTTGCCGACCAGGACGCGCACCACGTTCTGGTGGGTGTTGGCGAGCTCGATCGCTTCCTTCAGCTGCTCCTCGTTCTTGTCGCGATGGGTGTCTAGCCAGGCGCCGAGCGCGACGTTCAGGCCGTGACGCTCGGCGAGCTCCGGAACGTCCGCGAGCGTCCCGGCGACGCTGTAGGTGCGCACCGCCTTCACCTTGCCCTCGAGCAGCGCGAGATCCGCATCGATCTCGGCATCGGTGGGCATCTCGTTGTGCGTCGGATCCTCGTTGGCGCGGAACGGCGAGAAGGCGAAGCCCTGGATGACCGGCGGCCACGGCGGCTCGCGCGTCGGGCGGTTCAGATACGCCCACACGGCAAAGGTCAGCGTGGCGAACACCGCCGCGATCAGCAGGCTCGGAATGGTCTTCACTGCCGGGTGCGCGGCTACCAGGTACCGGTGTTCGGCATGGACTTCCACGGCTCCGCGGGCGCGAGCGAGTTGCCCTTCTGCAGCAGCTCGATCGAGATGTTGTCGGGGGAGCGCACGAACGCCATGTGACCATCGCGTGGCGGCCGCAGGATGGTGACGCCGTGATCCTTGAGCCGCTGGCAGGTGGCGTACAGGTCGTCCACCGCGTAGGCGAGATGACCGAAGTTGCGCCCGCCGCCGTAGCTCTCGCGATCCCAGTTGTAGGTGAGCTCGACCTGCGCGCTGTCATCGCCCGGAGCCGCGAGGAACACGAGCGTGTAGCGGCCCTGGGGATATTCCTTGCGCGACAACTCCTTCAGGCCGAGCGCGTCGCAGTAGAAGCGCAGTGACGCATCGAGATCGGTGACGCGAACCATGGTGTGCAGGTACTTCATAGAGCCTCTCGCATGAACGGGCAGTGAACGCTCAGCCGCGCTCCCGGGGCGCGATGCCGAGCGCCTGCAGCAGGCACAGCGCAGGCGCCCGGAGCCGCCGGCCCTCGTCCATCAGAACATCTCCGAGGGGCCCGGGGTCTTGATGTCGACCTTGTGGCGCGAGGGGATGAATTCGCCGGTGATCATCTCGTCGTAGCTCTGTCCGGGCCCGACCATCGGATACACGCCCGCGTCCGGATCGATCATCACCTCGAGGAACGCCGGTCCCTTGAAGGACAGGAAGTCGGCAATGATGCGCGGCACATCGGCCTTCTGCTCGAGGCGCATCGCGTAGCGAAACCCATCGGCCTGCGCGGCCTTGACGAAGTCCTTCTTGTGGAGTGAGCGATCGCTCGCCGACAGCCGCCCCTTGAAGAACAGCTTCTGCCACTGCTTGACCATGCCATCGCCGAAGTTGTTGAGCACCACCACCTTCACCGGCAGGTCGTAGGTGGTGACGGTCTCGAGCTCGCCGATGTTCATGCGGATGCTGGAGTCGCCATCGATGTCGATGACGAGCCGCTGCGGCTGCGCGATCTGCGCGCCGATCGCCGCCGGCAGCCCGAAGCCCATCGTGCCCATGCTGCCGGAGGTGAGCCACAGCCGCGGCGCGCTGAAGTCGCAGTACTGCGCCGCCCACATCTGGTGCTGTCCGACGCCGGTGGTGATGATGGCCGCCCCGCGCGTGTGGCGGTTGATCTCCTCGAGCAGGTAGTTCGGCTGGATGAGGGGACTCGCGCGGTCGTAGTTCATGGCGTACACGCGCTTGAGCTCGGCGAGCTCGGCGTGCCACGCCGAGAAATCCCGCGCGAAAGCAGTTTGCCGTCCGTAGGCGGTGAGCGCCTGGAGCGCCTCACGCACCCGCCCGATGTGGCTCCAGTGCACGCGCTTGACCTTGTTCACCTCCGCACGGTCGACGTCGAGATGGGCAATGCGGCGGGCGTTGCGCGCGAATTTCGCCGGTACGCCGGCGACGCGGTCGTCGAAGCGCGCGCCGACCGCGATCAGGAAGTCGCAGTCATCGACGGCGTAGTTGGCGAACGCCGCGCCGTGCATGCCAAGCATGCGCATCGAGAGCGGATGCATGGTATCGAGCGAGCCGATGCCCATGAGCGTCGTGACCACCGGCACGCCGAAGCTCGTCGCGAACTCGCCGAGCGCCTGCGCGGCGTTGCCATTGATCACGCCGCCGCCCGCGTAGATCAGCGGGCGGCGCGATTCCTCCAGCATCCCGAAGAAGTGCGCGGCCGCCTGCGGCTCGATCGCTGCGCGCTCGAGCTCCTCCTGACGGCGGCGAAAGCCGGGGATGGGCAGCAGCCCCTCGCCGTGGAACACGCCCTCCCAGTTCTGCACGTCCTTCGGCACATCGACCACCACCGGCCCCGGGCGGCCGCTGCGGGCGATCTCGAACGCCGTGCGCATGGTGGGCTCGAGCTTCGTGGGGTCGGTCACCAGGAAGATGTGTTTCGCGACCGCGCCCATCATGGTCGGCACGGGCGCCTCCTGGAACGCATCGGTCCCGATGGCTGCCGTGGAGACTTGGCCGGAAATAACGACAATAGGCACCGAATCTGCCATGCAGTCGCGCACGGGTGTAACAGTGTTGGTTGCTCCGGGGCCGGAGGTCACCAGGCACACGCCGACCCGACCGCTCGCCCGGGCGTAGCCCGCCGCCATGAAGCCGGCCCCCTGCTCATTCGCGGGCACGATGAGAGGGATCTGCGGGTCGGAGGCCGCCGCCGCCTGCTCGTTGTAGAGGAACACTGCATCGTAGGTCGGCAGGATTGCCCCGCCGCTGTAACCGAAGATCGCCGTGACGCCCTCATCCGCCAGGACCTGCATGATCATGCGGGCGCCGGTCATGCGCTGGCCGGCGAGGGGATGCCCCGTCGGGCGTGGCTGGATCACGGTGTCACTCATCGACGCGCTTTTCGTAATCCCGTGCGGGAATTCGCAGGGATCGAGGAGCCTAGCAGCTTGGGTCCATGGTGCAAGCGCACAACGATCCTTTATCCTGCGGCTTCCGGCGTCGTGTTCGGCGCCGTTTTTTCCCGATTTTCATGCGTCACATCATCGCCATCCTGCTGCAGAACGAAGCCGGTGCGCTCAGCCGCGTCGCCGGCCTGTTCTCGACCCGCGGCTACAACATCGAATCCCTGTCGGTGGCGCCGACCGATGACCCCACGGTGTCGCGGCTCACCCTGGTCACGAAGGGCTCGGACCTCGTGATCCAGCAGATCGTCAACCAGCTCAACAAGCTCGTCGATGTGGTCCACGTGCTCGACATGACGCGCGGGGAGCATCTCGAGAGAGAGCTCGTGCTGCTGAAGCTGCGGGTGGCTGCCGGCCAGACCGACACGGTTCGCGGCCAGGTGGTGCGCAGCGGCGGGCGGGTTCTCGATCCCGCGGTCGAGGGCTTCATCGTCGAGCTCACCGCGAGCGAGGCGGAGATCAATGATTTTGTCGCCGCGCTCGCGCAGCGCGCCGAGCTGCTGGAGGTGGTGCGCAGCGGGGCCCTCGGCATCAGCCGCAGCGCCCGGCCGCTGCGGGCCCGCGCCGTACCCGCCGGCGCCTGAGACCTACGGGACGAGAACCGTGGAGCCGGTCGTGCGCCGCCCCTCGAGGTCGCGATGCGCCTCGGCCGCGCGCGACAGCGGATATTTCTGTCCGATCACGATGCGTACCTTGCGGGCGCGCACCGCCGCGAACAGCTCGCGGGCCGCCGCTTCCAGCTCGGCGCGGGTGGCGATGTAGTGAAACAGCGTGGGACGGGTCAGGAACAGCGACCCACGCTTGCTGAGCTCGAGCGGGCTGATGGCAGGCGGAGGACCCGAGGCGTTGCCGAAGGTCACCATCATGCCGCGGCGCCGCAGGCAATCCAGCGACTCCATGAAGGTGTCCTTGCCGACGGCGTCGTAGACGACGGCGACGCCGGCGTCGCGCGTGAGCTTCCTGACACCCGGCACCAGCTCGTCGCGGCCCGAGATCAGCACGTGCCTGCAGCCGTGCTTTCGCGCGACCTCCGCCTTCGCTTCGCTGCCGACCACTCCGATCACCGTCGCCCCCAGCGCTTTGGCCCACTGGCTGAGGATCAGCCCGACGCCGCCGGCAGCGGCGTGCACCAGGATCACATCGCCGCGCGCGACTCTGTGGGTGCGGCGGATCAGGAATTGCGCCGTGAGACCTTTCAGCATGAGCGCCGCGGCCTGCTCGTCCGATATGCCGCGTGGCACGCGCACCACGCGCTCGGCGGGCACGTTGCGCACTTCGGAGTACGCCCCGGGGCTCGGGAACACGTACGCCACGCGCTCCCCGACCCGCAGCCCGCGCACGCCGCGCCCGAGCGCGGTGACGACCCCGGCGGCTTCCCGCCCGAGTCCGCTCGGTAACGTGACCGGGTAGAGCCCGGTGCGGTCGTAGACGTCGATGTAGTTGACGCCGATCGCCGTATGACGGATCTGCACCTCACCCGCGGCTGGCTTGCCGGGCTCCACCTCCTCGAAGCGCAGCACTTCGGGTCCGCCGTTCTCGTAGATACGTATGGCAGCAGGCATGATGAGCTAAGAATAGCGGGCGCAGCGCAGGGCGCCCAGTGACCCGCGGTTAGGTGCCTGGGATTTTGGGTGCGAAGCGCCGGTCCGCACGCACCAGCAGCCACAGTGCGGCTGAACCGAGGCAGCAGCCAGCGGCAATGAGGAACGCCAGGTTCCACTCGCCGCGTCCGGAAAGGTATCCGAGCAGCGGATAAAGGAGCACGCCAGCCAGGTTGCCTCCGGTGTTGATTGCGCCAAAGCCTGACATGCTGTCCGCGCGCGCGATCTGCATCGTGGCCGCGGCCACGGGCCCCTCGTTGAGCTCCACGCAGCCGTAGGCGAGTACGAAGCACGCCACGGCAACCAGCGCATGCGCCGCATAGATGCCACACAGCAGCAGGATGGCCGCCGCGGGCAGCGCCACCAGCGGAACCAGCCGGGGTCCCCAGCGCAGTCCGAAGCGCGCGACGCATCGGTCGGCAAGTGCGCCCCCCAGGCACGCTCCGGTCGCGGCTCCCAGCGGCGGCAAGGTGGCGAGCCAGCCGCTGTCCATCTGACCCAGATGACGGTGCTGGGTGAGGTACAGGAACGGCGCCGCCATCAGTTGATAGAAGGCAACATTCATCAGCAGGTAAGAGAGCGCGAGGGCGAGCATGCTGGGCTCGCTCATGAGCTGCAGGCAGCGCCGCAGGCTGGTACGCGCCGGCGGTTCGTGGCCGCCCCCATCGAGCTCGGCAAGCTCGCGCGCACTCACGCCGGGATGCTGTTGCGGCATGTCCCGTCCGTACCAGGCCCAGCACACCGTCACCACGGCCATCGGCAGCGCGGTCCAGAGGAGCGCTCGCTGCCAGCCCCACATGGCGGTGAGTGCCACGATCAGCGGCGCGGCGATCGCCGAGCCCACGCCCATCGCGCTCGAGCCGAGACCGTTGACGAAACCCCAGCGGGTGCTCGGAAACCAGCTCTCGAACACCCCGGTCTGCACCGGGAATACCGGAGCCTGTGCGGTCCCGAGCACCGCCTGGGCGAGAGCCATCGCCACGATCACGGCCGCGCCGGTGAATACATACGGGGCGAGCGGCGTGGCCACGGTCGCGAGGCAGCTCACGGCGCCCACCAGAACGAACATGCGGCGCGCCCCCCAGCGCTGACCGAGTGCCCCGCCCGGCAGCTGCAGCGCCGTGTACATGATCATGAATACGGAGCTCAGCAGGAAAACCTGCAGCTGACTGACGTGCAGCTGCTCTTTGACCTGGTCCGTCGCGATGGTCAGAGCGTTGCGCTGCACGTAGCAGAGCAGCGGAAAGAGAAACATGAAGAGGAAAATCCACCAGCGAACGCGCACGCTCCCCGCCGCACCGATGAGCCCGAACGGCCGGCGCGGCTGGGTGGTGACGAGCGCTTCCACGAGTCAGACCCCCGGTGACTCTTGTTATCGTCCTCGCGGCGAGTCTGCGCCCGGCCCGCCGGGCGGGCAACACGAGCGGGTCGCCGCGGTCGGAGGACGCTGCGAATCCTTCCTGCTGAAAGTTAGCTGATTGCCTAACTATCCGCGAATCAAACCGCGACAACGGCGGCTGTCAGAGCGCGCTGTCGTCGGTCTCGCCGGTGCGGATGCGGATCACCCGCTCGATGTCGGTGACGAAGATCTTGCCATCGCCCACCTTGCCGGTCTTGGCGGACTTCATGATGGCCTCGATCACCTGATCGACCAGGTCGCCGCGCACCGCCACCTCGATGCGCGTCTTGGGGACGAAGTCGACCACGTACTCGGCGCCGCGATACAGCTCGGTGTGACCGCGCTGCCGCCCGAACCCCTTCACTTCGGTGACCGTCATGCCCGACACCCCGATGTCGGAGAGCGCGGCGCGCACGTCGTCGAGCTTGAACGGTTTGATGATTGCGGTGACGAGTTTCATGAGCGGGCACTCCGTCTGCGGGCAGGGCGCTGCGGCGCGCGGCGCGAGTGGATTTTGCAGTTTCCATGCCATCCCGTCGAATCGCGGTGATCGACCGGCTTCCGGACCCTCGCCCTGGCAGGCCGGCCGTGCCGGCTGCACTCTTGTGGAGCAGCCGCTGCCCGGCGGCGCTCCGCGCTGGTGCGGCCCGGCTAGCGCTGTTGGGCTATTCTTCCGGCGATGTACGAGCGGATCGTGATCGCGGGAGGCGGCCAGGCCGCCGTGCAGGCCGTCGACACTCTGCGCCGCCGGGGTTTTGCCGGCGCACTCACGCTGGTCGGCGATGAGCCCTGGCCCCCTTACCAGCGGCCGCCGTTATCGAAGAAGTATCTCGCCGGCAGCCTCGAACGCGAGCGGCTCCTCATCCGCCCGGCGGCTTTCTTCGCCGAGCACGCGGTGACCACGCATTTCGGACGCCGCGTCACCGAGATCGCCCGGCGCGAGCGCCGCGTGCGCCTCGATGACGGCCTGGTGCTGCCGTACGACGCACTGCTGCTCGCAACCGGCAGCCGTCCGCGGCAGCTGCTCGCACCTGGGCGCGAGCTCGGCGGGGTGCACTACCTGCGAACCCTCGTCGACGCCGACCGCATTCGCGCCGAGTGCGCTGCCGGAGGGCGGCTGGTCATCATCGGTGGCGGCTACATCGGCCTGGAGGTGGCCGCCACCGCGCGGGAGCGCGGCATGGAGGTCACCGTGCTCGAGATGGCGCCGCGGGTGATGAGCCGCGTGACGAGCCCCGAGGTGTCGGCTTTCTACGAGGCCGAGCACGCTCGCCACGGCGTGCGCATCCGGTGCAACGAGACCCTGCGCGCCCTGCAGGGCGATGCGCGTACCGGACGGGTGCGCGCCGTGCTCACCGAGAGCGGCGGCGAATATCCGGCGGACCTCGTCATCGCCGGCGTCGGCGTCGCCCCCGCCGACGAGCTCGCCCGGGCGGCGGCCCTCGAGTGCGAGAACGGTGTGGTGACGGATGCGTATTGCCGTACCGCCGACGAGGCGATCTACGCGGCCGGTGACTGCGCGAGCCACCTCAGTCGTCAGTACGGACGCCACCTGCGTCTCGAGTCCGTCGACAATGCCTTCGAGCAGGGCACGACCGTCGCGCTGAATCTGCTCGGCGGCGAGACGGTGCACGACAAGGTGCCGTGGTTCTGGTCCGACCAGTTCGACCTGAAGCTGATCATCATCGGTCTCAGCAGCGGCTACGACACCGCCGTCCTACGCGGCTCGCCAGCGACCCGCAGCTTCAGTGTCTGCTATCTCCGCGGCGGAGAGCTGGTGGCGCTCGACAGCATCAACACGCCCAAGGACCAGATGGCGGCGCGCAAGCTCATACCGGTGCACGCGCGGCCGAACCTCGACAGGCTCGCGGACCCGGCCGTTGCGCTCAGAGACAGCGTCTGAGTGCCGGCTGAGCGGCTAGCCCAGTACCACCAGCAGGTCTTTCGCCTCCACCGCCTGTCCCGGACGCGCCAGCACCTCGACGACCTCGCCGTCGGTCTCGGCCCGGACGGCGGTCTCCATCTTCATCGCCTCGAGCGTGAGCAGCGTGTCCCCGCGCGACACCCGCGCACCGCAGCTCGCCGAGATGGCGGCCACGACGCCCGGCATCGGCGCACCCACGTGTCGGGCGTTGCCAGGCTCGACCTTGCGCGGCGCGGGGCGGGTGGCCACCTGGCGGCGGTCGGGGACTCGCACCGAGCGCGGCTGACCGTTGAGCTCGAAGAAAACCGTGCGCGTGCCATCCTCGTGCGGCTCGCTGGCGGCGACGTAGCGCACGATCAGCGTCTTGCCGCGCTCGAGATCGACCGTGATCTCCTGCCCCGGCTCCATGCCGTAGAAAAAGACCGGCGTCGGCAGGATGCCGGGATCGCCGTACAGGGCTCGCTCGCGCGCGTATTCTTCGAACACGCGCGGGTACATGAGCGAGGAGGCCAGGTCCTCGTCGGTCACCGGCTGCGCGCTGCGCTGCTGCAGGCGCGCCCGCTCGGCTGCCAGATCGACGAAGGCGAGCGCTGCCCCGGCGCGCGCGCTGAGCGGCGGCGCCCCTTTGAGCACCTTGCGCCGCAGCGCCTCCGGAAAGCCCCCGTACGGCTGACCGAGCTCGCCGCGGAACAACTGCACGACCGACTCGGGAAACGCCACCTCGGTGTCCGGATCGAGCACCTGCTCGCGCGTGATACCGGCGCTCGCCATGAGAAGCGCGAGGTCACCGACGACCTTGGAGGTCGGGGTCACCTTGATGATGTCGCCGAAGAGCTCGTTCACCTCCGCGTAGGTGCGCGCGACCTCGGGCCAGCGCGCCTCGGCGATCCCGAGCGCGCGCGCCTGCTCGCGCAGGTTGGTGTACTGCCCGCCGGGCATGCCGTGCACGTACACCTCGGAGGCACCGGCGCGGATGTCGCTCTCGAAGGCCGCGTATTGCCGGCGCACCTGCTCCCAGTAGGCGGAGATCTGGCGCACGGCGTCCGGATCGAGGCCGGTATCGCGCGGGGAAAAACGCAGCGCCTCGACGAGTGAGCCGAGGTTTGGCTGCGAGGTGAGGCCGCTCATGGCATCGATCGCCGCATCGACCGCATCGGCGCCGGCCGCCGCCGCCGCCAGCACGCTCGCCGCGGCGATCCCGCTCGTGTCGTGGGTGTGGAAATGCACCGGCAGGCCGGTCTCCTCCCGCAGCGCCTTCACCAGGTCGTACGCGGCGCGCGGCCGCAGCAGCCCGGCCATGTCCTTGATGCCGAGCACGTGCGTGCCCGCGGCCTGCAGCTCGCGCGCGAGCCGCAGGTAATAGTCGAGGGTGTACTTGCGCTCGCGCGGATCGCTGAGGTTGCCGGTGTAGCAGATCGCCGCTTCGCACAGCTTGCCCGCCTCGCGCACCGCGTCGATCGACACCCGCATATTCTCGACCCAGTTGAGCGAGTCGAAGATGCGGAACACGTCGATGCCGCAGGCGGCGGCGCGCGCCACGAAGAAACGCACCACGTTGTCGGGGTAATGGGTGTAACCCACGGCGTTCGCGCCGCGCAGCAGCATCTGCAGCAGCAGGTTCGGCAGGCGCTCGCGCAGCCCCGCCAGCCGCTCCCACGGGTCCTCGCGCAGAAAGCGCAGCGCGACGTCGAAGGTCGCGCCGCCCCAGCACTCGAGCGAGAACAGCCCCGGCAGCAGGCTCGCGTAGCACGGCGCGATCGCCTTCATGTCGAAGGTGCGCAGCCGCGTGGCGAGCAGCGACTGGTGCGCATCGCGCATCGTGGTGTCGGTGATCAGCAGGCGCTCCTGCGCGCGCATCCAGCGCGCGAACGCATCGGGGCCGAGCTCATCGAACACCTGCTTGCTGCCGGCGGCGGGAGCTGGCAGCGGGCCGGGCGGCGGCTGTGCCAGCGCAAGCCGCGCCGGGCGGGTGCGGCCCTGCACCTCGGGGTTGCCGTTCACGATGATGGCGCCGAGGTAACTCAAGATGCGCGTCGCGCGATCGCGCTTGCGCGGCCACTGCAGCAGCTCCGGCGTCTCCTCGATGAAGTTGGTGCTGTAGTCGCCCGCGGCGAAACGCGCGTGAGTGATGAGCTGATCGAGAAAGCGCAGGTTGCTGACCACGCCGCGAATACGGAACTCCCACAGAGCGCGGTGCATGCGCGCAATGGTCTCCGCGGCGCTCGGCGCCCACGCGGTCACCTTCACCAGCAGCGAATCGTAGGAGCGGGTGATGATCGCCCCGCTGTAGGCGGTGCCCGCATCGAGGCGGATGCCGAAACCGGCCGGGCTGCGATAGGCGGAAATCTTGCCGTAGTCGGGCACGAAGTTGTTTTCCGGGTCCTCGGTGGTGACCCGGCACTGCAGCGCGTGGCCGCTGAGACGGATGTCGGCCTGTGCCGGCACCCCGCTGTCGGGTGTGCCGATGCGCGCGCCGGCGGCGATGCGGATCTGCGCCTTGACGAGATCGATGCCGGTGACGCACTCGGTGACCGTGTGCTCGACCTGGATGCGCGGGTTCACCTCGATGAAATAGAACCGCCCGCTGACCGCATCCTGCAGGAACTCGACGGTGCCGGCGCCGGTGTAGCGCGCCGCGCGGCCGAGGGCGAGCGCCGCCTCGCAAAGCTCCGCCCGCTGCGCGTCACTCAGGAACACCGCCGGGGCGCGCTCGACCACTTTCTGGTGCCGTCGCTGGGCGGTGCAGTCGCGCTCGAACAGGTGGACCAGGTTCCCGTGCAGGTCACCGAGTATCTGCACCTCGACGTGCCGTGCCCGTTCGACGAGCTTCTCGAGGTACACCTCGTCGTTGCCGAAGGCCGCGAGCGCCTCGCGCCGGCACACCGGCAGGAGCTCCGCGAGCTGCGCCGCGTCGCGGACCACGCGGGTACCGCGCCCGCCGCCGCCCCAACTCGCCTTCAGCATCAGCGGATAGCCGATCTGCGCGGCGATGTGTGCGCACTGCTGCACGTCGGCCGGCAGCGCCTCGCTCGCCGGCATCACGGGAACACCGGCGGAGCGCGCCAGCTCGCGCGCCCGCACCTTGTTGCCGAAGACCCCGAGCGTCTCCGGCTCGGGGCCGATGAAGGTGACCCCGGCCGCAGCGCAGGCGCGGGCGAACTGCGGATTCTCCGCGAGGAAGCCGTACCCCGGGTGAATCGCCTCGCTGCCGGACTCGCGGGCGATGCGCAGGATGTCCTCGATGTCGAGGTACGCTTCGACCGGTCCCCTGCCGGCACCGACCTGGTAGGACTCGTCCGCCTTGGTCCGGTGCAGCGAGAAGCGGTCTTCGTGCGAGTACACCGCGACGGTGCGCAGCCCGAGCTCGCTCGCGGCGCGCATCACACGAATGGCGATCTCGCCGCGGTTGGCGACCAGAACACTGCGTATCCGCTGCGACATCGCGCGTTTAACCTTAAGATCTGCGGCGGGTAAGCGCTTCGATCATAGCCGCAGAGAGGAAAACATGTCGCGCCGCATCCTCACCGACATGGTGCTCGCGCTGCTCGCGCTTGCGGGCGCAGGCGCCTGTGCCGCGGCCCCCGCAGCGCCGCCGGTCGCCATCGCGATCCACGGCGGCGCAGGGGTCATCGAGCGCTCGCGCATGACTGCCGAGCGCGAGGCCGCCTACCGGGCCGGCCTCGCCGCCGCGCTCGATGCCGGCTTCGGGGTGCTGACGCGCGGCGGCACGAGCATCGATGCAGTGACCGCCGCGGTGCGTATCCTGGAGGACGACCCGCAGTTCAACGCGGGCCGCGGCGCGGTGCTCAATCACGACGGCGACGCCGAGCTCGATGCAGCCATCATGGATGGCGCCGGCCCGCGCGCCGGCGCGGTGGCCGCGGTGCGTCACGTGAAGAATCCCATCGAGCTCGCACGGCTGGTGATGGAGCGCAGCCCGCACGTGCTGCTGGTGGCGGAGGGCGCGGAGGACTTCGCGCTCGAGCAGGGCATGGCGCTCGTGCCGCGCGACTATTTCCGTACCGAGGCGCGTGAGCACGAGCTCGAGGAGGCGCGGCGCGCCGAGGCGGCCCGCGCCAGCGGCAAACCCAGCACGCAGCTCGCAGTGCCGGGCGCCAGCAGCATGGGCACCGTCGGTGCGGTGGCCCTCGATGGCGCCGGCAACCTCGCCGCGGCCACTTCCACCGGCGGCCTGACCAACAAGCATCGCGGGCGCGTCGGCGACACACCGCTCATTGGCGCGGGCACCTACGCCAGCAACGACTCCTGCGCGGTATCGGGCACCGGCCAGGGCGAGTACTACATCCGTCAGGTGGTCGCCTACGACATCTGCGCGCTGGTGCACTATCGGCACATGACACTGGCGGAGGCGGCGCACGAGGTGGTGCAGGTGAAGCTGCGCCGCAGCGGCGGCGAGGGCGGGATCATCGCGCTCGACCGCGCCGGCAATATCGTCATGGATTTCAACAGTATCGGCATGTACCGCGCGGCACAGGACTCGCGCGGCCGACGCGAGATCGCCATGTACCGCGATACGGATCACTGAGGCGGCGCCCATGTATGCCATTGCCGTTCATGGCGGCGCCGGCGCCGTGCCGCGCGCGACGCTCGCGCCGGAGCGCGAGCGCACCTACCGCGCCGGGCTCGAGGCGGCGCTCGATGGCGGTTACGCGGTGCTCGAGCGCGGTGGCACGAGCCTCGATGCCGTCGCGACCGCGGTGCGGCTGCTCGAGGATCACCCGTCCTTCAACGCCGGCCATGGCGCGGCCCTCACCCGCGACGGCGCCGCGGAGCTCGACGCCGCCATCATGGACGGACGGCAGATGCGCGCCGGCGCGGTCGCCTCGGTGCGGCACGTGAAGAACCCCATCGAGCTGGCGCGGCGCGTGATGGAGAAGTCGCGCCACGTACTGCTGGTCGGCGCCGGCGCCGAGGAGTTCGCGCTGGAAGAGCACTTCACCCTGGTCCCCAACAGTTATTTTCGTACCGCCGAGCGTCTCGAGCAGCTCGAGTCCGAGCAGCGCGGCGAGCGGGGGTCGGACCTGGTGCCGCCGGCACCGCAGGGCACCGTGGGCGCGGTGGCCCGCGACGCCCGCGGCGATCTCGCGGCGGCCACCTCCACCGGTGGCATGACCAACAAGCGACCGGGGCGCGTCGGCGACTCGCCCATCATCGGCGCCGGCACCTACGCGAAAAACGGCGTGTGCGCGGTGTCCGCCACCGGGCACGGCGAGTACTTCATCCGCGCGGTCGCGGCACACCACGTGTGCGCGGCGGTGGAGTACCGCGGCCTGACGCTCGAGGCGGCGGTTCACGAGCTGCTGCACGACATCCTGCGCACTCTCGGCGGCGACGGCGGTCTCATTGCCATCGATCATCACGGCCGCATCGTCATGGACTTCAGCACCGAGGGCATGTTTCGGGGTGCGCGCGACGCTGCCGGGCGCCGGGAAATCGCCATCTACTAGGAGATCCTGCATGAGTCGCTTCACTGCTTTGCTCGCCGCCGTGGTCATCCTGGCGCAGTCGCCCGTGGGGCACGGCGCCAACTGGACCGAAGGGGTGCAGTACGCGCGCATCACCCCACCCCAGCAGACCACGGTCGGCACCGGCAAGGTCGAGGTGATGGAGGTGTTTTCCTACGGCTGCCCGGCGTGCAACGCGTTCCAGCCGGTCATGGAGCTGCTGCGACACGCTCTGCCGCCCAGCGCGCAATTCGTCTACCTGCCCGCGGCCTTCAACGCCGCCGAGGACTGGCCGATGTTCCAGCGCGCCTACCTCGCGGCACAGGCCCTCGGCGTCGCCGACAAGGCGCACCAGGCGATGTTCGATGCCGTGTGGAAGACGGGCGAGCTCGCCACCTTCACGCCGGGCACCAACCGGATCAAGGACCCGTTGCCCTCTATCGCCGACGCAGCGCGCTTCTACGCGCGCGTCACCGGCATCAATCCGCAACAGTTCGTGGCAATGGCCAACTCCTTCAGCATCGATGGCAAGATCCGCGCCGCCGACGCGCAGATCGCCGCCATGCACGTCGGCGAGACGCCGACTCTCATCGTTAATGGCAAGTACCGCGTGATCCGCAGTGAGCTCAAGGGCAACGAGGAGCTCATCGACCTCGTCAGGTACCTGGTGGCCAAGGAAGGGGGCACCTGAGGCATCGCCATCGCCGCC
>JAFAKO010000190.1 GCA_019235245.1 Gammaproteobacteria bacterium
GAGGGCAGTACCGGGCCGCAGCCGCAGCTCGAGCCGCGGATAGGAGGCGCCCTTCGCAACGTCCGCGCTCGCCACGAAGAGCACCTCGAGCTGCAACGGCGTGGCGCTCGCCTCGCGGATCTCGATCGCCAGACCGTCCGTGGCGAAGACCTCGTTCAGCAGCGCAAAGCGCCCGTCGGCCGAGGGCGCAGCGGCGCGCTCGGCAGCGCCGTCCGCTCTTGCGTCCGCATCGCCGGCGGCCTCGATCTGAGCGCCATCGGCTTCCTGCGCGAGGCGCTGCAGCACGGCGCCCCTGGTGCCCGTCAGCGGCGCCGAAGCGCCCGGTGCAAAGCGGCCATCGACGAACACATAGCGCGCGATGCCCGGAATCGGGGGCGGGAGCGCCAGAGCCTCGGGCAGCGTCCTTCCCGGCGGCGCCTCGGCTATGGGGAGGAAGCGCACGCGCTCGAGCGAGCGCAGGTTGGCGTACTTCCAGTTCTCATCGCGCGTCGTCGGCAGACCGCGGGCGGCGAGCGTATCGAGGGCCGCCCGCCGGGCGGCCGTAGCGCCCGCGAGCGCCGGCGCAGCACTGAAGTCCTCGATGATGCGGTCGGTGAGGGCGCTGCTGCTCATATCGGCTCAGGCGGCCTCGCCGGCGATGAAGTCGTAGCCACGCCGCTCGAGCTCGAGGGCGAGCGTGCGGTCGCCGCTGCGGGCGATGCGGCCGCGGACGAGAACGTGCACGTGGTCCGGCACGACATACTCCAGCAGCCGCTGGTAATGGGTGACGAGCACGCAGGAGCGATCCGGCGCGCGCTGCGAGTTCACCCCGGCCGCCACCACCTTGAGGGCGTCGATGTCGAGCCCGGAGTCGGTCTCATCGAGTATCGCGAGCCGCGGCTCGAGCACCAGCATCTGCAGGATCTCGTTGCGCTTCTTCTCGCCGCCCGAGAATCCCTCGTTCACGCCGCGCGACAGGAAGCTGTCCTCCATGTGCATGAGCTGCATCTTGCCGCGCACCAGCTGCAGGAAGTCGAACGCATCCACCTCCGGCAGGCCCTGCTGCTTGCGCACGGCGTTGACCGCGGCCTTGAGCAGGTAGACGTTGTTGACGCCCGGGATCTCCACCGGGTACTGGAAGCCGAGGAACACCCCCAGCCGCGCCCGCTCCTCGGGCGCCATGGCGAGCAGGTCCTGCCCGAGGTAATGCACGGTGCCGGAGGTGAGCGTGTAGCCGGGGCGCCCGGCCAGCACGTAGGCGAGCGTGCTCTTGCCCGAGCCGTTCGGCCCCATGATGGCGTGCACCTCGCCGGTGCCGACCTCGAGGTTCAGACCGTTGAGGATCGGTTTGCCCTCGACGGTGACCGACAGGTTCCTGATGCTCAGCAGGGCGCTCATCGCTGTGTCCGCCTCCTCAACCCACGGCGCCTTCGAGGCTCACCGCGAGGAGCTTGCTCGCCTCCACCGCGAACTCCATCGGCAGCTCCTTGAACACCGACTTGCAGAAGCCGCTCACGATCATGTTGACCGCATCTTCCTCGCCGATGCCGCGCGAGATGAGATAGAACAGCTGCTCCTCGCTGATACGGGAGGTGCTCGCCTCGTGCTCGACCGTCGCCGAGGGGTTCTTCACCTCGACGTACGGGAAGGTGTGCGCGCCGCAGCGGCCGCCCATGAGGAGCGAGTCGCACTGGGTGAAGTTGCGCGCGCCGTGCGCGCTCGGCAGCATCTTCACGAGCCCGCGGTAGGTGTTCTGTCCCTGGCCGGCGGAGATGCCCTTGGAGATGATGGTGCTGCGCGTGTCGCGGCCGATGTGGATCATCTTGGTGCCGGTGTCGGCCTGCTGGTGATGGTTGACGGTCGCGACGGAGTAGAACTCCCCGATCGAGCCCGCGCCGCGCAGCACGCAGCTCGGGTACTTCCAGGTGATGGCCGAGCCGGTCTCCACCTGCGTCCAGGAGATGTGTGCGTTGCGGCCGCGGCACTCGCCGCGCTTGGTGACGAAGTTGTAGATGCCGCCGCGGCCCTCGGCATCGCCCGGGTACCAGTTCTGCACCGTCGAGTACTTGATGAAGGCATCATCGAGCGCGATGAGCTCCACCACCGCCGCGTGCAGCTGGTTCTCATCGCGCTGCGGTGCTGAACACCCCTCCAAATAGCTGACGTACGAGCCAACATCGGCGATGATCAGCGTGCGCTCGAACTGGCCGGTGTTCATCGCGTTGATGCGGAAGTAGGTCGAGAGCTCCATCGGGCAGCGCACGCCCTTCGGCACGTACACGAACGAGCCGTCGGAGAACACCGCGGAATTGAGCGTGGCGAAGAAATTGTCGGAGTAGGGCACCACGCTGCCGAGGTACTGCTCGATGAGCTCGGGGTGCGTGCGCACCGCCTCGGAGAACGGGCAGAACACCACCCCCGCAGCCGCGAGGCGCTCCTTGAAGGTCGTCGCCACCGAGACGCTGTCGAACACCGCATCCACCGCCACCCCGGCGAGCCGCGCGCGCTCATGCAGCGGCACGCCGAGCTTCTCGTAGGTCTCGAGAAGCTTCGGGTCGACTTCGGCGAGGCTCTTCGGCCCGTCCTTCTTCGCCTTCGGCGCGGAGTAGTAGGAGATCGCCTGGTAATCGATCGGCGCGACGCGCAGGTGCGCCCAGTGCGGCTCCTGCATGGTGAGCCAGTGGCGCAGCGCCTTGAGGCGCCACTCGGTGAGAAAGGCGGGCTCGCCCTTCTTGCGCGAGATGAGCCGCACCACGTCCTCATCGAGCCCGGGAGCCACCGTGTCGGCCTCGATGTCGGTCACGAAGCCGTGGCGGTAGCCGCGGGCGATCAGCTCCTCGAGTTGTCGTGCACTTTCACTCATATCGTCGTACCTAACGCAGCAGCCGGGTGCGCGCCGCGGCCGCCTTCATGTCGCGCTCGAGCGTCGGCAGGCGCGCCGGCGGGGCATCGAGCCCGGCCAGCTGCGCGAGCGTCACCTCGTACAGCGCGCGGCGAATGGCGAGATTCAGCCGCTGCCACACCCGGCCCACCCGGCAGCTCTCCTCGATCTCGCACTGCCCGTGGCCGACCGAGCAGTCGGTGAGCGCCACCGGTCCCTCGAGCGCATCGAGAATGGCCGCCGCGCTGATCTGTGCCGCGGGACGCGCAAGCTGGTAGCCGCCGTGCAGGCCGCGGGTCGAGGTCACGAGCCCGGCGCGCTGCAGCTGCTTCAGGAGCTTGCTCACCGTCGGGGCGGCAATGTGCGTGCGCCCGGCAAGCGAGGCCGCGGTCTGCACGACGCCAGGCTCGCTCGCCAGCGTGGCGAGGAGCACCGTCGCGTAATCGGTCAGCCGGCTGATGCGCAGCATGGGGTACCCACCTGTAAAGTAGGACTATTTTAGTACTGATTATGGCGGGAAACCAAGTGAATTCAATGGCCGCGGCGCAGTTAACGGCGCGGCAGAGCCGCCTCGCGCCAGCCTCGGTTTGCTATCCTTTGCGTTTCCAGTCAGCAGGGAACGAGTGTCATGAATCCGACCGAACTCGCGCGTATTGCCGGAGCGA
>JAFAKO010000379.1 GCA_019235245.1 Gammaproteobacteria bacterium
GGACTGGTGGCGCACCGATCCGAAGGAACGCGCCGCGTCTACTACATCGATCCACACGGGCTCGGCGAGCTGCGCCGCTGGCTCGATGGGTTTTGGACCGACGCGCTCGAGGCTTTCAAGCATGAAGTTGCCGCGACCCACGCGGCGCAAGGGAGAAAGAAGACGTGAATCGCACGATTGAGATCGCCCCGGTTCGCAAGTCGCTGGTGGTCGAAGCGACCCCGCAGCAGGCCTTCGCGGTATTCACCGCCGGCATCGACCGCTGGTGGCCGAAGAGCCACGGCATCGGCGCGACGCCCATCACCGAATCGGTCATCGAGCCCTTCGTGGGTGGCCGCTGGTACACGCGCCACGAGGACGGCAGCGATGTCGTGATCGGCCACGTGATGGTGTGGCAGCCCGCGGAGCGCCTGGTGGTCTCCTGGGAGATCAGCTCGGAGTGGCAGCCCGACCCGCGCCCGGCGGTGAGCTCCGAAGTCGAGGTCCGCTTCAGCGCCGCGGCCGGCGGCACCCGCGTCGATCTCGAGCATCGCAATTTCGCGCGTATGGGCGCGGCTGCCGGGGAAAAGATGCGCAAGAGCGTCGATGGCGGCTGGCCGTACCTGCTCGAGCAGTATGCACAAGACGTCGGGAAACAAATGGAGAAAGCATCATGAGCGAGTTCCTGGTTCACCTCACTCCCGGCAGCCCCTTCGCGCGCTCCGTGCTGGCGACGCTCGAGGAAAAGAGCGCTCCCTATCGGCTCGCGCCGGTGCTGCCCGCGACGCTGCGCGCGCCGCAGCACCTCGGCCGGCATCCCTTCGGTCGTGTGCCGGTGCTCGAGCATGGGGACTTCCGGCTGTACGAGACGCAGGCGATCCTGCGTTACCTGGATCGCATCGTGCCGCAGCCCGCCCTGACGCCCGCCGACGCGCGGCGCGCGGCCCGCATGGACCAGCTGATGAACCTCAACGACTGGTATCTGTTCCAGGGCGTTGCCAACGTCATTGCGTTCCAGCGCGTCGTCGGTCCGCGGTTGATGGGACGCACTCCCGATGAGGCGGCGATTGCCGCGGTCATACCGCGGGCGCGGGTGGTGTTCGATGAGCTCGCGGCGCTCCTCGGCGCGCAGCCGTACTTCGCCGGCGAGCGCCTCACGCTCGCGGACCTGCTGCTCGCGCCGCAACTCGACTTCATGCAGCAGACACCGGAGTGGGAGACGCTCACCGGAGCGCACGCCAACCTGCGCGAGTGGCTGCAACGCATGAGCCTCAGGCCGAGCATGGTCGCGACGAGCTGGACACGCGTGGCGGCTGCCTGCGAGGCCGCCAACGCAGCCTGAGGTGAGCAGCGCCCGTCGTGTAGTGTCAGGGACTCCCGTGCAGCCCGGCAGGAGTCCTGCGGATGAGCCGTCGACGACGTGCGGTGCGACGTGTGCTCGAGCGAGCGCTCGATGTCCAGATCATTCCGGCCGGGACGGTCGCCCTGGTCTTCGAGTGGGAGCACCTACGCCGCTTCTTCGCGCACTTTGCGGTCGACTGCGTCTTCGATGTGGGTGCCAACACGGGCCAGTACGCGAGCATGCTGCGCGAGCGCGTCGGCTACCGCGGACAGATCATCTCGTACGAGCCGGTGCCGGAGGCTGCAGCGACGCTGCGCGCCGCAGCCGCGGCCGACCGGGCCTGGGCGGTCGAGGAGCTGGCGCTCGATGTGGCCGAGGGCGAGGCCCGGTTGAGTGTCTTCACGGTCGATCAGTTCAGCTCCCTGCACACGCTCTCCGCGGTCGCCCATCGTTACCAGAGCCACGTGCAATTGGCCCGCCAGGTGTCGGTGCGTACCGCCACGCTCGCCGCAGAGCTCGCGCGCTACCAGGCATTGCTCGGCTTCACGCGCCCCTATCTGAAGCTCGACACCCAGGGACACGATCTGCGGGTCGCGGCCGGCGCCGGTGCGCGCCTCACCGATTTCGTGGGGCTACAGAGCGAGCTCGCCATCCAGCCTCTCTACGAGGACGCGCCGGACTTCGAGGAGGCGCTGCGGTTCTACCGCCAGCGGGGATTCGAGCTGAGCGCGCTCGTGCCCAACAACCTCGGGCACTTTCCACGCCTGCTCGAGATCGACTGCATCATGTTCCGCGCCTGAGCCGCGCGCGGTCACCGCCGCCCGCGCCGGCTACGCGCGCTTGCCGAGCGCCGGCTCGAACTGCTGCTCCTCGGTGCTGCCGGTGAGCGCAGTGATCGAGGAGGTGCCGCCGCTCACCGCCTGGGTGACCGCGTCGAAATAGCCGGCACCGACCTCGCGCTGATGCTTGGTCGCGCTGTAGCCGGCGGGCTCGGCGGCGAACTCGGCCTGCTGCAGCTTCACGTAGGCGCTCATGTGCGCGCTCTTGTAGCCGCGCGCGAGCTCGAACATCGAGTAATTGAGCGCATGGAAGCCCGCCAGCGTGATGAACTGGAAGCGGTAGCCCATCGCCGCGAGCTCGCGCTGGAATTTCGCGATGGTGGCGTCATCGAGCTTGCGCTTCCAGTTGAAGGAGGGCGAGCAGTTGTAGGCCAGCAGCTTGCCGGGAAACTGTGCGTGCACACCCTCGGCAAACTCGCGGGCTTCCTCGAGATCGGGCTTGGCAGTCTCGCACCACACCAGATCCGCATAGGGCGCGTACGCCCGGCCGCGCGCGATCGCCGCTGCCATGCCGGCCTTGACCGTGAAGAAGCCCTCGCTGCTGCGGCCGCGGGAGGTGTCGATGAATGGCCGGTCGCGCTCGTCGATGTCCGCGGTGAGCAGGGTCGCCCCCTCCGCGTCGGTGCGCGCAATCAACACCGTCGGCACGTTGCAGACATCGGCGGCGAGCCGCGCCGCGACCAGCTTGGCGATCGCCTCCTGCGTCGGCACGAGCACCTTGCCACCCATGTGGCCGCATTTCTTGGCGGAGGAAAGCTGGTCCTCGAAGTGCACGCCGGCGGCGCCCGCATCGATCAGCTGCTTCATGAGCTCGAAGGCGTTCAGCACGCCGCCGAACCCGGCTTCCGCATCGGCGACGATGGGCTTGAGCCAGTCGACGCTGTCATCGCCCTCGGCGTGGCAGATCTCGTCGGCGCGGCGCAGTGTGTTGTTGATCCGGCGCACCACCGCCGGCACCGAGTCCGCCGGGTACAGCGACTGGTCGGGATACATCTCGCCGGCGAGGTTGGCGTCCGCGGCCACCTGCCAGCCGGAGAGATAGATGGCGTCGAGCCCCGCCTTGACCTGCTGCATCGCCTGGTTGCCGGTGAGCGCGCCGAGCGCGTTCACCAGCGGCATGTCATTCAGGTAACGCCACAGCTTCTCCGCGGTGAGGCGTGCGATGGAGTGCTCGACCACGATCGTGCCCCGCAGCCGCACGACATCGGCGGGCTCGTAGCTGCGGGAAATGCCGCGCCAGCGCGGGCTCTCGCGCCAGTTGCGTGCCAGCTCGTCCGCCGAAGGGGCTCTGTGGGTCGGGTTCATGCGTGCGCCTGCGCCTTTGCAATGAATGGTTGGGGTCAGTTGATCAGCTCGTAAGCGGGCAGTGTCAGGAACTCATCGAAGCTGTCGCTCTTGGTCATCTGCTCGAACAGCCGTGCCGCCGTCGGGAATACCCCGGCGCTGAGCCGCTCGGCGCCGACTTCCTCGTGGATGCGGCCGAGCTCTTCCATCAGCAGCCGGTCGAAGCGCGTGACCGTGATCGCCGCGCCATCGCTGGTGCGTGCACCGTGATGCAGCCACTGCCACAGCTGGGCGCGGCAGATCTCGGCAGTCGCCGCGTCCTCCATGAGGTGATAAAGGGGCACGCAGCCGTTGCCGCGCAGCCAGGACTCGAGATACTGCACGCCGACGCGGATGCAGCCGCGCAGGCCCTCCTCGGTAATGGCACCCTCGGGCACGCTGAGCAGATCGCGCGCGCTCACCGTGACGTCCTCGCGGCGCACCGCGAGCTGGTTGCGCCCCGACATGATCTCATCGAATGCCTCGCGCGCGATGCGCGCCAGCCCCGGATGCGCGATCCAGGTGCCATCGTGCCCGGCGCGGGCTTCGCGCAGCTTGTCGGCGCGCACGCGTGCCATCGCCTCGGCATTGGCCTGGGCATCTTCACGGATCGGGATCTGCGCCGCCATGCCGCCGATCGCGTACGCGCCGCGGCGATGGCAGGTCCTGATCAACAGCTCGACGTAGGACCTGAGGAAGTGCCGCTCCATGGTCACGGCGGCACGATCGGGCAGCAGGAAGTCCGGGCGATTGCGGAACTTCTTGATGAAACTGAAGATGTAGTCCCAGCGCCCGCAATTCAGCCCGGCGGAGTGCTCGCGCAGCTCGTAGAGGATCTCGTCCATCTCGAAGGCCGCGAGAATGGTCTCGATGAGCACCGTCGCCTTGATGGTGCCGCGCGGGATGCCGAGCGCGTCCTGGGCCGCGACGAACACCTCGTTCCACAGCCGCGCTTCGAGATGGCTCTCGAGCTTCGGCAGGTAGAAGTACGGACCGGTGCCGCGCCGCGCGAGCGCTTCGTGGTTGTTGGCGAGATAGACGGCGAAGTCGAACAGCGCCCCGGAGACCGTCTCGCCGTTGATGCGCACGTGCTTCTCGGGCAGGTGCCAGCCGCGCGGCCGCACGATGAGCGTCGCGGTGCGCTCGGCGAGGCGATAGACCTTGGAGGTTGCCGGATCCTCGTAGCTGATCGTGCGCCGCACCGCGTCGAGAAGATTCAGCTGGCCGCGCACGATGTTGTCCCAGGTCGGTGCACAGGCGTCCTCGAAGTCCGCCATGAAGGTCTGCACCGGCGCGTTCAGCGCGTTGATGACCATCTTGCGATCGACCGGACCTGTGATCTCGACCCGGCGGTCGGCGAGATCCGCCGGCACCGGCGCGACGCGCCAGTCGGCAGCACGCAGCTCGGCCGTGGCAGGCAGGAAATCCGGCAGAGCGCCCGCGTCGAACTCCGTCTGGCGCCGCGCGCGGGCATCCAGCAGCTCGAGCCGGCGGGCATTGAAGCGGCGGTGCAGGCTGCCGAGCAGCTGCAGGGCGAGCGGTGTCAGCACCTCATCGGCGCGCTCGATCTGCGGCCCGAGGATCTCCACCCTTGGCCCCGGCTGCTCCCGCAGGTGAACCCGTCCGTGCGTCTCGACATTCATCCCCCCTCAGCATACGCGTTACTGTGACGCGAATTTGACTGTGAAAACTTCACACTGTTAATTTCACAGATACCGGCGTGGCGACCGGAGCGGAGGCGGCACGAGCGCGGGCTGGACAGATGGCGGAGCTGCTGCACAAGGGCCACTTTCTCGGCGCCAAGCTGCGCTCGATACGGCGCCGCAACGGGCTCACCCTGGAGGAGCTGTCGGTGCGCTGCATCCAGCACAAGCCCGACATCGCCCCCTCGGTCTCCTACCTGAGCATGATCGAGAGCGGCAAGCGCATGCCCTCGCCGCAGCTGCTCGAGCTGATCGCCTCGATCTTCCAGCGCCCCGCCGCCTGGTTCCTCGATGAGAACGCCGAGCTCGATCTGCCGCCGCCGGCCGCCGGGGGCGGCCCGATGCGCATTCCGCTCGAGCCGGGATTCCTCTTCTCCAAGAGCCTGCTGCAGATCGCCATCCCGGAGCTGCTCGCCCAGACCGGCACCACCGGGCGGCAGTTCGCGCACCTGCTCATCCGCTCGCACCAGGAGATGTCGCGCAACGACTTTCCCGACCTCGAGCGCGCCGCTGACAGCATCGGCGAGCGGCGCTTTCCGCTTTCGGTCGAGGACCTGACACGACTCGCCCGGCGCCACGGGCTCGAGATCCGCTGGTTCGACCGCAAGCCGGTGCTGGCACGCGACAAGGACCGCGAGCTGCGCAGCATGGTGCGCTCGTTCTTCGAGCCGCCGCGCGTCGTGTACGCCAATCGCGCGCTGCAGTCGGACCCCGCACGGCTCAAGTTCGATCTGGCGGCGCATCTCGGTCACAAGGTGCTGCACGGGGGCGATGGCCTGAAATCTGCCCACGCCACCGGCGGGGAAATGGGCGGCAGCCCCGAGGGTGGCTCGGGCGCCGCCGGCATGAACGCCCAGGACGTGCTGCACGCCTGGCGCGACTTCGAGTGCAGCTTCTTCGCCGGCGCACTGCTCGCCCCGCGCGTGCCGTTCCGCCGCTTCCTGGCCCGCGAGCGCTACCGCGTCGAGGCCGGTGCGCGGCTCGAGCTCACCCCGGCGGTCGTGATGCGCCGCATGACCAAGGTCTCCCCCTATCCCTACTGGCATTTCTTCGACGCCTACCCGCCCGGGTACCTGCGTGCGGTCTACCGCGGCAACGGCATCCCGCTTCCCTGGGGCAATCTCGCGCAGGTGAGCGACCCGTGCCCCAACTGGGCCGTGTTCCGCATGATCGATGGTGGTCACGGCGCGAGCGGCTCGCAGATCTCGGTGCTGCGCGATGGCGAGCGCTCGCTCCTCTACTGCTGCCATTCGATTCGCGTACATGACATGGCGGGCAACCCGCACGTGCTCTCGGTAGGGGTGGACCTCGCGCCGGCGCTTGGCTCCAATGGCGTCGCTGCGGACACCGTGATCGACTCCATCTTCCGCGAGTGCCTGCACCGCCGCGGTGAGGCGCGCATTCCGAAGGCGGCGAGCGCCGCGCTCGGC
>JAFAKO010000242.1 GCA_019235245.1 Gammaproteobacteria bacterium
CGCTCGCGGTCCTCAACAGCGGTGCCGATACTGACAACGCCAAGGAGATCTTCGACCGCTATCGCGACTTCGACATCGAGGTCGTGCGGCATGCCTGGGGCATCAAGCTCGAGATCCGCAACGCGCCGGCGACCGCCTTCGTCGACGGGCAGATGATCCGCGGTATCAAGGAACACCTGTTCGCGGTGCTGCGGGACGTGGTGTACGTGGCCGACGAGATCGTCGGCAGCGGCCGCTTCTCGCTCGAGGACTCCGCCTCGATCACCAACGCCGTGTTTCACGTGCTGCGCAACGCGCGCGTGCTCGATTTCAAGGCCCGGCCAAATCTCGTGGTCTGCTGGGGCGGGCACTCGATCGACGCCGCCGAGTACCAGTACACCAAGAACGCCGGCTCCGAGCTCGGCCTGCGCGCCCTCGATGTGTGCACCGGTTGCGGGCCGGGCGCGATGAAGGGCCCGATGAAGGGCGCCACCATCGGGCACGCCAAGCAGCGCATCGACCGCGGACGCTATATCGGCATCACGGAGCCGGGCATCATCGCCGCTGAGCCCCCCAATCCCATCGTCACGCAGCTGGCGATCATGCCGGACATCGAGAAGCGTCTCGAGGCGTTCGTGCGCATGGCCCACGGCATCGTGGTGTTCCCGGGCGGGGCCGGCACCGCCGAAGAGATCCTGTACCTCGCCGGCATCCTGCTCGATCCCGCCAACCGCGAGCAGCCGTTCCCGGTGGTGCTGACCGGGCCCGCGGACAGCGAGGACTATTTCGAGCAGATCGGCCGCTTCATCAGCGCGACCCTGGGGGTGGAGGCCACGCGGCGCTTCAGCATCATCATCGATGACCCGCCGGAGGTCGCGCGGCGCATGGTGCGCGGCATGCACGAGGTGCGCGAGTTCCGCCGCCAGCGCAGCGACTCCTACAACTTCAACTGGCTGCTGTCGATCCGGCCGGTGTTCCAGCAGCCCTTCGAGGTGACCCACGCGGCCATGCGCGCGCTCGACCTGAGCGGCGCGCAGCCGCCGCACGAGCTGGCGGCGAACCTGCGCCGTGCGTTCTCCGGCATCGTCACCGGCAACGTGAAAGAGCTCGGCATCCGGGCCATCGAGCGCGAGGGACCGTACGAGCTCGCCGGCGATCCGGCGGTGATGCGCCTCCTCGATGAGCTGCTCGCGGCGTTCGTGGCGCAGCGGCGCATGCGTCTGCCGGGCAGCACTTACCGGCCGGTGTATCGCCTGGTCGCCTGAGCGGCCGCTGCGTGCGCGCGGGCTCGCGCCGCGCTGCGTGCCACCCCGTTACATAACGCTCTGCGCGGCGCACAGTTTTTTCCGGGCGCGCGAGAGCTGCGTCCCAGCGTGTGCGACCGGCGACTCACCGTATGCGACCGGCGACATGCCTGTGAACCAGTTCCTGCGGCGTGCGCGCGAACGCCGTACGCTGACTGCCAAGATCTTCAGGAGCTTCTCATGAGCTCGAGCGACAGGGGGCGGGACAACGCGCCCGGTACGCAGCGCGAACCGACGCAGACGGGCAGCCCGACGGGCGGCGCCGATGCGTACGCCAACTGGCTGGATCGTATGCAACGCGCCCGCGCCCGCCAGGCTGCCATCACTCGCAACCTCTACACCTGGACGAACTACAAGAACTGGGCCGATCAGGTGCGCGACTCCTGGTCGAGCACCGAAGGCAACGCCGGCACCGGCGCCGCCAAGACCAAGAAGTAACCCCTTTCGGTCAGCCGATGGCTGCCGCGAGCGGCGGAGCGAGCTCCGCGGCTTCGGGCAATTGCGGTTCGGCCGCGGGCTCCAGCCCGCCGTCCGGTGGCTGCGCGCTGGCCGTCCCGGGCGGGGCTGCGGAGCCCTGCCGCGGGGCATCCCCGGGAGGAGCCTGCGGGCCACTCGGCCGGGCCAGCCATTCGACCAGCGGGATCCACTGCTCGACATCGTCGTGCGCTACGTAGCTCTTCATCTCGTGCACGCCGATCCCGAGCTCCGCGGCGCGCACGTAGTTCTGCGAGTCGCGGATGGTGGCGACGATCGGGATGCCGAGCGTGTGCAGGAAGCGGATCAGCGACTGGTAGGTGAGCGTATTGCGGCGCACGCGATTGGCGATGACCCCGATACGGTCGTCCTCGCGGCGGATCTTGCCCACCAGCAGCAGATCGCGGATACAGCGCGAGCAGGCATGGATGTCGATGTCCGATGGCAGCACCGGCACCAGCACCTTGTCCGCATCGCGTGTCATCTCCGGCATCTGCCGTGCCTCGAGCGCCGCGGGAGTATCGATGATGATGTGGGTGGTGACCTGCGGGACGCGCAGCTGGAACGCACGGGTCGTGCGGCTGTCTTTCTCGAAGGCGGCGATCACGTGGATGGGCGGCTGCGCGGGCTTGCGCTTCTTGACCCAGCGGAGCGAGGAGCCCTGCGGATCGAAATCCATGAGCACCGGTGCGTGGCCGCGGGCGGCGAGATAGCTCGCCAGATTGATTGCGATGGTCGTCTTGCCGGACCCGCCCTTGGGGTTCAGGACGACGATACGCTGCATGATGTCCTTATGTTCTATCCATCCGCGTGATGCGGGTCGCAGCCAAGCCTACGCACCGCCCCATGCCGCTGCAAGCCGCGCGCAGGCGAACGCTACTGTGAGCGGCCGCACGTCTGCACCTGCGGTGCTCCCGTACAGTGGCCGCGCGATGGAAGAGTTCTTTCTGCACCTCTGGGACGAGATCGATGACCTCATCGGCGTGTGCCGCCACGTCGCCGCGGTCACCGCCGCCGAGGTCCTCGCGGCCTCCGCGCCCGTGATCTCCGCCACCTCGGGTGCCCTGCTCGCGGGAGCGGCCACCCTGCTGCTCTCGCATCGCCAGCTGTTCGCGGTTCTTGCCTGATCTGCCGCGGTCCCGCTCCGGCGGGACCGATCGCCCCCACCAGCCGCAGCGCCCGCACCGCCATCACGATGGCGGAGCTTGAAATTTTGCTCCAGCTTCCCAAGATCGGCGGCAACTCCCAGGTCCGCGGACGCATCAGCATGGAACCATCGAAGGAGCCCCGGGACGACCCCGGGCAGGCGAGCGAGCCCGGCACGCAGCGCCAGACCCACGGCTTTCAGGCCGAAGTGCGCCAGCTGCTGAAGCTCATGATCCATTCCCTGTACAGCCACCGGGAGATCTTCCTGCGGGAGCTGATCTCGAACGCCTCTGATGCCTGCGACCGGCTGCGCTTCGCCGCGATCGCCAACGGCGCACTGCTCGCGGAGGATCCGGAGCTCGGCATCCGCGTCGATGCCGACCCGACCGCCGGCACGGTCACCATCACCGACAACGGCATCGGCATGACGCGCGAGGAGGCCATCGCCAACCTCGGCACCATCGCGCGCTCGGGCACGGCGGAGTTCTTCCGCAGCCTCTCGGGCGATGAGCAGCAGGCCTCCCGGCTCATCGGGCAGTTCGGCGTGGGATTCTATTCGGCCTTCATAGTGGCCGAGCGCGTCGAGGTGCGCTCGCGCAAGGCCGGCGAGCCCGCCGCGGCAGGGGTGCGCTGGGAATCGGCCGCCGACGGGGAGTTCAGCGTCGAGAGCATCACGCTGCCGGCGCGCGGCACCGCGGTCACCCTGCACCTGAAAGCCGACGCGCGCGAATTCGCCGATCCTTTCCGCCTGCGCGGGCTCATCCGGCGTTACTCCGACCACATCGGCTTCCCGGTGCGGATGCGCAAGGAGGGCGAGGCCTCGCTCGAGTACGAAGTGGTCAACCAGGCGAAGGCCCTGTGGACGCTGCCGCGCAGCGAGATCGGCGACGAGGAGTACCGTCAGTTCTACCAGTACGTCGCCCACGATTTCACCGATCCGCTCGCCTGGAGTCACAACAAGGTCGAGGGCAAGCGCGAGTACATCAGCCTGCTGTACGTGCCGGGCCGCGCGCCGTTCGATCTGTGGCAGCGCGAAGGTGCCCGGGGCCTGAAGCTCTACGTGCGGCGCGTCTTCATCATGGACGACGCCGAGCAGTTCCTGCCGCTGTATCTGCGCTTCATAAAGGGCGTGGTCGATTCCAGCGACCTGCCGCTGAACGTCTCGCGGGAGTTGCTGCAGCAGGATCCGGAGGTCGAGGCCATCCGCAGCGGCCTCACCCGGCGGGCGCTCGACCTGCTGGCGCGGCTCATGAAGGAGGAGCCGCAGAAGTACGCCACCTTCTGGAAGGAATTCGGTGCGGTGCTGAAGGAGGGTGTTGCCCAGGACCATGCCAACCACGCGGCCATCCTGCCGCTGCTGCGCTTCGCCAGCACTGCCCAGCAGGATGACGCATCGACCGTGAGCCTCGCCGACTATGTCGGCCGCATGAAGCCCGGGCAGGAGCGGATCTACTATGTGATCGCGGAGAGCATTGCCGCGGCGCGCGGCAGCCCGGCGATCGAGCGATTGAAGGAGGCCGGCATCGAGGTGCTGCTGCTCGCCGATCGTATCGACGAATGGGTGATGGGCCACATCGAGAGCTACGAGGGCAAGCGCTTCAAGGAGGCCACCCGCGGTGATCTGGAGCTCGGCGGGCTCACGAGCGATGCGGACCGCAGGCAGCGTGATACGGACCTGAAGGAGAGCAAGGGGCTGCTGAAGCGCATCAAGGACGCCCTCGGGGAGCGCGTCAGCGAAGTGCGCATCAGCGAGCGACTGCGGGAGTCGCCCGCGGTGCTGGTGCTCGGCGAGCACGACGTCTCCGAGCCGATGCGGCGCCTGCTCGCCGCCGCGGGCCAGCAGGTACCCGAGGCGAAGCCGGTGCTCGAGGTGAACGTTGGCCATCCGCTGGTGAAATATCTCGAGGCGCGCGCCGATGCCGCCGAATTCGGCGAGCTGTCGCAGCTCCTGTACGACCAGGCAGGGCTCGCCGAGGGCGTGCCGCTCGGCAATGCCCCGGAGTATGTGCAGCGTCTCAACCGCTTGCTGGTGCGGCTCGCCGCGCCGCCGGCCGCGCCCACCTGAGCGGCCGTGGCGCGACCGCCGCAGGCCGAGCGCCTGAGCCTCGCCGGGCCCGCCGGCGCCGTGGAAGCGCTCATCGAGGTGCCCGACGGCGCGAATGCCCGTACACCCGCCGCCTGCGGCGTGATCTGCCATCCACATCCGCTGCACGGTGGCACGCTCGACAACAAGGTCGTATGGACGCTCGCCCGCGCCTTCCAGGAGCTCGGCGCACCGACCGTCCGCTTCAACTTCCGCGGCGTCGGTGCGAGCGCGGGGACTTATGCCGAGGGTGACGGGGAAGTTGGCGATGCGCTCGCGGCGATCGAGTTCGCTCGCGGGCGCTGGCCGCAGGCTCCGCTGTGGCTCGCGGGCTTCTCCTTCGGGGGAGTCATTGCGCTGCGTGCGGCGGCCGCGGCACACCCCGCGTGTCTCGTCACGGTCGCACCGGGCATCACCCGGATCGAGGTGGGCGATGCGCCACGACCGGAGTGTCCGTGGCTGATCGTCCAGGGTGCCGACGACGATGTCGTTCCGGCAGCTGCGGTGAGCGCCTGGGCACTGACACTCAGCCCGCCGCCGGAGCTGCGCGTGCTGCAGGGCGCCGGGCACTTCTTCCACGGACGCATCAACGAGCTGCGCGACTGCGTCGTCGCTTTCATGCGACGCGTGACCGCGAGCGCCTGACGAGCGTCTGACAGCAAAAAGCCCGGCAGGGACGCGTCCCTGCCGGGCTTTCCTCCGCGGAAGCGGAGCGACTCGTTACGAGTTGACCATCGCCTTGAGGCTCTTCAGCGGCATCACGCGAACCTTCCGGCTCGCGGGCTTCGCCTTGAACATCATCTTCTCGCCCGTGAAGGGATTGACGCCCTCGCGGGCCTTGGTAGCCGCCTTCCTGACGACCTTCATCTTCAGCAGGCCGGGCAGCGTGAACAGGCCGCCTCCACGCAGGCTCTTCTTGATCACGCCGGCCAGCGAATCGAAAACGCTGCCGACTTGCTTGCGGGATAGCCCCGTGTCTTTGCAGATGTGTGCCAGGACTTCCGACTTGGTCGGTGCGCCACCCTTTTTCGCCATATAGGTCTACTCCTCAGGATAGTTATCGTTGCGAGATGCGCTGGCGGTAACCGCCGCGCGCTGAGAATCGGCGCGGAAAATAGCACATGCGCGCTCTTTGGCAAGCGCTTTTTTCCGGTGCGCCTCTCGCGAAAGTGCCTTTTTTCAAGGGTTTCGTTGCAGGGGCGCGCCATCGCCGCGGCCGGCCCCGCGCCGCGAATGCTGCGATTCTCGTTGCGAAGTCGGCGCTAAGCGTGTGTTCCGGCAGCGCAGAGTCGCGGTCTGCGACTGCAGGAAAAGGCCGCGGCGCAGCCAGGCGGCGCGCCGCCGGCGCCTCAGACGGCGCGAATCACTATGAGAATGGCGTAGATCGCGATGATGGCCCACATGGGCGAGAGATCGAGCCCGGCGACCGCCGGTATCAGGCGGCGGATCGGCCGCAGCACCGGCTCACACAGCGTGGTGAGCACGGATTGCAGCGGCGAATAACCCCCCGGAGCAATGAGGCTCAGTAGCGCGTAGAGGAAAATGGCGTAAAGGTAGGTCCACAGCAGCGTGCGCGCGATCTCGATCAGCACCACCTTTATCCAGGCGAGCGGGCCGGGCATGCCGATGCCGTGCAGGGCGAAGATGCAGGCGACGTCCGCCGTCGCCACCAGCAGCACCGCGATCACCGAGGCGGTATCGAGCTTGCCAACCGGCGGCAGCACGCGACGCAGCGGCAGAACGAGCGGATTGGTGATGCGCACCACCGCCTGACACAACGGGTTGCGGAAGTCCGCGCGCGTCCACTGCAGCAGCAGGCGCGCCATCACCACGAACAGCGCCAGCGACAGCAGTGTCTCGACGATGAAGGTGAATGCGGCGGTCATGCGGTACCCGGGCGCGGCGGTCAGCCTGCGGCCGCCGCCGCGAGCTCGCGCCCGCGCTCGGTCGCGGCGCGCATCGCGGCGTGTACCGTGGCACGCAGGTCCGCGGCCTCGAGCGTGCGCAGCGCCGCTTCGGTCGTGCCCCCGGCAGAGGTGACCTCGCGGCGCAACCGGGCGAGATCCCCATCGCCGCTGCGCGCCAGGAGGCCGGCGCCGTGGAGCGTGGCGACCGCCATTCTCCGCGCCGCAGTGCTTTCGAGCCCGAGCTGCGCACCGGCCTCGGCCATGAGCTCCGCGAGCAGGAAGAAGTATGCCGGACCGCTGCCCGAGAGCGCCGTCACCACGTCGAGCAACTCCTCCGCTTCGACCCAGAACACCTCACCGAGCGCCTGCAGCACCTGCCCGGCCGCCGCCCGCTGCTCCGCGCCCACCGGCGGTGGCGCATACGCCCCCGTGACGCCGGCGCCGAGATACGCCGGGCGATTCGGCATGGCGCGCATCACTGCCGTGCCCGCGCCGCACCAGGACTCGAGCGCTGCCACTCGCACGCCGGCCGCCACCGACATGAGCAGCGGCCGGCTGATGGCGAGCGCCGGCGCGAGCGGCTGCAGCACCGCGGCGGCATCCTGCGGCTTCACCGCCAGCACCACGATCGCGGCAGCGGCCACCGCCGCGTGGTTGTCCGCGGTCGCGTCCACGCCGAAATCACGCGCCGCCGCCGCGCGGGCCGCGGCTGCGCTTTCGGCGACGCACAACTGCCGCGGCGACCAGCCCGCACGCAACAGGCCGCCGAGCAGCGCGCGGCCCATGTTGCCGGCTCCGAGAATGCACAGACGCCTGTTAGTCATCGCGGCAGCGATTGTAGGCTACGGCGGGCGCGCACCAAACAGTACCGTGCCGAGCCGCACGATGGTGGCGCCCTCCCGGATGGCGGACTCGAAATCGCCGCTCATGCCCATCGAGAGCGTATCGAGGCGGTGGCCGGCGGCGTTGAGCTCATCGCGCAGCACCCGCAGCCGTGCGAACCAGGCACGCTGGCGTGCCGGCTCGCTCTCTTCCGGCGGAATGCACATCAGACCGCGCAGCGTCAGGCGCGGCAGACGCGCCACCGCCGCGGCCAGCGCCGGCAGCTCCGCCGGCAGCACGCCTCCCTTGCTGGCTTCGGCAGCGACGTTCACCTGCAGGCACACGTTGAGCGGCGGCGCATGGGCGGAACGCTGCGCGGCGAGCCGTTCGGCCACCCTGAGGCGATCGAGCGCGTGCACCCAGGCGAAAGTCTCCGCGATGGGGCGGGTCTTGTTGGCCTGGATGCGGCCGATGAAGTGCCAGGTGAGCGCCCGCGCCTGCAGTGCTGCGATCTTCGCCAGCGCCTCCTGCAGGTAGCTCTCGCCGAAATCCGCGACACCGCAGTCGGCAGCGGCGGCGAGCAGCTCGAGCGGCTGCGCCTTGCCGACCGCCAGGAGTGTGACCGACTGCGCACTACGGCCAGCGGCTGCGGCCGCCTGTGCGATGCGCGCGCGCACCTCACGCAGCACGGCGGGCAAATTCTGCGGATTCATTAACATATTGGACGTGTGACCCCTCCGCTATACTGCCGCAGCGCTTGGGGCGCAGGCTCTGCCCGCTCTCTCCCTGCCCCTGCAGGCCCCAGGTTCGGGAGCATCAATGGCCGTCGATATCGCGCAACTCCTGGCATTCGCCGTCAAGAACAATGCCTCGGACCTGCATTTGTCCTCGGGTGTGCCGCCGATGATCCGCGTCGACGGCGACATGAAGCGCATCAACATGCCGGCGCTGTCGCACAAGGAAGTGCACTCCATGGTGTACGACATCATGAACGACAAGCAGCGCAAGGCCTACGAGGAGTTCTTCGAGACCGACTTCTCCTTCGAGATCCCGAAGCTGGCGCGCTTCCGCGTCAACGCCTTCAACCAGAACCGCGGTGCCGGGGCGGTGTTCCGCAACATCCCCTCGACCATACTCTCGCTCGACGATCTGAATGCGCCCAAGATATTCCGCGACCTGTGCATGCTGCCGCGCGGGCTGGTGCTGGTCACGGGCCCCACCGGCTCCGGCAAGTCCACGACCCTCGCCGGCATGGTGAATCACTGCAACGACAATCGTCCCGACCACATCATCACCATCGAGGACCCGATCGAGTTCGTGCACGAGTCCAAGCGCTGCCTCGTCAACCAGCGCGAGGTGCACCGCGATACGCTCGGCTTCTCCGAGGCGCTGCGCTCGGCGCTGCGCGAGGACCCCGATGTGATCCTGGTCGGCGAAATGCGCGACCTGGAGACGATCCGCCTGGCGCTCACCGCCGCCGAGACCGGCCACCTGGTGTTCGGCACGCTGCACACTTCCTCCGCCGCCAAGACCATCGACCGCATCGTCGACGTGTTCCCCGGGGAGGAGAAGGACATGGTGCGCTCGATGCTGTCGGAGTCGCTGCGCGCGGTCATCTCGCAGACCCTGCTGAAGAAGAACGGCGGTGGCCGCATCGCCGCGCACGAGATCATGATCGGCTCGCCGGCGATCCGTAACCTCATCCGCGAGGGCAAGATCGCGCAGATGTACTCCGCCATCCAGACCGGCGGCGCGCAGGGCATGCAGACCCTCGACCAGTGCCTGACGGAGCTGGTCGCCAAGGGCCAGGTGAGCAAGGAAGAGGCGCGCTACAAGGCGCAGAACAAGGATACTTTGTGATGCACTGCGTGCAGGATCAGCGCCATGGATCGTGATCAGGCCATCAAGCTGATGCAGGACCTGCTGCGGCGGGTCACCGAGAAGAAAGCCTCGGATCTGTTCATCACCGCGGGCTTCCCGCCGGCGATCAAGATCGATGGCGAGATCCGCCCGCAATCCGAGCGTGCGCTCACCGGCGAGCAGTCGGCGACGCTGGTGCGCGCCATCATGAACGACCGGCAGACCAAGGAATTCGACGCCAGCAAGGAGTGCAACTTCGCGATTGCCCCGCCCGGCATCGGCCGCTTCCGTGTCAGTGCCTTCGTGCAGCAGGGGGCGATCGGCTGCGTCATCCGCCTGATCAACGCCAAGATCCCCACCTTCGAGGAGCTCGAGCTGCCGCCGATCCTCAAGGAAGTGGTGCTGGCGAAGCGCGGGCTGGTGATCATCGTCGGCGGCACCGGCTCCGGCAAGTCGACGACGCTCGCCGCCATGGTCGGCTACCGCAACGAGAAGACCCGCGGCCACATTGTCACCATCGAGGATCCGGTCGAGTACGTGCACACCCACAAGGGCTGCGTCATCACGCACCGCGAGGTGGGAGTGGACACCGATTCCTGGTCGGCGGCGCTCAAGAACACCCTGCGCCAGGCGCCGGACGTGATCCTCATCGGCGAGATCCGCGACCGCGACACCATGGAGTACGGCATTCAGTTCTCCGAGACCGGCCACCTGGTGCTCGCCACGCTGCACGCCAACAGCGCCAACCAGGCGCTCGACCGCATCATCAATTTCTTCCCCGACGAGCGCCGCGATCAGCTGCTCATGGACCTGTCGCTGAACATCCGCGCACTCATCTCGCAGCGGCTCATCCCGCGCGAGTCCGGCGCCGGGCGCATCGCGGCGATGGAGGTCATGCTGCACTCGCCGCTCATCCAGGACCTGATATTCAAGGGCGAGGTGGCCAAGATAAAGGAAGTCATGTCGCGCTCCACCCGGCTCGGCATGAAGACCTTCGACCAGGCGCTGTTCGAGCTGTACGAGACGGGCTTCATTTCCTACGAGGATGCGCTGCGCAACGCCGACTCGAAGAACGAGCTGCGGCTGCGCATCAAGCTCGACAGCAAGCGTGAGGCGAAGAACATCGATGACGGTGGCGTACTGAAGATCGTCGAGGAAGAGCAAGGCCGCACGTTGTGAAGCCGGCGCAGGAGATGAAGGGACGTCAGGACCTGGAGGCGACCGGTCCTAGCCCCGCCCTGCTCGGCGAGGCGGCGGTGACCGGTGCGGCGGGCGCGCGCCACCCGACCCTCAACACCAAGCCGCTGTTCAAGCTGATGGTGGAGAAGAAGGCCTCGGACCTGTTCTTCACCTCGAACTCGCCCATCAAGATCAAGATCGAAGGGCAGATCCTGCCGGTGAACAAGCAGGTGCTGAGTCCCGAGACGGTGCGCCAGACCGCCTTCGCCATCATGTCACCCGAGCAGCGCGAGCACTTCGTCACCGAATGGGAGCTGGATTTCGCGGTGTCCGAGCCGGGGCTCGGGCGCTTCCGCGTCAACGTCTTCATGCAGCGCGGCTTTCCCGCGATGGTGATGCGCTACATCACCGCCGACATGCCGCGCCTCGATTCCCTCGGGTTGCCGCAGGTGGTGAGCGAGCTGACGCTGTTCAAGCGCGGCCTGATCCTCATGGTGGGCGCGACCGGCTCGGGCAAGTCGACCACGCTCGCGGCGATGATCAACTACCGCAACGAGAACGCTTCCGACCACATCGTCACCATCGAGGACCCGATCGAGTTCCTGCACACCAACAAGCGCTCGATCGTCAACCAGCGCGAGGTGGGCCTGGACACCAAGAGCTACTCGCGCGCGCTGCGCGGGGTGGTGCGCGCCGCCCCGGACGTCATCCTGATCGGCGAGATCCGCGACAAGGAGGGCATGGAGGCGGCCATCAACCTCGCCGGCACCGGGCACCTGGTGCTCGCCACGCTGCATGCCAACAACTGCGCCGAGTCGCTCGATCGCATCATCAACATGTTCCCGCGCGAGCAGCACAACCAGATCTTCCTCGACCTGTCGCAGTACCTGCGCGCCATCATGGCGCAGCGCCTGGTGATGGGGCGTGACAACCGGCGCGTCGCGGCCGTGGAGATCATGATCAACACGCCGCACATCGCCACGCTCATCAAGAAGGGCGATGTGGTGTCGATCAAGGAAGCCATCAACAGCTCGAGCGACAAGAGCATCCAGAGCTTCGACGCCTCGCTGCACGAGCTCTACAAGCGCGGCAGCATCGGCCTCGAGGAAGCGCTCGCCAACGCCGACTCGCGCGCCAACCTCGAGGCCAAGATCAACTTCGGCTAGCGGCCCCAGCGGCGGCGCGGCCTGGGGCCCCCACACACCTCGTTATGCCGATAGTTAGTCATTTTGCTAACTATCAACGAAACGTCTGTGGAACAGGGTACCTCATGGCATTCGCTGCGGCGGCGGCGGCGGCGGCGGCGGCGCGACATTCCACGCGCCGATGAACTTCCAGATCTGCGTATCGATGTCGTGCCAGCGCGGCAGGTTCGCGACCGGCGTGCGCCAGGCGATGCGTACTCCGCCGTAGCGGCGCGAGAAGTAAGTCGCCCTGATGACCGGAAAGGCGTCCGCCGCGGGTGCCACCGGTACGTACAGCAGGATGTCTTCCCGGGCGCCTGCGTCACGCCGGCCGTAGCAGGCGAGCCGATCGGTCAGCACCCGCCCGGTGTAGCACCTGAGGCCGTACTGGTTCTGGTGGCTGCGCGGGTCGAGCTGGTCCTGCAGCAGCCGCTTGAGCATGTTGGGCGGGTACTCACCCGGTGCTCCCGGATCGCCCTCATGCGGATCGCCGGCATGCAGGTAGACGACCTCCACCTTGTTCGGGTCGAGGTCGTTGCGGTAGTTCTGCAGTGTGTAGCCGCTGAAATCCGGCAGGAAAAAATCGAAGCGTGCCTCGGTGCGGCCGCCGACTCCCGGAAAGGGCGAGCGCGGCGCCGGTCCGTCCTCGATCGCCGCGCGCTCGTATTGCAGCGGTATCGCCAGCACCAGCTCATCAGTGATCCGCAGGGGCCCGGTGCGGCCTTCCGGCCATGCGGTCGGCGGGGGTGGTGGCGGGACCGCGGGCGCCGGCTCCTGCTTGCGCGCGCAGCCGGTCGCGGCGAGGAGCCCCACTGCGATGGCCGCCGTGCTCGCCGCCCGGGGCAGGCTCGCCATCTCAGAAGACGCTGGCGGCGTCGAACACCGGCCCATCGACGCAGACGCGCTTCATGGCGGGTCCTGCGGAGGTGCGCACCTGCACCGCGCACCCTGCGCAGCCACCGACCGCGCACGCCATGAATTCCTCCAGCGATACCTGGCAGGGCACCCCATAGCGCCGGGCGAGAGCGGCACTCGCTTCCAGCATCGGCGTCGGCCCGCACGCGAAGATCTCGACCTCGGCGAGCTCGGCGCTGCCGAGCGAGGCGAGCCAGTGATCGGCGAGCTCGGTGACGAAGCCGGCGAAGCATCCGGCGAAGTCGCTGCAGCTCGCGAGCCGGCTCGGCACGCCCCACTCCTCGAGCAGCGGCATGCAGGCGAGAGTCCCCGCCGGCATGCCGGGCAGGATCAGCTGCGAGGGCCGCGTGCGGAACGGGAAAGGCACCTCCGAACCCATGAGCACCAGCGGCTTCCAGGCCGCGGCTGCGCCAGCGGCACGGTTGAGCATGCTGAGCCGCTCCGCCAGGAACACCATGGGCGGGATGCCGACGCCACCACCGAGCAGCAGCGTACGCGGCCGCTCAGGGTGCGCCCTGAACGGCTGCCCGATCGGGCCGAGGACGCTCAGCGCATCGCCTGCCGTGCGCGCGGCGAGCGCATGCAGCCCGGCGCCCACCACCTTGTAGAGCAGCTCGATCCAGCCTTCGCCCGGGTGGGCGCGCATGATCGACAGCGGCCGCCGCATGGGTATCGAGTCATCGCAGGTGATGTGAACGAAGCTGCCGGGCTCGGCGTGCGCCGCGCACCGCGGCGCGGCCACGCGCAGCACGTACTGCCGTGCGTCGCCGGCGAGCTGCGAGAGCACCCGCCCCTGCTCGAGGAAGATGGTGCCGCGCGTCGCGCTCATGCGTGCGCGCCGAGCACTTCCGCCAGCACCGCCATGCGCACCGCGACGCCGTTACGCACCTGGTCGCGGATCACCGACTGCGGCCCGTCGGCGACGTCGGACGCGATCTCGATGCCGCGGTTCATCGGCTGCGGGTGCATCACGATGGCATCGCGCCGTGCGAGCGCAAGCCGCTCGGCCGTGAGTCCCCAGGCGGCGAAGTACTCCTCGTCCTCCGGCAGGTCGGCGGCGCCCATGCGCTCTCTCTGGATGCGCAGCATCATCACCACATCCGCGCCGCGCAGCGCGCTCGCGAGCTGCGTATGCCGGCTGCAGTCCTGGAACTCCTCCGCGTCCGGCATCAGCGCCGCGGGCGCCGCGATCCGCAGGTCGCTGACACCGAGCCGGGAGAAGGCGTGCCAGGCGGAGCGTGCGACGCGGGAGTGGCGGATGTCCCCCACGATGGCGATCGCGAGCCCGGCGAAGCGCTGCTTGCGCTGGTAGACGGTGAGCGCGTCGAGCAGTCCCTGCGTCGGGTGCGAGAGGTGCGCCTCGCCGGCCGACAGCACGCTCACGTGCGGTGCCACGTGCGTGGCGACGAGTCCGGGCACGCCCGGCTGGGCATCGCGGATGACGAAGGTATCCACGTGCAGCGACTGCAGCGTGTAGACCGTGTCGAGCATGCTCTCGCCCTTGACCCGCGAGGAGAGCTGCACCTCGAGGTTCACGGCCGTGGCGCCGAGGCGCTTGGCGGCCAGCTCGAAGCTTACGCGGGTGCGCGTCGAGGGCTCGGTGAAGAGATTCGCCACCGTGCGGCCGGCGAGCGCCGCGCTGCGCGGCGGGGACTCGCCGAGCGGGCGCACGAAACTCTGCGAGCGCTCGAGCAGGCGCTCGATCTGACTGCGGGTAAGGGTCTCGAGCGTGAGCAGGTGACGGAGCGATCCGTCAGGGCGCAGCTGTTCGGTCATCGTTGCACGCTCCCTTCGCCCTCACCGAGGAACCAGCGCCCGAGGATCACGGCGGCCGCGGCGCTGTCGATGTCCGCGCGCGCCACGCGCCGCCGGCGCACGCCGCTCGCGCGGCGTGTCCTGAGGGCTGCGCTCGCCTCGAGCGAGGAGAAGCGCTCATCGACCAGCTGCACCGGCAGGGCGAAACGGCGCTCGAGCTGCGCGGCGAAGCGCTTCGCGGCAGCGAACAGCGCCCCTTCAGTGCCGCCGGCATTATACGGGGCTCCGACCACCAGCACGGCCGGGCCAATGGCGTGCACCTCGCGTGCGATGCTCTGCCAGTCCGGACCATCCCGCAGCATCGCGGCCGCCGGGCGCGGCGTCGCCTGGCGGGTCAGCGTGTCGCCGCTGGCAATGCCAATACGCTTGAGTCCGAAGTCGAAGGCGAGGACGGTGTGCGGGCCTGTCATGCCCTCGAGCAGCGGCTATGCATGGCCGGCCTCGGGGCTGAGCCGCTCGACATCCACGCCCATCAGACGCCAGGCGCCGGCCCAGCGCTCCGCGAAGGGCAGCTCGAATACCACGCGCGGGTCGACCGGCATCGATGCCCAGGCGTTGTCCTTCATTTCGCGTTCGAGCTGGCCGGACTCCCAACCGGCGTAGCCGAGCGCGATGAAGGCGTCCGATGGGCCCTCGCCGCGCGCCATCGCGGCGAGGACGTCGCGCGAGGTGGTGACCTGGATGGTGTCGGACACGCGGTGCGTGTGATCCCACTGGCCGCCGGGACGGTGCAGCACGAAGCCGCGGTCGGTGTGCACGGGTCCGCCGCGCAGTACCGGTTGCGCGGCGATGTCGGCCGTGGTCGGCTCGAGCTTCATCTGCGAGAGCACGTCGGAGAGCTTCATCGGCAGAGGCTTGTTGAGCACGATGCCGAGCGC
>JAFAKO010000393.1 GCA_019235245.1 Gammaproteobacteria bacterium
TACTACATCAACGACGCCGGGCGGCAGATGGACATCCTCGCGGTGAGCGCCTGGGTGCGTTACCTGGAGCTCGCCGGTGAGACGCTACCGTTTCCGGAAAACGGCTACCGCGGCGACTACGTGCGCGCGCTCGCGGGAGAGCTGCGCGCCGAGTGCGGCGATGAGCTGCTGCAGCCTGCCGCGGCGGTGCTCGCGGGGCTGCCGCCGGACGCACCGGGCGGCGACAAGGAGGTCTACATCGATGCGCTTATCGCGCGGGCGCGCGGGCTGCTCGGCCCGCAGCGCTTCGCACTGCTGCTGCAACGCTCGCTGGCACGCATGCTGGGGGACATCCGCGAGGATCTCGCCGAGTTCGGCGTGCGCTTCGATCAGTGGACCTCCGAGCGTGAGTTCACCGAGAGCGGCGCGATCGATCACGCGCTCGGCGTTCTCGAGCGCGCCGGGCACCTGTATCGCGAGGCGGGAGCGGTGTGGTTCCGCGCGAGCGCCTTCGGTGATGAGAAGGACCGCGTGGTGGTGCGCGAGAACGGTCAGAAGACCTATTTCGCTTCCGACATCGCCTACCATCTCGCCAAGCGCGAACGCGGCTTCGCGCGTCTCATCGACGTGCTCGGTGCCGATCACCACGGCTACGTGGCGCGCGTGCGCGCCGGGCTCACCGCCATGGGACAGCCGGGCGAGTGTCTCGAGGCGCCGCTCATCCAGTTCGTCAGCCTGTGGCGCGGCGCGGACAAGGTGCCGATGGGTAAGCGCGAGGCGCAGTTCGTGACGCTGCGCCAGCTGCGCACCGAGGTCGGCAACGACGCCTGCCGCTTCTTCTACCTGATGCGCAGCCACGATCAGCCGCTCGATTTCGATCTCGAGCTCGCCAAGTCGCGCACCAACGAGAACCCGGTCTACTACATCCAGTACGCCCATGCGCGCGTCGCGAGTGTCGCGAAGCAGCTCGCCGCGCGCGGTCTGTCGTTCGATCGTGCGGCGGGGCTTGCGGCCGCAGACAGGCTCGACAGCCCGCACGAGCAGGCGGTGCTGCACGCGCTCACGCGCTACCCGGAGGTCATCGAGCAGGCGGCCAGCGGCCGGGCACCGCACGCGCTGGTGCACTACCTGCGCGAGCTCGCCAACGTGTTCCACACTTACTACAACGCCGAGCAGTTCATCGTCGAGGACGCGCAGCTGCGCAACGCGCGGCTGGCGCTGGTGCTGGGTGTGCAGCAGGTGATTCGCAACGGCCTGACGCTGCTCGGCGTGTCGGCACCGGAGAGCATGTGAGCCGGCCGCGTCCCCAGCCCGCCAGCAGCCGCGCGACCGCCGGCCGCCCGGCGCGACTCAGCGCGCGCGATTACAAGTCCCCGCACAACCGGCCGCTCGAGCTGCGCCGGCTGCGCGAGTTCGGCTACGGCCTGCTCGCCGGCGCGCTGCTCACCGCGTTGGCCTTCACCTGGGTCGGCAACCGCCACCGCATCGCCGACACACCCGACGCGCCGCGGCCGGATCCGCATCGCAACGCGCGTACCGCGGCGGACACCGCGGCGGCCGGCGGCCAGCCCGCGCAGAAATACGACTTCTACCAGATGCTGCCGAACTTCGAGGTCGTGGTCCCGGAGAAGGACAAGGATGTGAAGCGCGATCTGCCGGCGGCGGCGAAGATCGAGCGCCCGGGAGTGTACGTGCTGCAGGCCGGCTCTTACCGCAATGAGACCGACGCCGACCGGGTACGCGCGCAGCTCGCGCTGCAGGGAATCGATGCCAAGGTGCAGCGCGTCGCCGTCGATGCCGATGTCTGGCACCGGGTGCGCATCGGGCCGATCAGCAATCTCGATGAGCTCAACAAGCTGCGGCGGCAGCTGCAGGCCGCGGACGTCGACGCCCTGGTCATTCGCGTCGGCGACTAGTCCTCGCTGATGTTGCGGAAGTCCACGCCGAGCGAGCGCAGCTTGCGGTACAGGTGCGTGCGCTCCATGCCGACACGCTTGGCGAGCTGCCCGACCTTGCCGTTGCACAGCAGCAGCTGCTGCTGCAGGTAGGCGCGCTCGAACTGCTCGCGCGCCTCGCGCAGCGGCAGTGCCAGCAGGTCCTGCTTCACCAGCGGCTCATCGTGCGGTGTCTGCACCGCCAGCTCGCGCTCGATCTCCTCGAGGCGGATCTCCTCGGGACCGCCGTGGATCAGGAGCCGATGCACCAGGTGGCGGAGCTCGCGCACGTTGTCCGGCCAGGGATAGTTGCGCAGCCGGTTCTGCGCGGCGACGCTGAAGCGGCGGAACGGCAGCCCGTCGGTATCGACGAGGCGATCCACCTGGTGGCGCAGCAGGTCGGGCACGTCCTCGGCGTACTCGCGCAGCGGCGGCACGCGCATGATGAGCACATTGAGGTGGGCGAGCAGATCGCGCCGCAGCCCATCGTTGGCGACCCGCTGCTCGATGCCGGGCTGTGCCGAGGACAGCAGCCGGGCGCGAAAGCTCAGCGGCTCGGCTCCCCCGATGCGCGTGAATTGACCCGACTCGAACGCGCCCACCAGCAGCCGCTGCACACCCTGCGGCAGGTCCTCCACCTCGTGAATGAACAGCGTGCCGTTGGCGGCCTCTTCCAGCGCCCCGGTGGTCTTGCCGCCGTCCTCGCGGCCGAAGAGGCGCGCCTCGGCATCGGCGTCCCGCAGGCTCGAAGCGATGAGCGACACGAACGGCGCGGAGGCGCGCGGGCCGCGCTCGTGGAGATAACGGGCGAAGGCCTCGCGGCCGGATCCCGGCTCCCCGACGAGCAGCACCGGGGAAGGGTTGGTCGCGATCTGCTGCGCTTCCGCACGCAGCTGCTGCAGCAGCTTGCTCTTGCCGAGCGGCACCGCGAGCGGCGAGCCGAGCAGCCGCGCCGACTGGCGATGCCGCCGCCCGGCATCGAGCGCGCGCTCCACGGTGCGCAGCAGCTTGGCGAGCGACAGCGGCTTCTCGACGAAATCGAAGGCGCCGAGGCGCGTCGCCTCGACCGCGGTCTCGACCGTGCCGTGACCCGACATCATGACGACCGGGCAGCCATCGGCGGCGGCCGCCGACCACTCGCGCAACAGCGTGATGCCATCGACGTCCGGCATCCAGATGTCGAGCAGCACCAGGTCGGGAAGCTGGCGGGCGCGCGAGGCACGAGCCTGGGCGGCGTTGGCGGCGACATCCACCTCGTAGCCCTCTTCGGAAAGGATCTCCTTCAGGAGGCCACGGATATCGGCCTCGTCATCGACCACGAGAATGTGTGGGCCGCTCACGCTCTTTCCCTCCGCAACTGGTCACGCCGCTCGCGCGCGCCGCCTGTGGCCGAGCGGGTGCTGTCCTGCACCGGCAGCACCACCCGCACGCGCGCCCCGCCTTCCGGGCGGTTGTCAGCATCGATGCGTCCGCCGTGCTCCTCGATGATCTTCTTCACGATGGCGAGGCCTAAACCGGTGCCCTTGGGCTTGCTGGTGACGTACGGGTCGAACACTCTGCCGAGGAGCTCACGCTGGAACCCCGGTCCATTGTCACACACGATGACCGCCGCGTAAGGGCCGTCGGGGCTGTCATCGAGCTGCGTGCTGATCTCGAGCAGCGGCGTCGCCACCCCTTCGAGCGCTTCCAGCGCGTTGACCACCAGGTTGTTGAGGATTTGCCGCACGCGGCCGCGATCGGCCTCGATTGCCTCGATGTGCGCATCGAGATCGAGCCGGATGCGTGTGCCGGGCGCCTGTGAGCGATACAGGTCGGCCACTTCCGTCACCAGCTGATTGAGGCTGAAACGCGTGACGTGCATCTCCGGTGCACGGGCGTACTCGCTGAAGGCATTCACCATCTGCTGCATGGTCTCGACCTGCTGCACGATGGTACGCGTGCCGCGCTCGAGGATCTCCGCGTCGCGCTCGCTCATGCCCGCGAGCAGCCGCCGGCGCAGGCGCTCCGCCGAGAGCTGGATGGGGGTGAGCGGATTCTTGATCTCGTGGGCCAGGCGCCGCGCGACCTCGCCCCAGGCAGCATCGCGCTGCGCCTGCAGCAGCGCCGTGATGTCGTCGAACACGATGACGAAGCCCATGTCGGCATCTTCGCCCGGCAGCGGCGTGCAGGCGCACATCAGCGTGCGCCGGCCGGCGACGCCGTCGAGGTCGAGCTGCTCGCGCCACTCCTCGCGCCCCGCAGCGAAGCGCACGGCGAGCGCCGCGCTGAACTGACCGAGCCGCTCGTTGCCCGAGGCGAGCTCGGGCAGCGGCCGGCCGGTCGCCGCCGAGAGATCGGTACCGAGGATCGCACCGGCCGCCGCGTTCGCGGTGCGCACGGTCATGTTGCGATCGATGGCGAGCACGCCGGTCGAGAGTCGCGCGAGGATGATCGCGAGCCGCTCGCGCTCGCGCTCCACCGCCTGCTGGCTCTGGGTGGCTTCGGCGCGCGCACGGCGCAGCCGTTTGGTCATGTCGTTGAAGGAGTGCACCAGAAAGCCCATCTCATCGCGCGAGGGCAGCGCGAGGCGCGTGCCGAAGTCTCCCTTGCCGACCGCGCGCGTGCCCTCGATCAGATCCTGCACCGGCCGCACCAGGCGCTGCGCGGAGTAGATCGCGCCATAGATCGCCGCGAGCATCGACAGCAGCAGCACGAGAGTGAGCGTCAGGCGGAAGCTCGACTTCAGCGGCTCGCGCAACGCCGCGAGGTCGCCGTACTGCGAATAGGAGTTCTGCACCGCCTCGGAGAGTGCCGCGAGCTGCGCGGGCACCGGATAGGTCGCGACGACGAAGCGCCCGTCGTGCGCGCCCGGCCCGCCGAGCGCGGCCGCTGTGCGTATCAGGTAGCGCCCGCCGGTCTGTGGCTCGAGGCTGAGATACGGCAGGTGCTGCTCGACCTGGCGCACGAGGTCCGCCGGCGGCTGCGAGGGCAGGTTCTCGAGCGGCGTGTCGAGACTCGCGGCGATGATGTGGGCGTGCGCCGAGAACAGCACCACTTCGAGGGCCTGGCTCGAGCGCCGCTCGGCATCGAGCCGTGCCTGCACCTCATCGGGCGTCGCCCGGGTCAGCGCATCGGCGAGCGCCACGGTGCGCGCGGCGAATTCCCGCGTGCGCACCTCCAGCGCCGCCCGCGACAGCCCCACCGCATCGCTGAGCGCCTGCTTCACCTCGAACTTGAACCAGCTGTCGATGCCCTGATTGATGAACTCGAGCGAGGACAGGTACACGATGAGCAGCGGCGCGATCACCAGCGCACCGAAGATCGCGACCGTACGCGCCGTGAGACGCGAGCCGGGCACGTGCGCGCGATAGTCGTGCACCAGGCGCCACAGCCGGCGCGCGAGCAGCACGCTGAGCGCGATGACGCCGCAGATGTCGAAGCCGAGGATCCAGATCTGTAGCCGTCCGAACATCGGCGAGTTCTGCACGCTCTTGGCGAGCAGCAGGAAGGCGCCGAGCCCGATAACGGCCCACAGCACCACCTGGCCGACCGCGCTCCAGCGCAGCCGGCGCGGTGCGGCGCTGCCTACACCGGGAGTGACCATGTGTACCACTCGCTCACGCGTGCCCAATCGTCGGTCCAGAAGAGAATAGCGCGCAGCGACGCGGGCAAGTGTCCGCGTCGCATGCCGGCGCGCACGCTGATGGTGTAGTTGCCGCCATCGAGCTGCGGCTCGACCAGGATCGGCCACGCGTCGATCTTGCCGAGGTAGTCGAGTGCCTCATCGAGCGTCGAGAAGCTCTCCTGGTCCCGGCTGCGCGTATCGCGCACCAGATAGCGATCGCTCACCGCGTGATAGGTGAGCTCGCGCCGCAGGGTCAGGTCGACGACGTTCGCGTTGAACCAGAAATGCCGCTCCCGATCGACACGCGCATCGAGATCGAAGGTGAGCGTGATCCCGTCCTTGAGCGCGCTGCGGAGGGCCTCGCTCAGCGGGTACTCCACCCGCGCGTGCAGCAGGAACACGCCCTTGTTGATGTTGACGTACGCCGAGCGCACCTCGAGCGCGCCATCGAGCACGGCTGCGGGAGCCACGCTCCAGGCGGCCAGCACCAGAGTCCAGACCGCCGCCAGGAAGGCGCTTCGGCTCGAACTTGTCATGTCGGTGCGTAGCATGGATACAACGACAAGACTCGGCTGTTCCTTGTGGCCGCAGTGGAGACCCGGACAATCAGGTCCCGGTCGTTGTCTTTTCGAGACAAGCATAATAGAAGCCGTCGGTGCCCGCCGCAGCACCGGGCAACAGCTGCACCCCATGGGGTCGCCGGACCAGACCCGGGACCGCTACCGCGAGCTCGACCGTGCG
>JAFAKO010000045.1 GCA_019235245.1 Gammaproteobacteria bacterium
CGACGCACACGCACTCGTGACACGTTTTGCCGATAGTTAGAAAAATTACTAACTATCCGCCAAACGCTGATTCTCAGGCAGTGCCGCCGCCTTCGCTGCCATCGCCACGCCCGCCGCTCCCCCGCGTGAACGGTATCAGCGCGGGCACCTCGGCGCTGTAGCGGGGGTACTCCGCGGGAAAGCTCTCGCGCATGAAACCTTCCTCGATGCGCGATTTGCGCACCAGCGCGCACGCGATGATCACGAGCCCCACCACGCCCTGCACCGTGCCAGCGGCGATCGTGGTCCCGAGCAGTGCCGTCAGAAGACCCGTGTAGATCGGATGGCGTACGTAGCCGTAGGGACCCGAGCGAATCAGCTCGTGGTCCTGCTTGATGGTCACCGTGCCACTCCAGTTGCGCCCGAGGTGCACGCGCGCCCACACCGCAAAGGCAAGGCCGGCGGCGGTGAGAACCCCACCGATCCAAACCCGCGAGGCGAATGAGCCGGACGGCGGCTGCCACGCGATCAGCGCGCCGCCGATCGCGAGCGGCACCAGGTGCGCGAGGCGGGAGCCGATCGACTCGCGCCGCTGCGTCGCCTTGTTACGCAGCGCCGAGAGCAGCCAGTAGAGGCCCCATCCCGACCATAACCACAGAATGAGCCGCATACGCGACGGCCGGACTCAGAGCAGGTCGCGCAGCCGATACCAGAGCATCGCCAGCACGAGCGCCGGGCGCCGCAGCGCCGCGCCGCCCGGAAAGTTGGCGTGCGGAATGCGGGCGAAGACATCGAAACGCGTCGCGGTGCCGCGTACGGCCTCGGCGACGAGCTTGCCGGCGATGCCGGTGAGCGCGATCCCATGCCCGGAGAAGCCCTGCAGGAAATAGACATTGCTGGCCAGGCGGCCGAAATGCGGTGCGCGGTTGAGCGTAATGTCGACGTGCCCGCCCCAGGCGTAGTCGATGCGCGCGTCGCCGAGCTGCGGAAAGACCCGCAGCATGCGGGCGCGCGTCGCCCCGGGGGCATCGAAGGACTTGAGACCCGAGTAGTTCACGCGTCCGCCGAACAGCAGGCGGTGGTCCGCGGAGCGGCGGAAATAATCCAGCACCCAGTTCATGTCGCTGACCGCTGCGTTGTTGGCGACCAGTCGCCGCGCGCGCTCGGCTCCGAGCGGCTCGGTGGCGACGATATAGGTCGCCACCGCCATGATCTTTGCCGCGAGCGCCGGAGCGGTGTCGCCGAGATAGACGTTGCCCGCGAGCACCAGGAAGCGTGCGCGCACCTCGCCGCCCGGGGTCTGTACCCGCACCTGCGAGCCCTGCGGTGAGAAGCTGACGGCGCGGGTGCTCTCGAAAATGCGCACCCCGTGCTGCTCGGCGGCCGCGGCGAGCCCGAGCGTGTAGTTGAGTGGATGCAGGTGCGCGCTGTTGCTGTCGTAGAGAGCGCCCATATAGCGCTCGGTCGCGAGCAGCTCGCGCAGCTCCGCCTGCGGCACGTAGCGTACGCTCGGGTAATCGAGCCGCTCGCGCAGCTCGGTGAGCTCTTCCTGCAGCTCACGGACGTGCCGCTCCTTCACCGCGGTGTACAGGAAGCCCTCGGCCCAGTCGCAATCGATGGAGTAGCGCCGGATGAGCTCCCGCATGAGCGTCAGCGCTTCGACCGAGACCTCCCACACGGCGCGTGCGTCGGCGCGGCCGATGAGCCGCTCGAGCTTCGCCTGTCCGCTGGCGATGCCGAAGAGCGCCTGGCCGCCGCTGCGACCGGAGGCTCCCCAGGAGACCCGATGCTGCTCGAGCAGCACCACCGACATGCCGGACTCGGCCAGGTGGAGCGCGCTCGAGCACCCCGCAATCCCCGCGCCGACGACGCATACGTCGCATTCGATCGCGCCCTGCAGAGCCGGGCGCGACGGCGCCGCATGAGCACTTGCTGCGTAGTAGGAGCCGACGTGAGCAGGGCGTTGCACGACAGCCTCGTCCCGGAGGTGTTTAGGATATTCGCAAGGCGGCGCCGCACCGCGCGGCGCGCAGGATAGCGAGCGGGGGGTCCGCCGGCAAATGGAGGCAGGTGCGGATACCGCACGAAACGGCGTCAGTGCGGGCCATTAGCGCAGGTTAACCCGGGAAAGCAACTGAGGCTTCGTTGCCTGAGCTGTGGTCTAATAGCGCCCTTGCTTGGAGATGTTGGCCGGGCGGTTCGTTTAATATACTAAACGCTGTCCGGCGCAAGCCGCCATGGCTACCCATCCGCTAATTGGCATTCCGGCCGACCGCCGCATGGTCGGCGCGCACCCCTTCCACATGGTCGGGGAGAAGTACGTGCGGGCGGTGATGGAGGCCGCGGGCGCCGCGCCGCTGCTGATCCCGGCGCTTGCCGAGGAGCTGCGGTTCGGAGAGCTGCTCGAGCGGCTCGACGGACTGCTCTTTACCGGGAGTCCCTCGAACGTCGAGCCGCATCACTATCGGGGAGCGCCGAGTGCGCCCGGGACCTTGCACGACCCCGCGCGCGATGCCACGACGCTGCCCCTCATCCGCAAGGCGGTCGAGGCGGGGGTGCCGGTGTTCGGTATCTGCCGCGGCTTCCAGGAGATGAACGTCGCCTTTGGCGGCACGCTGCACCAGAAGGTGCACGAGGTGCCCGGCTTCCTCGATCACCGCGACGATGAGTCGCAGCCGCTCGAGGTGCAGTACGGGCCCGCGCACGATGTGCTGCTCGAGCCCGGTGGGCTGCTGCGCGCGTTGAGTGGCAGCGAGCGCGTGCGGGTGAACTCACTGCACAGCCAGGGCATCGAGCGCCTTGGAGCGGAGCTGGCCGTCGAGGCGCGCGCCACCGACGGACTGGTCGAGGCGTTTCGCGTCGCAGATGCGCGCAGCTTCGCAGTGGCGGTGCAGTGGCACCCCGAGTGGCAGGCGGTGAGCAATGCATTCTCGCGCGCGCTGTTCGGCGCCTTCGGTGAGGCAGCCGGGCGGCGCGCGCAGTCCAAGTGAAGGGCGTCCCATGGTGAGTGAGATCCGGCAGTTCTTCCGCGACCACGGCATTTCCGAAGTGGAGGCCATCATCCCGGACATGGCGGGCATCGCACGCGGCAAGATCATGCCCGCGGAGAAATTCGCCGAGGACGGCGGCATGCGCCTGCCCGAGAGCGTGTTCCTGCAGACGGTGACCGGGGACTACCCGCCGGAGACCGGCGATGCCATGAGTCCCGCGGAGATCGACATCATCCTCAAGGCGGACCCCAAAACCGTGCGCCGGGTGCCGTGGGCAGCGGAGCCCACCGCACAGGTCATCCACGATTGTTTCTATTCCGATGGCCGCCGGGTGTCGATGGCGCCGCGGCACGTGCTGCGCAACATCCTCGAGCTGTACGCGCAGCGCGGCTGGGAGCCGATAGTCGCGCCGGAGCTCGAGTTCTACCTGGTCGAGCAGAACAAGGACGCCGACTATCCACTGCGTCCGCCGGTGGGCCGCTCCGGGCGCGCGGAGCCCGGGCGCCAGTCCTACAGCATCGCCGCGGTGAATGAGTTCGACCCGCTGTTCGATGACATCTACCAGTTCTGCGAGGACCAGGACATCGAGATCGATACCCTCATCCACGAGGACGGTCCGGCGCAGATGGAGATCAATCTCATCCACGGCCAGCCGCTCGATCTCGCCGACCAGGCGTTCCTCTTCAAGCGCACCGCACGCGAGGCCGCGCTGCGCCACAAGATGTATGCGACCTTCATGGCCAAGCCGCATGCCAAGGAGCCCGGCAGCGCCATGCACATCCACCAGAGCGTGGTGGACGTGAAGACCCGCAAGAACATCTTCAGCAACCCCGACGGGACGCCCTCGCCGCTGTTCTTCTCGCACATCGGCGGGCTGCAGAAGTATCTGCCGGCGGCGATGGCGCTGTTCTGCGCCAACGTCAACTCCTACCGGCGGCTCACGCGCTATCTCTCGGCGCCGATCAACGTGCACTGGGGCTATGACAACCGCACCGCGGGCCTGCGCGTGCCCATGTCCGATGCCCAGGCGCGCCGCGTCGAGAATCGCGTCGGCGGTGCCGACGCCAATCC
>JAFAKO010000060.1 GCA_019235245.1 Gammaproteobacteria bacterium
CCGGCCTTTTGCGCATATGAAACGGGAGGATCGTTGATCATGGGTAAGGGCGATCAGAGGACACGGCGCGGCAAGATCTACCGGGGCTCCTTCGGGAAGTCTCGTCCCAAGCAGCCCGCCAAAGACAAGCGGCCGTCCGGCAAGAGCGCGAAGCGCTGAGGGGCGCGCCAGCGCCCGCTCGCTTCAGATGCCCGCGAAGGGCTCGCGCGCCTCGACCGCCGTGGGGCGCATCTTGTGCTCCCGGCACTCGCGGATGATCGCGAGCGCGGAGCGCTCGTTGGGCGGCAGCTGCGCCGCGCTCAGGCCGAGCGGCGTCGTGCGGCTTCCCCAGCGCACCAGGTGCGCGCAGTAGGTGAGTCCTCCGCCGAAGCCGGGCATGAGCAGCCAGCCTCCGGGCCGCACGCGTCCTTCTTCCAGGGCCTCGCACAGGGCGACCGGCACCGTGGCCGCGGACATGTTGCCGTAGCGCTGGACGTTGACGTACACGCGCTCCATGGGCAGGTGCGCACGCCGCGCCACCGCCTCGATGATGCGCAGGTTGGCCTGGTGCGGCACGAGCAGGTCGACCTCGCCCGCATCGATACCGGCGCGCCCGAGTGCCTCCTCGCAGGCACTCGCCATTCCCTGCACGGCGCGCTTGAAGATCTCCTGGCCCGCGAACTGCCAGCGCGTCACCCCGTAGAGCACGCCGCGGTTGGCATAGCGGCCGCCCATGCCCTGCACGCGCAGCGTCTCGCGTGAGTCCGCGTAGCAGCCGAGCTTCTCGGCAATCAGGCCCTCCTCGTTCTGCGTCGCCTCCAGCACGACCGCCGCCGCGCCATCGCCGAACAGCACCGCGACGTCGCGGTCGCTCCAGTCCATGAACGGCGAGATCAGCTCGGCACCGATCACGAGCGCGTTGCGCACGACGCCGGTGCGGATCAGGGCGGTGGCGGTCGAGAGGCCGTAGAGGAAGCTGGTGCACGCAGTGTTGAGATCGAGCGCGGCGGCCGCGTGCGCACCGAGGCGCAGCTGCACGCCCGAAGCCATGTTGGGCACCTGGTCGTCGTAGCTGCAGCTGCCGAAGACGATGAGCTCGATACTCGCCGCGGCGAGAGCGGCGGCGGCGAGCGCGCGCTCCGCCGCCACGGTGGCGAGATCCTCCAGGCGGACGTGCGAGATGCGCCGCTCGCGAATCCCGGTGCGGCTCACGATCCATTCATCGCTCGTGTCCAGGAGCGTGGACAGATCGTGGTTGCTGAGCACCGCGGGTGGCAGGCACTTGCCCCAGCCCGTGATCGCCGCGTGGGTCATGCGACGCCCCCCGTGAAGCCGCGTCGTAAGGATAGCAGCCCGGGGCTAGAATCCGCAGGGTGTCGAGCTCGTACTCGCGCTGGCGTCCGCACCCGTGGCACGGGCTCACCCCCGGGCCGGAAGTGCCGCGCATCGTGCACGCCTACATCGAGATCACCCCGTTCGACCTGATGAAGTACGAGGTGGACAAGGCGTCGGGCTACCTGCGGGTCGATCGCCCGCAGCGCACCTCCTCGCAGCCGCCATCGCTGTACGGTTTCATTCCGCAGACCTATTGCGGCGAGCGCGTGCGGCGTCTCGCCCCCGGCAGCGAGCGCGGCGATGGCGATCCGCTCGACATCTGCGTCATCAGCGAGCGGCCGATCAATCACTCCGAGGTGCTGCTGAGCGCGCGCGTCGTCGGTGGACTGAAGATCATCGATCGCGGCGAGGCCGACGACAAGATCATCGCCGTGCTCGAGGGCGACTACGTCTGGGGCGAGGCGCAGGAGCTCACCGATCTGCCGCCGGCGCTGCTCGAGCGCATCGAGCACTACTTCTCCACCTACAAGCTGGTACCGGATGAGCAGCCGAATATCCGCGTCACCGGCCGCTACGGCTTCGCGGTCGCTGCCGGGGTGATCGGCGCCGCCATCGAGGACTACGCGGAGACCTTCGGGGGCATCGCCACATCCGGCGCGTAGTCGAAGGAGTCGAAGTACAGCCGCCCGGCCGGCAGGCCGTGACGCGGAAAGCCGGCGCGTACCGCCTCGATCATCGCCGGCGGCCCCGCGGCGTACACCTCGAATTCGCGCAGGTCCGGATGATCGGCGAGCACCGCCTCGTGCACGAAGCCGACGCGGTGGTGCGCGGCCTCGGCCGCGGTCGCCTCCGACAGCACGGCGGTGAAGCAAAGCCGCGGATGGCGCTGCACCCACTCGAGCACCCGCGCCTGCTCGTACACGTCCTGCTCCTGGCGCGCACCCCAGTAGAAATGAATGTCGCGCTCGACGCCGGTCTCGAGCACGTGGCGCAGTATCGACTTCAGCGGCGCGAAGCCGGTGCCGCCCGCGATGAGCAGCGCCGGCCTGTGCCCGTCGCGGTACGTGAACTGTCCGATCGGTCCCTCGATTCGCAGCAGTGAGCCGACGCCCAGCGGCGCTTCGCTGCCGCTCGCGGCGCCGAAGAGCCGCTCGGTGAAGCCACCACCGCTCACCCGCCGCACGTGCAGCTCGATGAGCTCGCTGTCATGGGGCGGGCTCGCGATGGAGAAGCTGCGCCGCTTGCCACCGGGCAGCAGCACATCGAGATATTGCCCGGCGTGAAAGCGCAGCCGCTCGACCGAGGGCAGCCGCAGCAGCACCTGCATGACATCCGGGGCGAGCGGAGTGAGGCCGGCGATGCGGCACGGCAGCGTCTTGATCTCGACGTCGGCGACCGCCGCGATCAGGCGCGCCTCGACGATCAGGTCCGAGCGCGCGCGCGCCTGGCACAGCAGGATCTGCCCGCTGCGCTCCTCCTCGGCGCTGAGGCCCGCCGGCCGCGGGCCCGGGTAGCGGATCTCTCCGGCGATCAGCCGTGCGCGGCAGGAGCTGCAATGTCCGGACTTGCAGCTGTGCGGCAGGTTGAGCCCGGCGCTGAGCGCAGCCTCGAGCACCGGCTGATCCTCCCTCACCTGCAGGGTGCGGCCGTGCGGCTCGATGCGTATGCTGTGTTCGGTCGGGCTCACCGTTCCTAGACTAGACGCACGGCACGGTCCGTGCCCGCCGAGTTTCGGCTATCCTTCCCGGCAATGCGGGTCGAATTCACGAAGATGCACGGCGTCGGCAACGACTTCGTGGTCTTCGATGCACCGGTCCCTGACGCCCTGCTGAGCCCGCAGCGGCTGCGCGCCCTGGCGGACCGCCGCACCGGTATCGGTTTCGACCAGGCGCTGCTGCTCGAGCCGCCACGCGCCGCCGACAGCGCGGCCTTCTACCGCATATTCAACGCCGATGGTGATGAGGTCGAGCAATGCGGCAACGGCGCGCGCTGCATCGCCTCGCTTCTGCAGCGCCGCGGGCACTCGCGCGATGCCCGCGTGACGCTCGAGAGCCCGGCCGGGCTCATCCATGCGCAGCTCGCGCGGGATGGCGAAGTGGCGGTCGACCTGGGCGTACCGGACTTCGATCCGCGCTCACTGCCGTTCGAGGCCGCGGCCGAGGCCGATAGCTATGCGCTGGAGCTGCCGGGGGAGGGACTCGAGATCGGCGCCGTATCGATCGGCAATCCGCACGCGGTCCTCACCGTCGCATCGGTCGAGAGTGCGCCGGTCGCGCGGCTCGGGCCGCTGATCGAGGGCCATGCGCGCTTCCCGCGGCGCGTAAACGTCGGCTTCCTCGAGATCCTCTCCCGCTCGCACGTGCGGCTGCGCGTCTTCGAGCGCGGCGCCGGCGAGACCCGCAGCTGCGGCACGGGGGCCTGCGCCGCGGTCGCCGTGGCGCGCCGCCGGGGACTGCTCGAGGCGAGCGTGCGCGTGCAGGTGCGCGGCGGCGCGTTGCAGGTAAACTGGGCGGGTGTTGGGGAGCACATCTGGCTGGCCGGCCCGGCGGAGATATCATTCCAGGGGCATGTCGAGGTCTAAATCACCATGACGACACGAGAGGCACGCGGCATCGCCGCGGCTGACAGCGAAGAAGAAAGCATCGCGACGTATCTGCAGCGGCATCCGGAGTTCTTCGAGCGCCACCAGGCGGTGCTCGCGCGGCTCAAGCTGCCGCACGCCCGCGGCAGCTCCACCATCTCGCTGGTGGAGCGGCAGATCGAGGTGCTGCGCGAGAAGCAGGCGCAGCTCGAGGGAAAGCTGGCGGAACTGGTGCGCGTCGCGCGCGCCAACGACGCCATTTCCGAGCGCCTGCACCGCTTCACGCGCCGCCTGCTGCGTCATGCGCCGCGTGCCGAGGCGCTGGCGCGCATCGAGGCGGGGCTGCGTGAGGATTTCGATGCTTTTCATGCGGCGCTGGTCCTGATCGATGTGATGGCCGACCCGACCACACCGCGCTTCGTGCGCACCGTGGCCGCGGACGATCCGAACCTGAAATCCTTCGAGTCGCTGTTCGCGAGCGGCAAGCCCCGTTGCGGGCAGGCCCGCGACTCACAACGCGAGTTCCTCTTCGGCCCCGAGGGCCTCGAGCTCGGTTCCGTGGCGCTGGTCCCGCTCGGCGAGAAAGGCGCGCTCGGCCTCCTCGCGCTCGGCAGCCCCGACCGCGACCGGTTTCACCCCGGCATGAGCACCGAGTTCCTGGCCCGTCTGGCCGAGCTCGTGAGCGATGCGCTGCGTGGTGAGCGCGGCTGAGACCTAGCCCGGTGAGCCCCGCCGCGCTCGAATGGCTGGGGCGCTTCCGGCGCTATCTCACGAGCGAGCGGCGGCTTTCCGCGCATACCGACCAGAGCTACGCCCGGGACCTCGCGGCGCTGAAGACCTTCTGCGACCGCGAAGGCGTCGGCGAGTGGAGCGAGCTCACCTCCCAGCACGTGCGGCGCTTCGCCGCCTGGTCGCACCGCACGGGTCTTGCACCCCGCAGCATCCAGCGCCGGCTGTCGGCAACCCGGAGCTTTTTCGCCTTCCTGCTGCGCGAGGCGGCAGCCGCGACCGCGCGTGGCGCTCCCCCGGGCGCCCGCCCCGGCGGGAATCCGGCGGCCGAGGTGCGCGCGCCGAAGTCCGTGCGGCGCCTGCCGCAGACCCTGGACGCAGACCAGATGGCGCGCCTGCTGCAGCTGGAGGCGCAGCGTGATCCGCTCGCCGCGCGCGACCGCGCGGTGATGGAGCTGCTGTACTCGTCCGGGCTGCGACTCGCCGAGCTCGTCGGGCTCGATGTCGGCAGCCTCGATATGCGCGATGCGGTGGTGCATGTCCTCGGCAAGGGCCGCAAGGCGCGCATCGTTCCCGTGGGGCGCATGGCTCTGCGGGCCCTCCGTGCCTGGCTGCAGGAGCGGCCGGCGCTCGCGCGGCACGGGGAGGGGGCACTGTTCGTCGGTCGCAACGGCGCGCGGCTCGGGCCGCGTGCGGTGCAGTCGCGTGTCGCACTGTGGGCGCGCCGCCAGGGGCTCGGGGTGCACGTGCATCCGCACCTTTTCCGGCACTCCTTTGCCTCGCACCTGCTCGAGTCGGGCGGGGAGCTGCGCGGGGTACAGGAGCTGCTCGGCCACGCGGACATCTCCACCACCCAGATCTATACCCACCTTGACTTCCAGCACCTTGCCCGCATCTACGACGCTGCCCACCCGCGGGCGCGTCGCAAGGCTTAAGCACGCTGGCGGGCGGGAGCCCGCCTCCCGTGAGTCAGCGCTCCCCGAGCCGGCGGAGCGGCAAGCCAAAGCTTAGGACACCGATGAACGAGCGAAATCACCACTTCGATCCACACGGCACGACCATCCTCGGGGTGCGGCGCGCGGGCGCGATCGCCCTCGGCGGCGATGGCCAGGTCACCCTCGGCAACACCGTCATGAAGGGCAACGCGCGCAAGGTGCGCCGTCTCGCCGACGGCAAGGTTCTGGCCGGCTTCGCCGGCGGCACCGCCGATGCGTTCACGCTGTTCGAGCGCTTCGAGGGCAAGCTCGAGAAGTACGGCAACGTCACCCGCGCCGCGATCGAGCTCGCCAAGGACTGGCGCTCGGACCGCTACCTGCGGCGCCTGGAGGCCTTGCTGCTGGTCGGGGATCCGGAGAAGCTCCTGCTGATCTCGGGCAACGGCGACGTTATCGAGCCCGAGCACGACGTCGCGGCCATCGGCTCCGGCGGCCAGTTCGCGCTCGCCGCGGCGCGCGCGCTGGTCGAGGGATCCGCTCTCGATGCGCGCAGCATCGTCGAGCGCTCGCTCAACATCGCTGCCGACATCTGTATCTACACCAACCGCAACATCGTCATCGAGGAACTGCGCAAGGGAGCCTAAGCACGATGTCATCGCTCACCCCCCGGCAGATCGTTCAGGAGCTCGACAAGCACATCGTCGGCCAGGCCGCCGCCAAGCGCGCCGTGGCCATCGCGCTGCGCAACCGCTGGCGCCGCATGCAGGTGAGCGAGCCCCTGCGCCAGGAAATAACGCCCAAGAACATCCTCATGATCGGGCCCACCGGTGTCGGCAAGACCGAGATCGCGCGCCGCCTGGCGAAGCTCGCCAACGCGCCGTTCGTGAAGGTGGAGGCGACCAAGTTCACCGAGGTGGGTTACGTCGGCCGCGACGTCGACTCCATCGTCAAGGAGCTGGCGGACGTCGCGGTCAAGATGACGCGCGAGCAGGAGATGGCCAAGGTGCGCGAGCGCGCGCTCGATGCCGCCGAGGAGCGCGTGCTCGATACGCTGCTCCCCAAGCCGCGCATGATGGGCTTCTCCACCGACGAGCCGGCTGCGGCCCGCGACGGCGAGACCCGGCAGAAATTCCGCAAGATGCTGCGCGAGCACGAGCTGGATGATCGCGAGATCGAGATCGAGCTGCGCGCCATGCCGGCAGG
>JAFAKO010000277.1 GCA_019235245.1 Gammaproteobacteria bacterium
GGCGCTCACCCTCACCGACAAGGAATACCAGCGCATGCGCGATGCCTCGATCGCGGTGCTGCGCAAGATCGGCGTCGACACCGGCGGCTCCAACGTGCAGTTCGCGGTGAACCCCGAGGACGGACGGCTCCTCATCATCGAGATGAACCCGCGCGTCTCGCGCTCCTCGGCGCTCGCCTCCAAGGCCACCGGATTCCCGATCGCCAAGATCGCCGCCAAGCTCGCGGTCGGCTACACCCTCGATGAGCTGCGCAACGAGATCACCGGCGGCGCCACCCCCGCGTCCTTCGAGCCCTCGATCGACTACGTGGTGGTGAAGATTCCGCGCTTCACCTTCGAGAAGTTTCCGAGCGCCAACGACCGGCTCACGACGCAGATGAAGTCGGTGGGTGAAGTGATGGCGATGGGCCGCACCTTCCAGGAGTCGCTCCACAAGGCGCTGCGCGGCCTCGAGACCGGGCTCGACGGCCTCAACCCGCAGCTGCCGATGCCGCTCTCGGACGAGCACCAGAACCGGCTCGCACACGAGCTGCGCGCCCCGGGCGCCAACCGCCTGCTGTACGTCGCCGACGCGTTCCGCGCCGGCTGGACGCTCGCGCGCATCGCCGAGCTCACGCGCATCGATCCGTGGTTCCTCGCGCAGCTCGAGGAGCTGGTGCGCGAGGAAGCACAGGTGCGCGAGGAAGGCCTCGGCGCGCTCACCGCCGAGCGCCTGCGCTGGCTCAAGCGCAAGGGCTTCTCCGACCGGCGCCTGGCGCACCTGGTGGACATGCCGGAGAAGGCCATCCGCGACAAGCGCCACGAGCTCAAGGTGCTGCCGGTCTACAAGCGCGTCGACACCTGCGCGGCGGAGTTCGCCACCTCGACCGCGTACCTCTACTCGACCTACGAGGAGGAGTCCGAGGCGAACCCCACCGACCGGCGCAAGATCATGATCCTCGGCGGCGGCCCGAACCGCATCGGCCAGGGCATCGAGTTCGACTACTGCTGCGTGCACGCCGCGCTGCAGCTGCGCGAGGACGGCTTCGAGACCATCATGGTGAACTGCAACCCGGAAACCGTCTCGACCGACTACGACACCTCCGACCGGCTGTACTTCGAGCCGCTCACGCTCGAGGACGTGCTGGAAATACTCGCCGTCGAGAAGCCCGAGGGCGTCATCGTGCAGTTCGGCGGGCAGACGCCGCTGAAGCTCTCGCGCGCGCTGGAGGCGGCGGGCGCGCCGATAATCGGCACATCCCCGGACTCGATCGACATCGCCGAGGACCGCGAGCGCTTCCAGGCGCTGGTGAAGAAGCTCGGCCTCAAGCAGCCGGCGAACGCGACCGCCCGCACCGAGGAGCAGGCGGTCACGCTCGCGCGCGAGGTCGGCTTCCCGCTCGTGGTACGGCCGAGCTACGTGCTCGGCGGCCGCGCCATGGAGATCGTCTTCAACGAGGATGACCTGCGCAGCTACATGGGCAACGCGGTCGAGGTCTCGAACGACAGCCCGGTGCTGCTCGATCGCTTTCTCGATGTCGCCATCGAGGTCGACGTCGATGCGGTGTGCGACGGCGAGGACGTGCTGATCGGCGGCATCATGGAGCACATCGAGCAGGCGGGGGTGCACTCGGGCGACTCGAGCTGCTCGCTGCCGCCGGCGAGCCTCAGCCGCGAGCTGCAGATGGAGCTGCGCGAGCAGACCCGCAAGCTCGCCCGTGCGCTGAATGTCATCGGCCTCATGAACGTGCAGTTCGCCATCCAGGCGGGCGTGATCTACGTGCTCGAGGTGAACCCGCGCGCCTCGCGCACCGTGCCCTTCGTCTCCAAGGCCACCGGGCTGCAGCTCGCGAAGATCGCCGCGCGCGTCATGACCGGACACAAGCTCAAGCAGCTGGTCGGCGCCATCGAGCGCCTGCCGCCGTATTTCTCGGTGAAGGAGGCGGTGTTCCCCTTCGTCAAGTTCCCCGAGGCCGACCCGATCCTCGGTCCCGAGATGAAATCCACCGGCGAGGTGATGGGCACGGGCCGCACCTTCGGCGAGGCCTATGCCAAGGCGCAGTCGGCCTCCGGGATCGTCCTGCCGCGCCAGGGCGTGTGCTTCATCAGCGTCCGCGACCGCGACAAGGAACCGGCAGTGACGCTCGCGAGAAAGCTCATCGAGCGCGGCTTCGAGGTGGTCGCCACCGAGGGCACCGCGCGCGCACTCACCGAGGCGGGGGTGCACTGCCGCCGTGTGAACAAGGTGCGCGAGGGACGGCCGCACATCGTGGATATGATCAAGAACGACGAGATCGATCTCATCGTCAATACTACCGAGGGCAAGCAGGCCATCCTAGAGTCGAACTCGATCCGCCGCGAGGCCGTGCATCACCGCGTGACCTACTACACGACGGTCGCGGCCGGGCTCGCTACCTGCGAAGCGCTCGATCACATCGATGAGGTGGAGGTGCACCGCCTGCAGGACCTGCACGCCGAGGCACTCGCCACATGAGGCGCACGCCCATGACGCTGCGCGGCGCCGAGTCGCTGCGCGCGGAGCTCAAGCGCCTGAAGTCCGAGGCGCGGCCCGCCATCATCAAGGCGATCGCCGAGGCCCGCGGCCACGGGGACCTGTCGGAGAACGCCGAGTACCACGCGGCGCGCGAGCAGCAGGGCTTCATCGAGGGACGCATCAAGGAGATCGAGCACAAGCTCGCGAACGCCGAGGTCATCGACCCGGCGAGCCTGCCGAACACCGGCAAGGTGGTGTTCGGGGCCTCGGTGGAGCTCGAGGACCAGGCCGGCGGCGCGCGCGTGGTCTACCAGGTCGTGGGCGAGGACGAGGCCGACATCCGCGCGGGCCGCATCTCGGTTACCTCCCCGATCGCCCGGGCGCTGGTCGGCAAGAGCGAGGGCGAGGTCGTGGATGTCGCCGCCCCCGGCGGCACCCGCTCCTACGAGATCGTGGCGGTGCGGCTCACCTAGTCAGCCGGCAGGATGATGCGGGGCGCTTTGCCGCGCGCCCGATACAGCACCACCACATTGCCGATGCGGTGGACGAAGGCGCTGCCCGTGGCGCGCGCCAGGCCGGCGAAGAGCTCATCGCGCTTCGCCCGGTCGCCGCCGGGCGCCTTCACCTTGATGAGCTCGTGATCTTCCAGGGCGCGGGAAGCTTCGGCGGTCACCGCGGCGGTGAGTCCCGCGCTGCCGAGGCGGACGAGGGGCTTGAGCGCATGGGCGAGCCCGCGCAGGTGTTTGCGCTGGCGCTCCGAGAGCTGCGGGGGCCCCGGAGCGGCGCTGGGATGCGCGGGCTGCTCCATCGCGGCATTGTAGGGGGTGGAACTTATGCCCGGCAGGGGACCTCAACACTGATGCAGCGGCCGTCCCGGTGAAGCGGCGCTCGAAGAGCAGCGCGCGCTGGCTGAAGGAGCACTTCGCCGACCCCTTCGTGCAGCGGGCGCAGAGCGAGGGCTGGCGCTCGCGAGCGGTGTTCAAGCTCGAGGAGGTCGACCGCCGCGCGAAGCTTCTGCGGCCCGGGGACGTGTGCCTCGACCTGGGCGCAGCGCCGGGCGCCTGGAGCCAGTACGCGGCACGCAAGGTGGGCCGCCGCGGCCGGGTGGTGGCGACGGACATCCTGGCGATGCCCGAGCTGCCGGGAGTCGAGTTCGTGCAGGGCGATTTCCGCGAGGGCGAGGTCTTCGACCGGGTCCTGGGCCTTCTCCCGGACCGCCAGGTGGACGTGCTGCTCTCGGACATGGCGCCGAACCTGAGCGGTGTGGACGCCATCGATCAGCCGCGCTCGATGCTCCTGGCGGAGCTGGCGCTCGAGATGGCCGAGCGCGTCTTGAAGCCCGGCGGCCACGCCCTGATCAAGGTCTTCCAGGGCTCGGGGTTCGTCGAGCTGCTGCAGGGCACCCGCGGCCGCTTCGGGCGCGTGAAGCTCCTGAAGCCGCTGGCCTCGCGCTCCCGCAGCCCCGAGATGTATCTACTGGCGATGCAGTTTCGCTTGGTGTAGGTTCTTTTGAAGCTGGAGCCGCACACGGCGGACGAGGACGGAAGCCTTTGAACGATTTGACAAAGAACATCCTGCTTTGGGTGGTCATCGTAGCGGTGCTGCTCGCCGTGTTCAGCCGCTACATGCCGACCGTCGGCCAGCCCCAGGACATTCCCTATAGCACCTTCATCGAGGACGTGAAGAACGGCACCTTCGCCTCCCCGGCGATGGCGCGCGCGAGCAGCGTCTTGCCGGTGCCGGGCGAGCCGACCATGAGGACACCC
>JAFAKO010000184.1 GCA_019235245.1 Gammaproteobacteria bacterium
CTGAACGTCGCCGGACTCCTCGAGGAGTTCGATTCCGGCACCTACCTGCTCGAGGGCCAGGACGTGCGCGCCCTCGCGGACGATCAGCGCTCGCGGCTGCGCAACGAGCGCATTGGCTTCATATTCCAGAGCTTCAACCTCATCCCCGACCTCGACGTGTACGACAACATCGAGGTACCGCTGCGCTACCGGCGCCTGAGCGGCGCCGACCGCCGCGAGCGCATCGGCAGCGCCCTCGAGCTGGTCGGGCTCGCCTCGCGCGCGCGGCACATGCCGGCGCAGCTCTCCGGCGGCCAGCAGCAGCGGGTGGCGATCGCGCGCGCCATCGCCGGGGATCCGGCCTTCCTGCTGGCGGACGAGCCCACCGGGAACCTCGACTCGCTCATGTCGCGCCAGGTGATGGACCTGCTCGAGCAGATCAACGAGATGGGCACCACGATACTGCTCGTCACGCACGATCCGGAGCTCGCGCGCCGCGCGCAGCGCAACGTGCACCTGGTCGACGGGCAGCTCTCCGACTTCCGCGTCTACGAGCCCCACCTCGGCGGGTCCGCCACGGCCGGCGCCGGCGCTCTCGCCTAGCGATGCGCGCCGCCCAAGGAGCCAATATGCTCGGCTACTACCTGCGTCTCGCGCTCATGAGCTTCCGCCGCCGGCCCGGCATCAGCGCGCTGATGGTGCTCGCAATCGCGCTCGGCATCGCGGTGTGCGTCATGACACTCACGGTCTACCACGCCATGTCGGGCAACCCGATCTGGTGGAAGAGCGAGCGGCTGTACGCCGTCACCATGGACAACTGGGATCCGAACCAGGCGCTGAACCCCAAGACCAACCTGCCGCCCCCGGAAATGACCTACAAGGACGCCCAGTTCCTCTACCGCTCGGACATCCCGCTGCGCAAGGTGGTGATGTACAGTACCGAGGGTGTCGTCACCGGTGCCGGCAGCCAGCCGGCCGCGGAAATCGCCACGCGGGTCACCACCGCCGACTTCTTCCCGATGTTCGAGGTGCCGTTCCTCTACGGCGCCGGCTGGAGCCGCAGCGGCGACAGCCCCGCGCAGCCGCTCATCGTGTTGTCGCGCCGCGAGAACGAGCGCCTGTTCGCCGGCGCCAACAGTGTCGGGCGCACGCTGCGCTGGAACGATCACGAGTTCCGGGTCGTCGGCGTGCTCGATGACTGGTTTCCGCGTCCGCGCTATTACGACCTCAACGGCGGCAACTTCCAGGAGCCCGACGACGCCTACATTCCCTACGGGTGGGGCGCCGCCCTGCAGCTGCAGAACAAGGAGGAGAACGACTGCTGGCGGCCGGAGAAGCTCGACAATTTCCAGGACTACCTGGCCTCCGACTGCGTGTGGCAGCAGGTGTGGGTGGAGCTGCCGGACCGGGCGACGCGCGAGCGCTTCCAGTCCTTCATGGACGGCTACTGGGCCGAGCAGCGCAGCGGCGGCCGCTTCCCGCGGGCCAAGAACAATCGCCTGAGCGATGTCGCGCAGTGGCTGCGCGACAACGAGGTCGTCGACAACGACAACCGCGTGCTGGTCGGACTGGCGTTCGCCTTCCTGGCACTGTGCCTCATCAACACCATGGGGCTGCTGCTCGCGCGGTTCCTCAACGGCGCGGCGCTGAGTGGCATCCGCCGCGCCCTCGGCGCGAGCCGCCGGCAGATCTTCGCGCAACTGCTGACCGAAGCGGGCGTGCTCGCCGTGCTCGGTACGGTGCTCGGACTGGCGCTCGCGGCGCTCGGCCTCGCCGCGGTCCACCACCTGTATGCCGCCGCGCACCTCGGCCAGCGCGGCGGTTACCAGGAGCTCACGCACTTCGACGTCACGGCCGTCACCTGGGCGGTGGTACTCGCGGTGGCTGCGACCCTCGGCGCCGGGCTCTACCCGGCGTGGCGCATCGGGCGGCTGTCGCCGGCGCTGTACCTCAAGAGCCAGTAGGAGGACGCCATGAACCTCAACCTTCGCCCGGTCCTCGCCGCGCTGCTGCGCAACCGCACGGGCGCCGTGCTGGTGGCCGTACAGGTGGCCATCGCGCTCGCGGTGCTGGTGAATGCCGCCTACATCATCGTGCAGCGCTACCAGAAGGTGCATCGGCCCACGGGCATCGACGAGGCCAACATCCTGGTCGTCGAGAGCGCCGGGTTCACGGCACGCTTCCAGCAGAACGCAGCGGTGCAGGAGGATCTCGCCTACCTGCGTGCCCTGCCGGGTGTGATTGCCGCCACGGCGAGCAACGCCGTGCCGCTGTCGAACGGCGGCAATAACGATTCCCTGGTGACGCGTCCCGACGCCCCACGCGCCGGCTACATCAACGATATGGAGATCGATGAGCAGGGACTGGATGCGCTCGGCGTCAAGCTGGTCGCCGGCCGCAACTTCCGCCACGACGAGATCCAGCCGGGGCGCACCAAGCTCAGCATCTCGAGCTTCGTGCCCGAGATCATCGTCAGTCGCGCGCTCGCCGAGCATCTCTTCCCGCAGCAGGATCCGCTCGGCAAGCAGGTGTACGACGCCGGCAATCAGGTCGCCACCATCATCGGCGTGGTCGACCCGGTCATGGGCAACTTCCCCGGCAGCGATCACCCCGACTGGGTGTTCTTCGTGCCGCGGCTGCCGGACGAGTTCATCGTGGTGCGCTACCTGGTGCGCACCGCGCCGGGGCAGCGTGATGCACTCATGCGCCTCATCGAGTCGCACCTGGCGCAGTCCAATCCCGACCGCGTCATCAACTATGTGCGGCCGCTCGGCTACTTCAAGACCCTGAGCTATCTCGCCGACGGCTCGATGGAGATCTATCTGCTCACGGTCATGGGACTGGTGATCGCGGTGACCAGCCTCGGTGTGTTCGCGCTCGCGACCTTCAACGTCAGCACCCGCACCCGGCAGATCGGCACGCGCCGTGCACTCGGCGCGCGCCGCCGCGATATCGTCGACTACTTCCTCGTCGAGAACGGGCTGGTCACCGGCGCCGGGGTGGCGCTCGGCTGCGCGCTCGCGCTCGCCACCGGCTACTGGCTGTCGCTCCATTACGCCCTGCCGCGGCTCGACCTCTATTACCTGATCGGCGGCGTGCTGGCGCTGTGGGGCATCGGGCAGCTCGCCGCCTGGCAGCCGGCACGGCGCGCCTCAGCCGTGCCGCCCTCGGTGGCGACCCGCACGGTGTGAGGGCGCCGCGCCGGCAGGCGCCGGTGCTAGCATTCCGGCCATGAGCACGGTCGCGGACGGTCCACTGCAGGCGAGTCTCGCCCGCAGCACCGTGCTCGTGATCGATGACAGCGAAGCGGTGCGCACCGCCTTCGAGGTACTGCTGGCGCTCCATGGCGCGCGCGTGCTGGCGGCAGCCACTCCGGAGGAAGGCCTCGCGGTGCTGGCGCGCGAGCCTGTCGACCTCGTGATCCAGGATATGAACTTCCGCCGTGAAGCGACCAGCGGCGCGGAAGGGATTGCGCTGTTTCGCCAGATCCGCGCGCGCTTTGCGGACATCCCGCTGGTGCTCCTCACCGCCTGGACGCATCTCGAGACCGCGGTCGAGCTGGTGCGCGAGGGCGCCGCGGACTACATCGCCAAGCCGTGGGACGATGCGCGGCTGCTCACGAGCGTGCGCAACCTCATCGACCTGCGCGCCGCGCGCGCCGAGGCGGCCGAGCTGCGCGGTGCGCGCCGCGAGGCGCGTGCCGCGCTCGCCGCACGCTTCGACCTGTGCGGCATCGTGTACGAGAGCGAGCTCATGCACACGCTCGTCGCGATGGCGACCCAGGTGGCGCGCGCCGAGGTGCCGGTGCTGATCACCGGCCCGAACGGCGTCGGCAAGGAGGTGCTGGCGGATATCGTGCAGCGCAACTCCGAGCGCGCTGCGCAGCCGTACTTCAAGGTGAATCTCGGCGCGCTGCCGGATGAGCTGCTGGAGGCCGAGCTGTTCGGCACCGAGGCGGGCGCCTTCACCGGGGCGCGTGCCCGCAGCGGCCGCTTCGAGGCGGCCGATGGCGGCACGCTGTTTCTCGATGAGCTCGGCACGCTGAGCGCCGGCGGCCAGGCGAAGCTGCTGCGCGTGCTGCAGACCGGCGAGTTCGAGCGGCTCGGCTCGAACCTCACGCGGCGCACCCGGGTGCGCATCATCGCCGCCACCAACAGCAATCTGCGCGCGGCGATCCGCGCCGGCACCTTTCGCGAGGACCTCTACTACCGCCTCAACGTGATCGAGCTCCAGGTGCCGCCGCTCGCGGAGCGGCGCGAGGACATACTGCCGCTCGCCCGCCACTTTCTCGAGCGCGGCTTCACGCTCGCACCCGCGGCGCAGGCGGCCCTGCAACGGCATCCGTGGCCGGGCAACGTGCGCGAGCTGCAGAACGCCATCCGCCGGGCTGCGCTCCTCGCCGGCGGCAGCGTGATCGGGGCTCCTGCATTGAATCTGCCGGCGGCGGCGGCCGAGGAGGCCCCGCAGCCCGACCGCAGTACGGTCGAGCAGGCACTCGCGCGCGCCAACGGCGTCATCGCCCAGGCGGCGCGCGAGCTCGGGCTCTCGCGTCAGGCCCTGTACCGGCGCATGGAGAAGCTCGGACTGCGGACCTCCTGATGGAGCGCTGGTCGCTGCGGATGCGCGTCTTCGCAGCCCTGTGGCTTTGCAGCGCGCTCGCCGCGCTCCTGAGTGCGCTGGCGGCGCGCCAGTGGCCGGCGCCGGCCGCGATCCTCCTCGGGATCGCGCTGGTGACGCCGCTCGGCCTGTGGCTCGCGCAGCGTGCGACGCGCCCCTGGGTGCAGGTGGTGCGCGCGGTGCGCGATGGCATCACGAGCCTGCACGACCACGACTTCAGCGTGAATATCGCCGCGACCGCCGGTGCGGACCTCGGCGCGCTCGCCAACGCCTACAACTCCCTCGGCGATGTGCTGCGGCGCGAGCGCCTCGACCTGTACCAGCGCGAGCTGCTCCTCGACACCGTCATCCAGGCGACACCGCTCGCGCTGGTGCTCACCAATGACGCCGGCCGGGTGATCTACAGCAACATCGCCGCGCGGCAGCTGCTGTACGCGAACCGCAAGCTCGAAGGCCTCGAGTTCGCGGCGGTGCTGGCCGACTCCCCCGCGCCGTTGCGCGAGGCGCTCGCCGGCCGCAGCGACACGCTCTTCACCATGGAGATCGCCGCGGAGCCGCAGGTATTGCACCTGTCGCAGCGGCGCTTCCTCCTCAACGCGCGGCCGCATCGCCTGGTGCTCCTCAAGCAGCTCACGCGCGAGCTCGCCGCCCAGGAGGTCGCGGTGTGGAAGAAGGTGATCCGCGTCATCGCCCACGAGCTCAACAATTCGCTCGCGCCGATCACCTCCCTTGCGCACTCCGGGCGGCTGCTGGCACAGCAGCCCGATCGGGCGCAGCTCGAGCGCGTGTTCACGACCATCGCCGGCCGCGCCGCGCACCTCGCGTCCTTCATCGACGGCTACGCACGCTTCGCCAAGCTGCCGCAGCCCCGTCCGAGCAGCGTCTCCTGGCAGCGCTTCCTCGCACGCCTCGAGGGGACGCTGCCGTTTCGCATCGCGGGGACCGTGCCGCAGGCAGCGGCGAGCTTCGACGAGAGTCAGCTCGAGCAGGTGATGATCAATCTTCTGAAGAACGCGGCCGAGTCGGGCTCGGCGCCCGGGGAGATCACCGTGGCGGTGCACGAGACCGCGCCCGGCTTTCGCGTCGAGGTCGGCGACCGCGGCAGTGGCCTGAGCGAGAGCACGCTGCGCGATGCGCTGCTGCCGTTCTTCTCCACCAAGGCCGCCGGAACCGGGCTCGGACTCACCCTGTGCCGCGAGATCATCGAGGCACACGGCGGCCGGCTGAGCCTCGCCAACCGCGAGGGCGGCGGCGCGCTGGTCACTCTCTGGCTGCCCTAGGGCGCCTGGTTGGAGGCGCCGCGGCGCCGCCCGGCCGTGACGCGGCGTGCCCCGCCATTCCCGCGGCGCCGCGCGGCGCGCGCTGCCGGCTCGACCCGAGCCGCCGCATCCGCGCCTTCCGCCGCGGCGCCTCCAGCGCCCGCCGCGGCAAAGGCGGCCGTCACCGCCGGGATGTCGAGACCCTGGAGATAACGGCGGAAATCGCGCCCGAGCGCCGCGTGGCCGAGCGCGTATTCGACCGTGGCCTGCAGGTAACCGAGCTTGCTGCCGCAGTCGTAGCGCTTGCCCTCGAAGCGGTAGGCGTACACCGCCTCCTCACGCATCAGCGAGGCGATGCCGTCGGTGAGCTGGATCTCCCCCCCGGCGCCGCGGCCGATGCGCTCGAGGTGCTCGAAGATCGCCGGCGCCAGCACATAACGGCCCACCACGGCGAGATTGGAGGGCGCGACGGCGGGCTTGGGCTTCTCGACGATGCTGCGCACGCGACTGGTAGCCGAGCGGTCCGCCTCCACCGCGACGATGCCATATTTGTCCGTATCGGACCGCGGCACCGACTCGACGCCGAGGATGCTGGCGCGCTTGGCCTCATAGACGCCCGCCATCTGCGCGAGGCAGGCGACCTCGCTGCGGATGAGATCGTCGGCAAGGTGCACGAAGAACGGCTCCGCCCCCACGGCCGGCTGCGCGCACAGCACGGCGTGACCGAGCCCGAGCGGCGCGGGCTGGCGGATGTAGATGCAGGAAGCATACGAGGGCAGCACGCTGCGCAGCTGATTCAACAGGTCGCTCTTGCCCTGCTGCTGCAGCATGAGCTCCAGCTCCTGGTCGGAATCGAAATGGTCCTCGATGGCGCGCTTGGAGGCGCCGGTGATGAACACCAGGCGCTGGGCACCGGCGGCGAGCGCCTCCTCGACGGCGTACTGGATGAGCGGCTTGTCGACGACCGGCAGCATCTCCTTGGGGCTCGCCTTGGTGGCCGGCAGAAAGCGCGTGCCACGCCCGGCCACCGGAAATACGGCCGTACGGATCACGGGTCTCGAACTGGGCTTCATCGCCGTCTCTCCTCGCTTTCCCTTGCCTTCAGGATGGCCTTCAGGATGCCCGCACGGTGCGCTCGGCGCGCTCGGCCCATTTGAAGATCGCCGGACTCAGGCTGTCCCAGGCATGACACTTCGGGCAGCGCCAGTACCAGCGCACGCTGTGCAGTCCGCAGTCATCGCACTGGTAGCGCCCGCCCGCCTCGCCGATGCGCGTCAGCAGCGCGCTGAGCGAGCTCGCCTCGGCGAAGGAATCGACCCCGGCGCCGAGCGGCGTGGTGACGTCCGGGAGCTGTGCCATGTGCTCCGGCGGCACCGCGGTCGCCAGCAACCAGGCGAGCTGGCGGGGGGTGACCTCGCCATTTTGCCGCAGCCGCCGGCTGAGCTCGTGCAGCACATCGGGACTTTTCACCTGGCGGGCGAGCGCGAGCACCGCCGGGATGATCTCCAGGGCAAGCCCGGGGGCGGTCTCCAGCGCGTGCAGATAGAGTGGCAGCGCGCTCGCGGAGTCGCCCGCCTGCTCGGCGATGCGCGCGGTCAGCATGTCGGCGCGCGGCAGCTGCGGCTGGTGGGTGCGTGCCTGGCGCAGCAGCGTGCGGGCACGCGCCGCATCGCCCTGCAACAACGCGTGCTCGGCGAGCTCGCACAGGTAATGAGCCGCGACCCGCGCGCGCTCGAGCTGCACGGCCTGCGGCAGCTCGTGGAAAACCTTGAGGGCTTTCGCCCAGTCGCCCTGCGCCTCGTAGATGCGCTCGAGATGATCGAGCGCGGCGTGGCGATAGTCGTGCGAGGCGGCGAGCTCTTCCAACACCCGCTCGGCTCGGTCCATGAGCCCGGCGCTCTGGTAGTCGAGCGCCAGCGCGAAGCCCGCCTTGTCCGCGAGCGCCCCGCCGCCGTGCTCGCGCAGGCGCGAGTGGATGGCGATGGCACGGTCGACCTCCCCGCGCCGGCGGAACAGGCTCCCGAGAGCGAACTGGATCTCGGCGGCATCGCCGTCGGCCTCGGCCATGCGCGCGAAGATCTCCGCGGCGTGGTCGAAGCGATCGTTGATCAGGTGATCGAGACCGACGTAGTAGTCGCGCGGCAGGCGCACCGTCCGGGCCGACCCGTTGCGCCGCCCGAGAAACCAGGCGGCCAGGCCCACGAGGATGAAGGCCAGCGCGAGAAGCAGTGGAGGGAGCTCGAACACGACTACCGACGATAGCAGGTCCGTGTGGCGGCGGCACGACGGTGCGCCGCCGGCCGCGGAGCCCCGGCTTAGTCGCGGATCGGCCGCCCGGCGCCGTCGTTCACCCGCTCGCGCAGATCCTTGCCAGGCTTGAAGTGCGGTACGTGCTTACCCGAGAGCGCCACCGCCTCGCCGGTCTTGGGGTTGCGCCCCTGGCGCGGCGGCCGGAAGTGGAGCGAGAAGCTGCCGAAGCCGCGGATCTCGATGCGCTCTCCCTGCGAGAGCGCATCGCTCATGATCTCCAGAATCTGCTTCAGCGCCAGCTCGACGTCCTTCGCCGGCAGATGCTTCTGCTTGGCGGTGATGATCTCGATCAGCTCGGACTTCGTCATGCGCGCGCGCTAGCGGGTCTCTCCAGACCCGATCTGCTCCTTGAGCAGCTCGCCCAGGCTGGTGCCGGAGGTCGCGGTCTCGGAGCGATAGCTCTGCACCGCCTCGGCCTCCTCGTGGGCTTCCTTGGCCTTGATCGACAGCGAGATGG
>JAFAKO010000230.1 GCA_019235245.1 Gammaproteobacteria bacterium
GTGATACCCAACTTCGTCATCCAGGGGGGCGGGCACGATGCCGGCACACTCGCCTTGAAGCCGACCCGCGAGCCGGTCGTCAACGAGTCGGGTAACGGCCTGCAGAACAAGCGCGGCACCGTGGGACTCGCCCGCGGCGAGTCACCCCACTCCGGTAACGCGCAGTTCTACGTGAACCTGGTCGACAACCCCGATCTCGACCCGGTGTCGACCCGCTGGGGCTACACGGTCTTCGGCCGCGTGGTGCAGGGGATGGACGTGATCGAGCACATCGGCGAGACCCCCACCGGCGCCATGGGTCCCTTCAAGAGCGACTCGCCGCTCAAGCCCGTGGTCATCGAGAAGATGGAGATCATCTCGCCCGGCCAGGCGACCAGCCCAGCGCCCGTGACACCCGTCAATCCGCCGTCGCCCGAGACCATACTCTCTCCGAAGTGAGTCGATGGCGCGCCTGTTCGTCTCGGACGTCCATCTCGACCCGGCCGCCCCGCAAGCTACCGAACAGTTTCTCGGCTTCCTGCGCGGCGAGGCGGCCGCCGCCGAGGCGCTCTATATCCTCGGGGATCTCTTCGAGGCGTGGGTGGGCGATGACGACGAGGAGCCTGACAACGAGCGCGTCTGCCGCGCGCTGCGCGAGCTCAATGCCGGCGGCGTGGCGTGCTTTGCGCTGCACGGCAACCGCGACTTCCTGCTCGGCCCCGGCTTCTGCGAGCGCAGCGGCTGCCGGCTGCTGGCGGATCCGGTGATCACCGAGCTCGACGGCGAGCGCGTGCTGCTCGCGCATGGCGATGCACTGTGCACCGACGATCATCCCTACCAGGAGCTGCGCAGCATCGTGCGCGATCCCGCCTGGCAGCGACGGTTCCTGTCGCTGCCGCGCTCGCACCGTGAGCTGCTCGCCGATGAGATCCGGGCGGGCAGCCGGCGTCACACCGCGCGCACGGTTCCCACCATCATGGATGTCAACCCGCAGGCGGTGAGCGCGGCCTTCCGCGCCGCCCGCGTGCGCCGCATGGTGCACGGGCACACCCACAGGCCGGGGGTGCACGAGCTCGAGGTGGATGGCGAGCCGGTGCAGCGCATCGTGCTCGGCGCCTGGTACGAGCAGGGGAGCGTTCTGCGCTACGAGCGGGGGCGCTACGAGCTGCGCGCGCTGCCCCGCAGCTGACCCCGCAGGCCCGCGCCGCGGCGCGTGACTCGCCGGCAGGAGCCGCTGCCGCTGCCGGCGAGCCAGGGATACGGCGGCGGCCGGCCGCCGTCGTCGGGGGTCAGTTCTGCGGCGGCGCGGGCGGCGGAGGCGCTGCGGGGCCGCCATGGCCCATGTGGTGCATGGCGTTCATGTGCTGCTGGATGATCTGGAACTTCTTCAGCTGGGTGGCCGACAGCACCGTCGAGAGCTTCTGCAGCGTCTCCTGTTGCAGCTGCTCGTGCATCGCCTTCATCTGCTCCCAGTCGGGGTGCGTGCCGGAGGCCTTGGCCTGCTCGAAGCTCTGCTTCATCTTGGCATGTTGCGCGGCGAGGACCGTCTGCATCTGCGCCTTCTGCGCATCGGTCAGGTCGAGCAGCGTGGCGAGATCGTCCATGTGCCGCGCAAGCTGCGGAGGATCCGTCGACGGGGGCGCCGGAGCCTCGGCGTAGGCCGCACCGGCGCTCAGCAGCAGGAGTGTCAGGACGGTGGACTTCATCAGCGTCTCCTTGGCGGGATATCTGTGGCCCGCGACAGATGCTGACGCTAACGGCCGGGGGGTCCGGCGGCCGTGAACAATCGTGAGGGACTGTGAGGGTGGCTTACGGAGCCGCACCGCGCGCCGCCCGATCAGCGGCGCCGCGGCAGGCGCAGGGTCGCCTCGAGCCCCCCGCCCTCGAGGTTCGCGAGCCGCAGCGAGCCGCCGTGCGCCTGCGCAATGTCGCGCGCGATGGAGAGCCCGAGCCCCGTACCGCCGCTGTCGCGATTGCGCGAGGACTCGAGGCGGTAAAAGGGCTCGAATACCTTCTCGAGCTGCTCGGCGGGGATGCCCGGACCCTGGTCACGGATGCGGATCACGAGATCGGCTCCATCCTCGACGCGAATGTCGGCGCGCGTGCCGAAATTCACGGCGTTGGCGATGAGGTTGGTGAGGCAGCGCTTGAGCGCCTGCGGTTTGCCGGTGAAGGGCCGCAGCGCGTTGCCGCTCACCGTCACGGTGGCCCCCATGCTGGCGAACTCCTCGCGGATCTGCGCGAGCAGCTCATCGACATCGAACGCGCTCGCAGGCTCGCCGTCGTCGAGGCCGCGGAACAGCGACAGCGCCTCGCGCACCATGCTCTCCATCTCATCGAGCTCGCGACCGATGCGCGCCTGCATGGGCGGATTATCGAGCGCCTCCACCTGCAGCCGCAGCCGCGTGAGCGGAGTCTTCAGATCGTGTGACATCGCCGCCAGCACCCGCGTGCGGCTATCGAGATAGCGGTGCAGGCGGTCCTGCATGGTGTTGAAGGCGCGCGCGGCGTTGCGCAGCTCGCGCGCGCCGCGCTCCGCGAGCGGCGGGACCGCGCGGTTGTCGCGGCCCACGCTGTCGGCCGCGCGTGCCAGGTCGGAGAGCGGCCGGGTGATGTTGCGCGCCGCGACGAACAGCGCGATCACGAGCAGCAGCAGCAGCAGGCCGAGATTGAGAAACAGGTTGCGTGGCAGCGGCGCGCCGCCTGGCAGGCGGCGGATGCGGTAGGTCACCGTATCGCCGTCGGGAAAGCGCACCGTCACATCGTGGCGCTGGGCGCTCGCAGGATGCAGCGCCAGCTCGTGCGCCTCGTAGAACGGCGACGGCAATGCCACCGCCGGCGGTGGCGGCTCCGGGGTCGGTGCAATCTCTATGCCGTAGCCCGGGCCGAGCGTGGCGCGCAGCTGATCACGCAGCGCGGTCTCGAAATCACCGAGCAGTGGCAGACGTACGAAGGCACGGCCGGGCGGGTGCGGGCCCGCACCCGGCGCGCCCGGGCCATGAGCCGACATGTGCGGCGGATGCATCGGCTCCGCCGCCGACAGCTGCGCCAGCGCGTCCGCGCGCTGCGCGGACCTCAGCGGCGCGATCATCAGCGTCGTGTCCGCGATGCGGCGCGTCCACTCGCGCACGCTTCCCTGCAACATGAAGTGCTCGCGCTCCTGCGCGATCAGCAGCAGCGCCACCGCCTGCGCGATCAGTACCGCTGCCACCGAGGCGGCGAGCAGCCGCCAGAACAGCGATTGTGGCCACAGGCGCAAGCGCATCGACACTGCGCGGTTCAATCGGTGACGACGTTGACGCCGATCACGTAGCCTTCCCCGTACACTGTCTTGATGATCTGCGGTGCGCGCGCGTCATCGCCGAGTATCTGCCGCAGGCGGCTGACGCGCACGTCGATGCTGCGATCGAACGGATCGGCGTCGCGCCCGCGCAGCAGCTCGGTGAGCTGCGCGCGGCTCAACACCCGGTTGCCGGCGCCGAGCAGCACCGCCAGCAGGCGGTACTCGGCGCCGCTGAGCGCCACTTCGCGCCCGGTGGAGTTGACGAGCGAGCGCTTCACGGTGTCGAGCCGCCACTCCCCGAAGGAGAAGCCATGCACGCTCTCGGGGCTCGGATCGCGCGGCGCGTGCGCCGAGCGGCGCAGCACCGCCCTGATGCGCCCGAGGAGCTCGCGCGGGTTGAACGGCTTGGCGACGTAGTCGTCCGCGCCGAGCTCGAGGCCGACGATGCGGTCGACGTCCTCGCCGCGCGCGGTCAGCATGATGATCGGCAGCTGCGAACGGCTGCGCAGCTCCCGACACAGCGACAGGCCGTCCTCACCGGGCAGCATCAGATCGAGTACCAGCAGGTCGACGTGCGAGCGCTCGAGCACGCGGCGCATCTCGCGACCATCTGCCACCGCGGTCGTACGGAAGTCGTGTTTGTCGAGGTACTGTGCCAGCAGCCCGCGGATCTCGCGGTCGTCATCGACGATCAACACATGGGGTCGTTCGCTCATGGTGCGCTCGGAGTGAGGATACCCGCACCGACAGACAACCGGCAGCCGATTTGGTGCCGCCGCGGCGCGCGCCGCGGCCGGACGCCGGCTCATGTAACCAACTGTTAGCCGCGTGACACCGTCACGCTGTGGCACGCAGCGGCCCGGAGTGAAAGCGCAGCAGTGCATCCGGCTGTGTGGCGAGCTGCGCCTCCTCGCGCGCCAGTGAGCCGAGCCGTGCCTGCCACTGCTCCGGCGCCGCGGCCTGCGCGAAGCCGAGATAGACAGTGAAATGGCGCGACTCGGCGCCGGCGAGCTCGGTGTACAGGCGCGCGAGTGGCGCCGGTACCCTCGGTGCGAGCAGCGCGAATCGCTCGGCCGAGCGCGCCTCGATCAGCGCGCCGGTGAGCAGCAGATCGAGCTTGCGGCCCGGATCGCTGGTGCGCACCGCCCTGCGCAACCCCTGCGCGTAGCGGCCCGGCCGCTGGCGGATGTAGGCGATGGCGAGTGCGCTCATGGCACGCGTCACCTGCTCGAAGTGTCGCAGCTCCTCGCGCGCCAGACGCGAAAGCGCCGCGCCGAGCGCGCGATCCTCCGGGTAGGCGAACATCAATGCGAGCGCGGTGGAAGCCGCCTTCTTCTCGCAGTTGGCGTGGTCCTGGAGCAGCTCCGGCAGGTGCGCCAGAGCATCCTCGACCCACGCCGCCGGGGTCGCCGCCTGCAGTATCGCGGCCGTCCGCTCGGGCCCTGCGCCGGAACGACTGGCGCTCATGACTCCTGGCCGCGCGCCAGCCAGCCGCCCAAGGTCTCCTCGAGCGCCGCCCCCGCCTGCCGTGCATCGGCAAAGCGCTCGGCGGGCAGCTTCGCCATGAGCCGCTCGAGGATCGGCTGGACGGTGGCGAACTGCGTCGGCAGCTGCGGCAGCGGCTCCTTGCGATGCTTGTAGACGATGGCCATCGGGTTCTCGGCGCGATACGGCTTCCCGCCGGTCAGCATCTCGAAGAGGATGACGCCGAGGCTGTAGAGGTCACTGCGCGCATCGAGCGGCTCGGCGTGCCCCTGCTCCGGGCTCATGTAGTGCGGCGTGCCGAAAATCATGCCGCTGTCGGTCACATCGAGCGCCAGCGCGGCGTCCTTCGAGAGACCGAAGTCGATGAGGGCGATGCTGCCGTTCTCGCGCAGCATCACGTTTCCGGGCTTGAGGTCCCGGTGCAGCACGCCGGCGCCATGGACGGCCGCGAGCGCCGCGGCGATCGCCACCGCGAACTGCAGCGCCTGGCGCGGGCTGAGCGGGCTGCGCATGCGCCGGCGCAGATCGCCGAGCGCGAAATACTCCATCACGAGCCAGGCGTGCTCATCGCTCACCCCGAGATCGTGGACGCGCACCACCGCGGGGTCGGCGATGCGCTGGGCAATCTCATACTCCTGCAGGAAGCGGCGGAAGGCATCGACCGGCTGCGGCTCGTCCTGGCGGTCACGCGCAACTTTCAGCGCGACCAGCGCGCCGGCGCGCTCGCTCTCGGCGACGTACAGGTCGCTGGTGGCACCCGCGGCGAGGCGGCGGATGCAGCGATAGCCGCGGATGAAGGCATCGCCGAAGCGCTGCGTCTCGCGACCGGCACGGCTGGTGCGCCAGATGGCGCGGGCGTGCGCCTGACGCCGCTCCGCGGCCGCCAGCACGTGCGCAAAAGCCTCGCGCTCGAGGTCCTCGGAGCTCACGGTGAAGGCGCCGATGGCTCCCGCCTCGCGCGCCAGGCTCGCGTCCTTGTTGCGGCAGAGCAGGACCAGCGGCGCGAACCCCGCGCGGGCGGCAAGCTCGCGTGCCCAGGCGAGCCCGCGGCCGCCGGGCCATTCATCGGCCAGCAGCACCGCGTCGAACCCCTGCGCGAGGAACTCGCGCGCCAGCGCGCCCTGCGCCACCGGGCGGTGCACGATGAGCTCGGCGTGCGGTCGCCAGGAGACGAGCCGCTCGTGGATATGCGCGCAGCGGCGCGCGTCTTCTTCGATCAGGAGCAGCCGCACGGCCGGATTACAGCACGCGCTGCCGGCCAGCGTCACGGTGGGAGTCGCGAACCGCGGCAGCCGCGGGCGGCAGCTTCAGTCCGATGACCAGATCCCCGACGTTCGTGCCGGTGGGACCGGTGTACAGGAGGTCGCCACTTGCGGCGAGCGCCCGCGCGGAGTCCGCCCGCGCGAGGCAGTCATCGGGGTCGAGCTGCGCGAGCGCCACGCGCGCGCAGGTGTCCGCATCGACGAGCGCGCCGGCATCCTCGGTGACCCCATCGCTGCCGTCGGTGCCGGCGGCGAGCAGCAGCAGCTCGCCGCGACCGGCGATCAGGCGTGCCGCAGCGAGTGCCAGGTGTTGATTGCGTCCGCCCTGGCCGGGCTGCGCCGGCAGCTCCACGGTCGATTCGCCGCCCCAGACGCGCAGCTGCGTTTCTCCCAGGTGCAGCTCGTGAGCGAAGCGCGCGGCGAGCCGCTCGGCGCTGTCGGCGAAGCGCTCCGTGTGCGCATGGACCGTGAGGCCGAGCTGCGCGGCGTGCGCCGCCACGGCGGCCACCGCGTGATCGACGCTCGCCACCACCAGGCGCTCGACACTGTCGCCCCCGGGAGCGGGACCCATGAGCCCCGAGCCGATCACCCGCGGGTCATCCCGCGGCACATCCGAGACGAAGAGCGCGCGGGCGGGCCGCGCCCCGAGACGCGCCGCGAGGCGCCCGCCCTTGATGCGCGAGAGCGCCGCGCGGCGGGTATTGAGCTCCCCGATCGCCATGCCGGAGGAGAAGGACAGGCGCGTGAGCGCCGCGAGATCCGCGAGCGTCGCCCCCGCAGCCGGCACCTCGACGAGGCTCGACGCGCCGCCCGAGACGAGGAAGAGCGGTAGCACGCCCGGCGGCAGCTCATCCACCCAGGCGAGCAGCCGTGCGCCGGCTGCCAGCGAGCGCTCATCGGGCACCGGATGCGAGCCCAGCCATACCTCGGGGTTTGCCGCGGCCGGAAACGCGCTCAGGTCCTCCGGCTCGCGCATGATGAGGAGGGTGCTCTCGATGACGGCACCGAGCGCATCGTGCGCCCCGAGAGCCATGGCGGCGGCCGCCTTGCCGACCGCGGCCACCCGCACCGGTGCCGGTGGCACCGTCCCGGCGAGCGCTGCGGCAACGCAGTGGCGGCCATGCACCCGCGCCAGCCCGGCCCGGAACAGCTCGAGCAGCAGGCTGCGGCGCGGATCGGAGACCGGCACACGCATCTGTGCGCCGCGCTGGTTCAGCGCACTACTTTGAGCTTGCCGCGGTCATCGCGGCGCGCGAGCTTCGCGGCGTCCGAGCGCTCGAGCTGCAGCCGCTCGAGGTACTGCGGCGTGACATCGCCGGTGACGTAGACGCCGGAGAAGCAGGAGGTGTCGAACTCCTCGATGCGCGCGTCCTCGTGCTTGCAGGCGGCTATCAGGTCCTCGAGACCCTGATAGATGAGCCAGTCGGCGCCGATGAGCTGCGAGATCTCCTCGACGCTGCGCCCGCTCGCCACCAGCTCGCTGGTCGCCGGCATGTCGATGCCGTACACGTTCGGGAAGCGCACCGGCGGAGCGGCGGAGGCGAAGTACACCTTGGCCGCGCCGGCTTCGCGCGCGAGCTCGATGATCTGCGCCGAGGTGGTGCCACGCACGATCGAGTCATCGACCAGCAGCACGCGCTTGCCGCGAAACTCCAGGTCGATGGCGTTGAGCTTGCGGCGCACGGACTTCTCGCGCTCCTGCTGCCCCGGCATGATGAAGGTGCGCCCGATGTAGCGGTTCTTGATGAAGCCCTCGCGGTACTTGACCCCGAGACGCTGCGCGAGCTGCAGCGCGCTGGTGCGGCTAGTGTCGGGAATCGGGATCACCACGTCGATGTCGTGCGTCGGCCGCTCGCGCAGGATCTTGTCGGCCAGGCGATCGCCCATGCGCATGCGCGCGCGGTACACCGAGATGTTGTCGATCTTCGAGTCCGGGCGCGCGAAGTAGACGTACTCGAAAATGCACGGGGTGTGCCGCGCGGTGGCGACGCACTGCTGCGTATGCAGCCGCCCGCGCTCGTCGATGAATACCGCCTCGCCCGGCGCGACATCGCGCACCAGACGGAACGAGAGCGCATCGAGTGCCACGCTCTCGGAGGCGAGCATCCACTCGGTGCCGCGCGCCGTGCGCCGCTCGCCGAGCACCAGCGGCCGGATGCCGTTCGGATCGCGGAAGCCGAGGATGCCGTGGCCGATGATCATGGCGACCACCGCGTAGCCGCCGCGGCAGCGGCGGTAGACGGCGGCGAGCGCCGCAAATACGTCCGCCGGGGTGATGCGTGCCGTGCCCACACGCTGCAGCTCGGAGGCGAACACGTTCAGGAGCACCTCCGAGTCGGAGGTGGTGTTGAGGTGGCGCCGGTCCTCGCGTATCAGGATCTCGGCGAGCTCGGCGGCGTTGGTGAGGTTGCCGTTGTGGCCGAGACAGATGCCGTAGGGGGCGTTGACGTAGAAGGGCTGGGCCTCGGAGGCGCTGTCGCAGCCGGCGGTCGGGTAGCGAACGTGGCCGATGCCGGCGTTGCCCTTGAGCTCGAGCATGTGGTGCTGCTGGAAGACATCGCGCACCAGCCCGCTGCCCTTGCGCACGCACAGCTCGCCCTCACCCGAGGAGGTGGCGATGCCGGCGGCGTCCTGGCCGCGGTGCTGCAGCACCGTGAGTGCGTCATAGAGGCGCTGGTTGACTGCGCTGCTGCCGACGATGCCGACGATGCCGCACATGAGCGCTCAGCTCCCGGCGGACCGCGTCACACCCGCAGGTGCTGGTCGGAGGCGCTCTGGCGCACGTTCTCTTCCCCGACCAGCGAGCGCAGGCCGTTCGCCATGGACTCGCCGTAGGGAATGAGCAGCGAGCCGCGCCACCAGTGCTCGCCCTGCAGGCGCAGCAGCTGTCCGAGTATCACGAACACCCCGAGCAGCACGAACCCGCGCAGCAGCCCGAAGAAGAATCCGAGCAGTCGGTCCATGCCGCTGAAGATCGAGAGGCGCACGAAGTGACCCAGGGTCGCGCCGATGCCGGCACCGAGCAGCAGCACCAGCCCGACGATGATGATGCGCGCGGCCCAGGGACGTACCTCCGAGTCCGCCATCAATCCGCCGAGGTGCGGTGCGATCAGGTCGGAGAAATGCCAGGCGACGAACAGCGCGATCAGCCAGGCACCCACCGCGATCGCCTCGCGCAGGAACCCGCGCATCGCCCCGACGATCGCCGAGACGACGATGGCGGCGATCACCACGTAATCTGTTGCATTCATCGCAGGCGGTCGTCACCGCGGCCATTCCGCGCGGCGCGGATTGTACAAGAGCATGGGGTGCGCTGCCTGAGGAGCCCGTCACGTGTACCCCTGACACTACTGCGACACGATCGTGCCGCTGTGACCGTGGGCGCGCAGCTGCTGCGCGAGCTCGGAGGCGTCGGCGTGGTCCTGTGCGGGTCCGACACGCACCCGATAGTGTCCCCCGGGGCTCCCCTGCGAGACGCTCACGACGAAGCCCTGGGCGCGCACCTTTTTCGAGAGGCGCTCGGCGTTCGCCCGGCTCGCGAAGCTGCCGAGCTGCACCAGGTAGGTACCGGAGGACTCCGCGGTACCCGTCGAGCCCTTCCGGGCCGCCGTGACGGAGGGGGCGGGATGAGCCGCCGGTGGCGTAGCACGCGGCGCCGCGGAGCCGCTCGGGGGCTCCTGCGTCGCCGCTGGCGCGGGCGGTGGCGACGCGGCGGCAGCGGCTGCGGCCGGCGCGGCCGGAAGTGGCGCCGGCTGATCCGGTCCGTTGCGCGTGCTGTCGTCGCGCGCGCGCGGCTCGTCGGCGAGCTTGATGGTGTAGGAGCGTAATGGCGGTTCCTCGGCGGATGAGGGCGCGATGGCGGCCCGAGGAGCCGAGCGTACCGGTCCGCTCAACAGCTCAGGCACCAACAGTACGATCAGCGCCACGAGAATGATCGCGCCCGTCAGCCGTTCTTTCACCAGAGCACCCACCATGGGGGCGAAACCCGAGAAGCCAAGCGCGGAGGAACCACAGGCCTCTAGTATATCCGAAGCCACTGCAGCGCCGGGCCGACGGTGTACACCGAGCCGCACACCACGACGCGGTCTCCCGGTCGTGCCTCGGTGCGCGCGCGCTCGCAACCCTCCTGCACCGAGGCGGCGAGCTCGCACGCGGCACCCGCGGGCACGAGCCGCTGCGCGAGCTGCGCT
>JAFAKO010000124.1 GCA_019235245.1 Gammaproteobacteria bacterium
GTGTGATCGACGTCCGCGACCTGCTGTATTTCGCGATGCTGATCGGCCTGTTCCTGCTCGCCACCGCCATCGCGCTCGATCTGCGCAAAGCGGACTAGCCGGAGCCCTCCCCTACATGAACAAGCGCTCGACACTCGGCGGCGGCACGCTTCTCGCGCTCGCCGTGCTCTTCATCGGCCTCACCGTGCTCTTCAACTACGCACTGCGCGGCTGGCGGCTCGATCTCACCCAGAACCGCCTGTACACCACCGCGCCGGGCACCGACCGCGTACTGGCGAGCATCAAGGAGCCGATCAACCTGTACTTCTTCTTCTCCGAGAAGGCCGCCGCGGGCATACCGGACCTGAACACCTACGGCGTGCGGGTGCGCGAGTTCCTCCAGGAGCTGGTGGCGCGCTCCAACGGCAAGCTGCACCTGCACGTCATCGACCCGCAGCCATTCTCGGAAGAGGAAGATCGTGCCTCGGAGCTCGGCGTGCACGGGGTGCCGATCGGTGGCGCCGGCGCGCAGTTCTACTTCGGCCTCGCCGGCACCAATTCCACCGACGGCCGCGGGGCCATCGAGTTCTTCGATCCGAAGAAGGAGCAGTTCCTCGAGTACGACGTGGTGAAGCTCATCTACGAGCTCGCCAATCCGAAGAAGCCGGTGGTGGCATGGCTGTCCACGCTGCCGATGACCGGCGGCTTCGACCCGCGCAGCGGGCAGATGCGCGAGCCCTGGATGGTGTACAGCGATGCGCAGCAGCTCTTCGACCTGCGCCCGCTCGAGCAGAATGCGACGCGCATCGATCCCGAGGTGAACGTGCTGGTACTGGTGCACCCGAAGCAGCTGTCCCCGGCCACGCAGTTCGCCATCGACCAGTACGCGCTGCGCGGCGGCCACATCCTCGTGTTCGTCGATCCGCTCGCCGAGGCCGACCCCTCGGGCGCCGAGGCGGGCAACCCGATGGCCGCCATGGGTGCGGACAAGTCCTCGCACCTCGCGGAGCTCCTCAACGCCTGGGGCGTGAAGTTCAATCCCGACGAGGTCGTGGCCGATCGCGCCCACGCGCTCTCGGTGACGCTGCGCCAGGGCGAGCAGCCGGTGGAGCACCTCGGCATCCTCGGGCTCGACAAGGACAGCTTCACCGCCTCGGACGTGATCACCGCCGGACTCTCGACCGTCAACGTCGCGACTACCGGCTACCTGGAGCCGCTGGCCGGCGCGCAGGCCTGTCAGCCGCTGAAGGGCCGGCAGTCGTGCTTCGAGCCGCTGCTGCAGTCGAGCAAGGATGCCGAGCCGCTGCCGGTCGCGCGCTTCCGCATGCTGTTCGACCCGGCGACGCTGCTCGATGGCTTCAAGCCCACCGGCCGGCGCTATGTGATCGGCGCGCGCGTCACCGGCAACGTCCACACTGCCTTCCCCGCCGGGCCCCCGGCCGGTGTCACGCTGCCTGCCGGCCAGAGCGCCCTCAAGCAGTCGGCCAAGCCGCTCAACCTCGTGGTGTTCGCCGACACGGACATGCTCGCGGACTTCATGTGGGTGCGCGAGCAGAACTTCTTCGGCCAGCGCATGGCGCAGGCCTGGGCGAGCAACGGCGACCTCGTCGAGAACGCGCTCGATAATCTCGCCGGCAGCGCCGATCTCATCAGCGTGCGCGGACGCGCCACCTTCCAGCGCCCCTTCGACCGGGTGGAACGGCTGCGGCGCGCGGCGGATGAGCGGCTGCATGCCAAGGAGCAGGAGCTCGAGGCGCAGCTGCGCGACACCGAGAGCAAGCTGTCCTCGCTCCAGTCGAAGAAGGACAGCGGCTCGGCGCTCATCCTGACACCGGAGCAGGAGCAGGAGATCGAGCATTTCCAGACCGAGAAGCTGCGTATCCGCAAGGAGCTGCGCGCGGTGCGCGCCGGCCTCAACGAGAACATCGAGCGGCTCGGCACGACGCTCAAGATCCTCAACATCGTGGTGGTGCCGCTGGTCTTTGCGGCGGTGGCGCTGCTGCTGTGGCTGTGGCGGCGCGAGCGGCGCCGCAGCGCGCCGGCGGGCGGCGCGGTGGCCGCAGCGCAGGGGCACCCATGAGCGCGCGTCGGGTAGGCTGGCTGCTCGCCGCCGCGCTCGCGGTGATCGTCTTCGCCATCTGGCTGTCCTCGCGCCGCCACCTTGATCGCGACATGATGGTCGGTGCGCTCGTCCTCCCCGGGCTCGAGCACAACGTCAACACCGTCAGCCGCGCGAGCCTGCGCAAGGGCGATGGCACCCGCACGACGCTGCAGAAGGACGGCGATACCTGGCGCGTCGCCGAGCGCGGCTGGCCGGCCGATGTCGGCAAGGTTCGCAAGCTCCTGCTCGATCTCGGCGCCCTCAATATCGTCGAGGAGAAGACCCGCCTGCCCGCCAACTATCCGCAGCTGGGAGTCGAGGACGTGAGCTCGCCGAAGGCCAGCGGCACACTGGTCGAGATCGGCTCACCGACCCACAGCTGGGCGGTCATCATCGGCAAGTCCTCGGGTGCGAAGTCCGGCTACGTGCGCGTCGCCAACGCGCCGCAGACGCTGCTCGCCGCACCGCTCCTGAGCGTAGACAGCGATCCCAAGAGCTGGCTCGAGCGCGCGGTGCTCGATATCCCGGTGGCGCGCGTCCGCCAGGTCGAGGAGCATCCGGCCCAGGGGGCCCCCTTCACCGTCGCACGCGAGAAGAAGGAGCAGAACGACTTCACGGTCACGCCGATCCCCAAGGGGCGCGAGCTGCTGAACGCGGCGGCCGCCGAGCCGATCACCACGGCCCTCGCCTCCCTCACGCTCGAGGACGTGCACAAGGCCGACCCGAAGAACGGCTCGCCGGGCGCACGCGCGCTCTATCGCACCTTCGACGGCCTGGAGGTCGAGGTGTCCGGCCGCAAGGAGGGAACCCACTCGCTGATCGCGCTGAGCGCGCACTCGACGAGCCCGGACACCTCTGCCGAGGCCGAGCGCCTCAACGCGCGTCTCGCGGGCTGGGAGCTGGAGGTTCCCGACTACAAGCACAGCGCGATCTTCTCGCCGCTGGAGGAGCTGCTGAAGAAGCCGCCACAGCCGGCGAAGAAAGCCGCGGCGCGCCCCGCCGGTCCGGCGAAGGGTGCAACAAAGCCCGCGGCGGCCATCCCCGCCCCGGGCACAGTTCCCTCCAAGTAACGCGCTGGGCCAACAACTGCCAAGCTCGAGCTTGGCGTGAACGGGTGCGGCGCACTCCCCTGCGGGCGTAGAATTTTTTTGGCTCGCGGGGCCGCTCCCGGCCGCCAGCGACTGCAAGGAGAAGCGACAT
>JAFAKO010000288.1 GCA_019235245.1 Gammaproteobacteria bacterium
TTCGCGCTCGGCATCTGCAACGGCTGCCAGATGTTCGCCGCGCTGAAGAGCATCATTCCCGGCAGCGCGCACTGGCCGCGTTTCGTCAAGAACCGCAGCGAGCAGTACGAAGCGCGCTTCTCGCTGGTCGAGGTGTTGCGCTCGCCCTCGGTGTTGCTCGAGGGCATGGCCGGCTCGCTGCTGCCGATCGCGGTGGCGCACGGCGAGGGTCGGGCGGAATTCTCCAGCGACGCAGCCGCGCGCGACTGCGCAGCGAGCGGACTCGTGGGCGTGCGTTACGTCCAGGCCGCCGGGCAGCCGGCGACGACCTATCCCGCGAACCCGAGTGGCACGCCCTTCGGTATCGCCGCGCTCTGCAATCTCGATGGGCGCGTCACCATCATCATGCCGCACCCGGAGCGCTCGTTCCGTTACCTGCAGAATTCCTGGCGGCCTGTCGGCGCGGGCGCATACAGCGGCTGGATGCGCCTGTTTCGCAACGCGCGGCGCTTCCTCGGCTGAGGGCTCAGCTCGCCGACTTGATCGGCGCTACGCTGCCGGTCTCCTCGAGGAAGAAGCGCCGCACCAGCATCGCCTGCTGCAGCTTGCCCTTACGAACGTAGGCTTCGTAGAGGAGATCCTTGACCACCTCCAGCATGATGCCGGCCTCGTAGCCATCGACCAGCGGCAGCGGCGTGCGCACGTCGAGCTCCGCACCGAACAGCACGTTACGCATCTTGAGGAAGGTTTCGGGGGCGATGTCGGCGAGATCGCGCACGGCGTTGAGCTCATCGAACAGTCGCAGCTTCCCCGCCTCGCCCAGATCGACGAACATCGCCTGCGCAGTGCGCCGGCACATGGAGGCGAAGGCGTTGAACGCGCCGTGCGAGAAGCAGGCGAGCGCCTCGCGGAACAACTGCTCCACGCTCTCCGGAATGTAGGTGAAGCTGAACTTCTCGCGCGCGCGCTCGACTTCCGTGAACTGCGGTGACAGCTCGACGCGGGCGGCGCTGTAGGCACGCACGGCGAACCGCAGAAAGTTTGGCATGTGGCAGGCATCGCACAGGTACACGACGCCGACCTGCTTCGGGCGGTAGAGCTGCAGGTCCTCGAAGCGCGGCACGCCAATCGGGGTGATGTGCGCCACGGCCTGGCAATGCGGGCAGGTCACGACCAGGTTCTTCTCCAGGTCGTGGTGCAGGCGGCTGCTCGAATCGATGTACATCGACATGGCGGCTCGCGGCTCAATGTTGTGTTATGTGCCGCACGCACATGTTAACTCAGCGGCCGCCGGGGTCCCCAGCAAATTGCGCCGCCACGTTATGTTACAGGGCGGCCGGGGCCTGGCTCAGGGCGTGTGCGCGCGGCTGAAGCCGAGGATGCGGTCCGCGAGCAGGGCGTACTCGCCACCGAAGTGGTGCCCGCTGCCGATCTGCTCGCGGCTGACGGTGCCGGCCGGCAGCTGCGGGCATATGGAATCCGCTTCCCCCTCCCCGTAGAGGCACAGCACCGGCAGGTTCCCGATCGCTTCGATCTCCGGAACGGTCGGCGGGCCGCCGCCCTCGTCGGCGACCCACTCGGTCACGTGTATCTCGAACGCGGCGTGCGCATCGATCCCGAGCAGGCTCACGCTCGCGATGCGTGCACGCAGCTCCGGCGGCAGGCGATTCACCACGAACGGCAGCACATCGGCGCCGAAGGAGTAGCCGATCAGGAGCACCCGCTGCGCATCCCAGGCGGCGAGGTAGTGGCGCAGCACGCGCGCCACATCGCGGGAGGTTTCCTCGGGCGTGCGCGCGGTCCAGAAGTACTTCAGCGAGTTCAGCGCCACGGTCGGCACGCCGTTCGCGGCGAGCCGCGCGGCCAGCTCCTGGTCGAGCCCGGCCCAGCCGCCGTCTCCGGTAAGCAGTAGCGCGAGCTCCGGGCGGGGAGTGGAGGCGTGCACCTCCTCGAGCGGCAGATCGGCGATGCCGGGAACGGCGCTCGGGGCCGGTGCCGCCGGCAGCGCCGCGAGCCGTGAGTAAGCGGCGCGAAATTGCGGCATCCAGTTCCGCTCGACGGAGAAGCCGTGCCCCACCTGTGGCAGCTTCACCACGGCGCCGCCCTCGACCTGGGCGGCAAACTCGTCCGCCGCATGCGGATCGCACACCTGGTCCCGCCCTCCCTGGAGGGCTACCCACGGCTGACGCAGGCTCTTCGCCGGCTCGAACACCAGCTCGTGCTGCGCGTTCTGCCGGTAGTGCAGGCCGTTGCCCGGACAGAGCTCGGCCCCGGCGAAATCCTGGTCGGCGCAGAAGCCGAGGCTCAGCGCGCCGGCGAAGGTGCCGGGAGGCGATTGCACGAGCGCGGCGTACGCCACGGTGGCCCCGGAGGAGTACCCGACCAGCACCGGGACGCGGTATTCGGTGAGGCCGATCTGCTTCTGCACCTGGTGGCTGAGCGACTCGAAGTCCGCCGCGATCATCTGGCAGTGCGCATCGGCGCGCTGCGCGACGCGGCGCAGGCTGGCGAAGTACGCGCGGATATCGACGCCCACCACCACCGCACCCATGCCGCGCAGGGCGTGCGCCATGTTGATGACGCCGAGCTCCCAGCCGCCATCCCCGGAGAGGAAGATCGCGACGCTCTGTGCAGTGCCCGCGGGGACGTAGACGTGCACCGTCCCGAAACGGCCCGCGTGCAGCTCGCGGGCTTCGGCATCGCGCACGGCCCTGGGGGGGCGAGGCGATGCGGCCGTGGCCGCTGCTGCATGAGGCGGAGCGGGCGGTGGTGCGGCGACCGCCGGCATGAGGACTGCTGCCAGCAGCGCGAGCCACAGGGCGGGATGCGTGCATCGCGCCGGCGCGCTCGGGCGGCTCATCGTGTGATGAGCTCCTTCATGCCGCCGGCGATCAGCACCGAGATGTCGACCAGCACGCGCGGCAACGCCAGGCCGCCGCGCGCCACCAGATAACGCGGCTCCCAGGTCGGGTCGAACTTTGCCTTGTAGCGGCGCAGTCCCTCGAAATTATAGAAATGCTCGCCATGGCGGAAAATGAAGTTGCCGACCCGGTGCCAGGCAGGGGCGAGCGGGTGTGCCTCGAGACCCGCGAGTGGCGCCATGCCGAGATTGAACCAGCGGTAGCCCTCGGCCCGTCCCCACAGCATCAGCTCGATGAAAAGATAGTCCATGGCGCTGCGCGGCGCGCCCGGGTCGAAGCGCATGAGATCGACCGAGAGCTCCGCGCGCGTCCCGGTCGTCCAGAGATTGGCGAAGGCCACCGGCTTGCCGGCGGCGCGCACCAGCGCGAGCGGGAACTGCTGCAGGTACTGCGACGAGAACGCACCCATCGAGAAGCGTTTCTCGGCCGTCGACTTGGCGGTGAGCCACGCAGCGGAGATCGGCTGCACGAGCGGCAGCAACTCCGCGACGCGCTCCGGTGGCACGACCTCGAAGCTCGCGCCGTCGCGCTGCGCGCGCCGGTGTGCCTGGCGCAGATCGGCCCGGTCGGCGCCCTCGAGCGAGAAGTCCGCGAGCGGCACGCGTGCCTCCTCACCGATCTTGAGGGCCGCGAGCCCGAGATCCACGTACAGCGACAGCCGCTCGGCGCAGACCTGGTAGAACACGGTGGCGGCACCGTGGTGATCGGACATCTCCCGCAGACGCCATACGAGCTCCTCCGCCCCGCCGGGGGAGCCGACCGGGTCGCCGAGCGCCACCCAGCTGCGCCGCGTCGTCTGGTACATGAGGAAGGCGTCGCCCGCGTCGCTGAAGAGCAGGCGCTTGTCGCCGGTGAGCGCGGCGTTGGCGAGGGTCTGGTCGCTCGCGGCGATGACGACGCGCGCACGCGCGAGCTCCTCGGGCCCTGCGACCGCGGGCTCCGGCCGCGCCGGCCGCAGCAGATTCATCAGCAGGTAGACCGTCCCCAGCACCACCACCATGAGCGAGGCGCGCAGCATGCGTGGCGCATTGCCATCGAGCGCGAACGTCCACCACAGCTCGCGCGAGTAGCTCAGGTGGCGGTAGGAGATCGTGCCGATCCATACCGCCAGCACGACGACTCCGATGATGCTCACGGTCCACGCCGGAGTGAAGCGCTCTTCGCCGATGGCGGTGGGACGGTAGAAGGAGCGTCGGCCGAGCACCAGTATGCCGAGCACGATCACGAGCAGCGTCGCCTCCTCGAAATCGAGTCCCTTGAGGAGCGAGGCGAAGATGCCGGCAATCAGCAGCCACACGGTGATGTGATAGGCGGCCTGCACGCGCCGGAACAGCGCCCGGGCGAGCACCAGCAGCCCGAGTCCCACGATGCTGCCGACGAGGTGCGATACCTCGAGCACCGGCAGCGGCAGCAAGCGATCGAGCACGGCGAGCCGCTCATCGATGGCGGGCGTGGCACCCGAGATGAGCAGCAAGGCACCCGAGAGGAAGGTGAGTGCGCCCGCGATCTGCGGCACCACCGGGGCGATGTACTGCGCGGCGAGCTCGCGGGCGCGCGCCAGGCGCGCCCGCTGTGCCGACACCTCCTTGGAGCCGAACAGCAGCGTGCCGAACACCAGTGGCACGAGGTAGTACACCGCGCGGTAGGCGAGCAGAGAGCCAAGCAGCGCATCGGTGGGCGTATCCGGGAGCGTGAGCAGGATCACCGCCTCGAACACGCCCACCCCGCCGGGGACGTGACTGATGATGCCGGCGATCACCGCCGCCGCGTACACGCCGAGGAAGGTGATGTAGTGGACGTGAGCGCTCACGGGCAGCAGCGACCACAGCACCGCGCAGGCGAGCGAGATGTCCAGCATGCCGAGGGTCATCTGCGTGAGCCCGATGAACGGTCCGGGCGCGCGCAACGCCCAGCCGCGGATCTCGAGCGTGCCGCGTGCGAAGCACGCCCACAGCACGTAGGCGCACACGGCCGCGAGCAACAGCATGCCCACCAGCACCGCCCAGTTCTCGTGCAGGTGCAGGAGCCGCGCCGCGTGCCCGGGCGAGAGCACCAGCGAGAGTCCGGCGACCGTGGCGAGCCCGATACCGAAGGACACGCTGCAGAATGCCGACACCGTGGCCACGTCGATGGCCGAGATGCGCGCACTGGCATACAGCCGCAGGCGGATCGCGGTCTGCGTGAACGCGGCAAAACCGAGCGTGTGGCTGAAGGAGTAGGCGATGAAGGAGTTGAGCAGGATACGTTGGTACGGGATCGTGCGGCGCAGGTAGGTGAGCGCCAGCAGCTCGTAGGTGCTCAGCAGCCAGTAGCTGAGCGCCGTGAATCCGAGGGCCGCCAGCACCTGGCGGCGCGGGATGCCGTGCAGGTGTGCCAGCACCCGCTTGACGTGCAGATGCGCCAGCTGGTGATGCAGCACCCATACGACGAGCGTGAACACCAGCAGCGCCGCGAGCGGGCCGGCCCAGCGCCACAAGGTCCCGGCGGCAGGCCCGGCGGGCGACTGGGGGTCTGTCGTCGAACGCAGCAAGGTGAGGTCGGAGCCGCTCAGCGCGTCAGCGGCTTGTAGCGGATGCGATGCGGCTGCGCGGCGTCCTCACCGCGGCGGCGCCGGAAGTCCTCGACGTACTCCTGGTAATTGCCCTCGAACCACACCACCTGCGAGTCGCCCTCGAAGGCGAGGATGTGCGTGGCGATGCGATCGAGGAACCAGCGGTCGTGGGAGATCACCACGGCGCAGCCCGGGAAGGCGAGCAGCGCTTCCTCGAGCGCGCGCAGGGTCTCGACGTCCAGGTCGTTGGTCGGCTCATCGAGCAACAGCACGTTGCCGCCCGCGCGCAGCACCTTGGCCAGATGCACGCGGTTGCGCTCGCCTCCGGAGAGCGCTCCGACCAGCTGCTGCTGCTGGGTCCCTTTGAAATTGAAGCGCCCCACGTAGCCGCGCGAGGAGGTCTCGTACGGGCCTACCTTGATGGTGTCGAGGCCGCCGGAGATTTCCTGCCACACGGTTTTGGCGTCATCGAGCGCCTGGCGCGACTGGTCGACGTACGCGAGCCGCACCGTCGGGCCGATGCGGATCTCACCGGCATCGGCTGGCTCGGCGCCGGTGAGCATGCGGAACAGCGTGGTCTTGCCGGCGCCGTTCGGGCCGATGATGCCGACGATGCCGCCGCGCGGCAGGTTGAAATCGAGCTTGTCGATCAGCAGCCGCTCGCCATAGCCCTTGCGCAATCCCGCTACCGCGATCACCAGGTCCCCGAGCCGCTCGCCGGGCGGGATGTAGATCTCGTTGGTCTCGTTGCGCTGCTGGAACTCGCGCGAGGCGAGCTCCTCGTAGCGCGCGAGGCGCGCCTTGCCCTTCGCCTGGCGCGCCTTGGGGTTCTGACGCACCCACTCGAGCTCGTGCGCGAGCGCCTTGCGCAGCGCCTCCTGCTCGCGCTGCTCGAGCGCGAGGCGCTGCTCCTTCTGCTCGAGCCACGAGGAATAGTTTCCGTGCCACGGAATGCCATAGCCGCGGTCGAGCTCGAGGATCCACTCCGCAACGTTGTCGAGGAAGTAGCGGTCGTGGGTGACCGCGATCACGGTGCTCGGATATTCCTCGAGATAGCGCTCCAGCCAGGCGATCGACTCCGCATCGAGATGGTTGGTCGGCTCATCGAGCAGCAGCATGTCCGGCGCCGAGAGCAGCAGACGGCAGAGCGCCACGCGGCGCTTCTCGCCGCCCGAGAGCGTGGCGATGGCCGACTCCCACGGCGGCAGGCGCAGCGCATCGGCGGCGATCTCGAGCTTGCGCTCGAGCTCCCAGCCGCCCGCGGCGTCGATCGCATCCTGCAACTGCGCCTGGCGTGCGAGGAGGGCGTTCATCTGCTCATCGTCCATGGGCTCGGCGAACTTCTCGCTGATCTCGTTGAACTCCTCGAGCTGGCCGAAGGTCCCGCCCAGGCCCTCCATCACGGTGGCGCGCACCGTGAGCGCAGCATCGAGCTCCGGCTCCTGCGGCAGGAAGCCGATGCGAATGCCACTCTGCGGCCGGGCCTCGCCGTCGAAGGAGCTGTCGAGGCCGGCCATGATCTTCAGCAGCGAGGACTTGCCCGCACCGTTCAGGCCGAGCACGCCGATCTTCGCTCCGGGAAAGAAAGAGAGGCTGATGTCGCGCAGGATGATGCGCTTGGGCGGCACCACCTTGGAGACGCGGCTCATGGTGTAGATGTATTGGGCCATGCGGGGATTATCGCCGGCAGCGGCCCGTGCCGCGAGCGCCGCTGTGTTAGGCTTGCCCGCCTCGGTGCGGGTGGGTCGGTAAGGAGCGTGGCTCGACATGAACAGCGTCGCCGTGGTCGTCAGCGAGCGCCTCGCGCGCTACGGGTTCGGTGACGGGCATCCGTTCGGGCCGGATCGCCTGGCGGCGTTCGTGCGCGAATTCTCCGCGCGCGGCCTGCCGCAGCGGGTGACGCTGCTCGAGCCGCGCGATGCGAGCGAGGCGGAGCTCGCCTCGTTCCATACCGCGGAGTACCTGGAGTTCGTGCGTGAGCGTTCCGCGAGCGGCACCGGGCTGCTCGATGCCGGCGACACGCCGGCGTTCCGCGGCGTGTACGAGGCCGCTGCCGGGGTGGTGGGCGCGACGCTCGGCTGCATGGAGGCGATCATGCAGGGCGAGTGCCGCCGCGCCTTCGTGCCGATCGCCGGGCTGCACCACGCGGCGCGCAACCGCGCGGCCGGCTTCTGCGTCTTCAACGACTGTGGAGTCGCCATCGAGCAGCTCAAGCGCCTCGGGCTGCGCCACATCGCCTACGTCGACATCGACGCGCATCACGGCGATGGGGTGTTCTACGCGTTCGAGGACGACGCGGCGGTGGTGTTCGCCGATCTGCACGAGGACGGCCGCTACCTCTATCCGGGCACCGGCGCGGCCAGCGAGACCGGTCGTGGCGCGGCGGTCGGCATGAAGCTCAACCTGCCGCTGCCGCCGGGCGCGGACGATGAGCTGTTCGCCGCCGTCTGGCCGCGCGTGCTCGCGCACCTCGAAAAGTACCAGCCGGAATTCGTCATCCTGCAGTGCGGAGCCGACAGCCTCGAAGGCGACCCCATCACCCACCTGCGTTTTTCGCCCGCGGTGCACGCCCGTGCGGCGCGCGACCTCAAGCAGCTCGCCGAGAGCCTCGGTCACGGCCGGGTGCTCGCCCTCGGCGGCGGCGGCTACAACCGCAGCAACCTGGCGCAGGCCTGGAGCGGGGTCGTGGAGGGCCTGCTGTAGGCTCAGGCTCGTGGGCGGCGCGCCCGGATACGCGATTTAACGCTGAGCGCGGTTACAATTCGCGTGCCCGTCTTCTTCCGCACCACCGGGGCGCTCACCCATGTTCCGCAAGACCATGACCATCGAAGGCTTCGACCCCGAGCTCGCGGCGGCGCTCGCGGGTGAGAGTCGCCGCCAGGAAGACCACGTCGAGCTCATCGCTTCCGAGAATTATGCCAGCCCGCGCGTGCTCGAGGCGCAGGGCTCGGTGCTGACCAACAAGTACGCCGAGGGCTACCCCGGCAAGCGCTATTACGGCGGCTGCGAGTACGTCGACCAGGTCGAGCAGCTCGCCATCGAGCGGGCGCGGCGGCTGTTCGGCGCGGACTTTGCCAACGTGCAGCCCCACTCGGGATCGCAGGCGAACGCCGCCGCCTACTTCGCACTGGCGGCGCCCGGTGAGCCGATTCTCGGCATGAGCCTCGACCACGGCGGGCATCTCACGCATGGCGCCAAGGTGAATTTTTCCGGCAAGTTCTTCCGCGCCGCGCAGTACGGCATCCGCCCGGACACCGGCGAGATCGACTACGAGCAGGTACAGCGACTCGCCGAGGAGCACCGGCCGAAGCTGCTCATCGCGGGCTTCTCGGCGTACTCGCGCATCATCGACTGGGCACGGTTCGCAACCATTGCGCGCAGCGTCGGCGCGTACCTGGTGGTCGACATGGCGCACGTCGCCGGGCTGGTCGCGGCGGGCATCTATCCCAACCCGGTGCCGCACGCCGACGTCGTGACCACGACCACCCACAAGACGCTGCGCGGGCCGCGCGGCGGCCTCATTCTTGCGCGCGCCAACGATGAGATCACCCGCAAGCTCAACTCGCTGGTGTTCCCTGGCACCCAGGGCGGGCCGCTCATGCACGTGATCGCCGCCAAGGCCGTGGCGCTCCTCGAGGCGCTGCAGCCCGAGTTTCGCGACTACCAGCGGCAGGTGCTGGCGAATGCCCGCGCCATGGCGGCGCGGCTCACGGAGCGCGGTTACCAGATCGTCTCCGGCGGCACCGACAATCACCTGTTCCTCATGAGTCTCGCCGACCGCAACATCACCGGCAAGGATGCCGACGCGGCGCTCGGGCGCGCCAACATCACCGTCAACAAGAACGCCGTGCCGAATGACCCGCGCCCGCCGATGGTGACGAGCGGCCTGCGCATCGGTACGCCTGCCTCGACGACGCGCGGCTTCCGCGAGGAACAGGTGCGGCAGGTCGCGGACTTCATTGCGCAGGTGCTCGACGCGGAAGGCGCGGCGGCGGTGATCGAGCGGGTACGCCCGCAGGTCATCGAGCTGTGCGCTCGCTTCCCGGTCTACGGCCCCTGACCCGGCAGCGCACGCTGCGGCCTCATGCACTGCCCATTCTGCGGCCACGAGGAGACGAAGGTGAACGACTCGCGCCTCGCGGGCGAAGGTCGGCAGATCCGTCGCCGCCGCGAGTGCCTGCAATGCGGCGAGCGCTTCACGACCTTCGAGACCGCCGAGCTCCTCATGCCGCTCGTGATCAAGGGCGATCGTGGTCGCGAGTCCTTCGAGGAAGCCAAGCTCCGTGCGGGCATGGAGAAGGCGCTGGAGAAGCGCCCGGTGCCGCGCGAGCAGATCGATGAGGCCGTGAGCCGCATCGTGCATCGAGTGCGCAGTCTCGGCGATCGCGAGATCTCCGCACGCGCGATCGGCGAGCTCGTCATGGAGGAGCTGCGGCACCTCGATGAGGTTGCTTACGTGCGCTTCGCCTCCGTGTACCGTCACTTCGAGGACGTGGAGGCCTTTCACGAGGAGATCGAGCGGCTGCGCAGCGCGCGCTCCCAGGCT
>JAFAKO010000010.1 GCA_019235245.1 Gammaproteobacteria bacterium
CGGGTTGCGCAGGTCCGGCTTATCGGAGCCGTAGCGGCGCATCGCCTCGGCGTAGCTCATGCGCGGGAAGGGCTCGGCAAGCTCTGTGTTGAGCACCTCGCGGAAGAAGTGCCGCACCAGAGCCTCCATCAGCGCCATGATGTCGCCCTGCGCGAGGAACGAGGTCTCGATGTCGAGCTGGGTGAACTCCGGCTGGCGATCCGCGCGCAGATCCTCGTCGCGGAAGCAGCGCACGATCTGGTAGTAGCGGTCGAAGCCCGCGATCATCAGCAGCTGCTTGAAGATCTGCGGCGACTGCGGCAGCGCGAAGAACTTTCCCGGGTGTGTGCGGCTCGGCACCAGGTAGTCCCGGGCGCCCTCCGGGGTCGCCTTGGTGAGCATCGGTGTCTCGAGATCGACGAAGCCGTGCGCATCGAGATAGCCCCGCATGGAGCGCGTGAGCCGATGTCGCAGACGCAGACGCTCGCTCATGACCTCGCGGCGCAGATCGAGGTAGCGATAGCGCAGGCGCACCTCCTCGCCGACCTGCTCATCGAGCTGGAAAGGAAGCGGCTCGGAGCGGTTGAGTAGCTCGAGCTCCGATGCCAGCATCTCTACCTTGCCCGAGGCGAGGTTCGGATTCACGGTGCCGGCAGGTCGCTCGCGCAGCCGTCCGCGCACGCGCACCACGTACTCGTTGCGCAGCCGCTCCGCCTCACGAAACACGGGCGCCGCACCCGGATCGAACACGATCTGCAGCAGCCCTTCGCGATCGCGCAGGTCGACGAAAATCACCCCGCCATGGTCGCGGCGGCGATGCACCCAGCCGGCCACCGCGATCTCCTGACCGATGAGCCGCTCGTCCACCTGTCCGCAATAATGTGAGCGCATAGGGCGCGCGATGTTACGGAGGCTCCCCGGGAGCCGCAACCGGCTGCCAGAGGGGTCAGCGGCCCGGCATCTCCAGCACCGCCGCCCCCTGGATGGCACCGCCACGGAGCCGCGCGAGCGCGGTGTTCGCGTCGGCAAGGGCAAAACGCTCCACCGTCGCGGTGAGCCCGAGCCGCGTGGCGAGAGCGATGAAAGCCTCGCCGTCGGCCCGGGTGAGGTTGGCGACGGAGGCGACCGAGCGCTCGCCCCAGAGCAGGCCGTAGGGGAAGGCGGGCACATCGCTCATGTGGATGCCGGCGCACACCACGCGCCCGCCCGGTCGCACCGCGGCGAGCGCTGTAGGCACCAGAGCGCCGACCGGAGCGAAGAGGATTGCCGCGTCGAGCTCCTCCGGTGGACGCTCGCCCGATGCTCCCGCCCATACCGCGCCGAGCTCGCGGGCGAAGTCCTGTCCTGCCCGATCGCCCTCGCGGGTGAAGGCGAATACCCGGCGGCCCTCGTGCCGCGCGACCTGGGTGAGGAGGTGGGCCGCGGCGCCAAAGCCATAGAGACCGAGATTCTGCGCATCGCCCGCCTTGCGGTAGGCACGGTAGCCGATGAGGCCGGCGCACAGGAGAGGCGCGAGTGGCGCCGCCGGGACTCCGGGCGGAAGTGCCAGGCAGTAGCGCGCGTCCGCACGAACCTCCTGCGCGTACCCGCCGTCGCAGGTGTAACCGGTGAAGCGCGCCTGCGGACAGAGATTCTCGAGCCCCGCACGGCAGTAGCGGCAGACCCCGCAGGTCCAGGCGAGCCACGGCACGCCGACCCGGTCGCCGACGACGAAACGCGTCACGCCCGCACCAAGCGCCGCCACGATCCCGACGATCTCGTGCCCCGGAGTGATCGGGCAATGGATGTCGGGCAGCTCGCCATCGAGGAGGTGCAGATCGGTCCGGCACACCCCGCAGGCCTCCACAAGGATGAGAACCTCCGAGGCGCCAGGCGGCGCAAGTGTGACCTGCGAAAGCGAGAGCGGCGCTCGCGGCGCTGTCAGCCGCATGGCTTGCACGGGAATCTCAGGCGGCGGGCTTGGCGAGTGAGTCGGCCCGGAGGGGCGCGGCAGGCACGACCACGCCACAGGTGATGATCATCTTCATGGCCGCATCTACCGACATGTCGAGCTCCACGACGTCGCGTCGGGGCACGACGACCAGGTAGCCCGCGGTGGCATTGAGCGCCGAGGAGATGTACACCGCGACGTGCGGCTCGCCCAGGCGCGCGCTGATCTCCGGCACGTCCTCGGCGGTGAGGAAGCCGATGCTCCAGGCTCCGGCCCGCGGGTACTCGACCATGACGACCTTGCGGAAGGCGTTGGACTGCGAGAAGACGCTCTCCGCGAAGCTCTTGACGCCCCCGTACACCGTGCGCACGACCGGAATGCGGTTGAGAAGCTCCTCGCCCCAGACGATCAGCCGCCTGCCGATCAGGTTCGTGACCAGAAGCCCCGTCAGCAGCAGCACCAGCAGCGCAAACACGGCGCCGAGCCCCGGCAGGGGGAATCCGACCAGCGCCTCGGGCCTGTAGGCGGGCGGCAGGATCTTCAGCGTGAGATCCATCAGATGGAGGATGAAGCTCACCACCCAGACGGTGGCGAGAATGGGCAGCCATACGAGCACGCCCGCAACCAGGTAGCGCTGCAGGCTCCTCTTCCTCGTGCCGCTGGGGGCGCTCATGAGCCTAGCGTCGCTTCTTGCGGGCTTTCCTGGCGCTCTTTGCGCGCACCGGGCGTCGGGCCGCACTGCTGCGCGCTGTGCCGCGGCTGCGGCCGGCGGTGGATGCGCCGGAGGTCGCCTTCGGGCTCTTCGGCTCGGCCGGGCGGGCCTCCTTGGCTTCCTTGGCGCCGGACTCCGCGGACTTGCTTTCGCTGGCCTCGGCCTTGCTCTCGGCCTTCGACTCCTCTTTCTCCGCGCCGAGAAGATTGCGCTTGGTCTCCTTGTCGGACTTGAAGTCGGTCTCGTACCAGCCGGCCCCCTTGAGGCGAAACACCGGCACCGACACCAGCTTCTTCAGCGAGCGCTTGCCGCAGGACGGGCAGCGCGTGAGCGGCGTGTCGCTGATTTTCTGCATCACTTCCGTGTAGTACTTGCAGGCCTGGCATTCATATTCGTAGAACGGCATGAGCTCTCTTCAGGTTTATGTTGCCGGCAGATTATAACCAAGGCCCCGGCGACCACGAGGGTGCCCGGCGGGTGCGCCGGCTGCGCACCGCGAGGGTCAGGCGCGCGCAGCGCGGCGCTCGTCGGCCTTCGCGAAGGCCAGCTGTCCGGCCCGCGCACTGATGCGGATGCGGTCGCCCGGAACGAACTCGCCCTCGAGGATCTTCTGCGCGAGCGGATTCTCGATCTGCTGCTGAATGGCGCGCTTCAGCGGCCGCGCACCGTACACCGGGTCGAAGCCGGCCTCCCCCAGGAGGTCGCGCGCCGCATCGTCGAGCGTGAGATCCATGTTGCGCTCCTGCAGGCGCTTGCGCAGGTAGATGAGCTGGATGTCGACGATCGCGCGGATCTGCTGCGTGCCGAGCGGATGGAACACCACGATGTCATCGATGCGGTTGATGAACTCGGGACGGAAACTCTGCTGCACGATCTCCATGACCGCGCTCTTCATCTTGGCGTAGTCCTTCTCGCCCGAGTACTCCTGGATGACCTGCGAGCCGAGGTTCGAGGTCATGATGATGACCGTGTTGCGGAAGTCGACCGTGCGACCCTGACCGTCGGTGAGGCGCCCGTCGTCGAGCACCTGCAGCAGGACGTTGAAGACATCCTGGTGTGCCTTCTCCACCTCATCGAGCAGGATCACCGAGTAAGGCCGGCGACGCACCGCTTCGGTCAGATAGCCGCCCTCCTCGTACCCGACGTAGCCGGGCGGGGCGCCGATCATGCGGGCCACCGAGTGCTTCTCCATGAACTCCGACATGTCGATGCGGATCAGCGCGTCCTCGGTGTCGAACAGGAACTCGGCGAGCGCCTTGCAGAGCTCGGTCTTGCCGACGCCGGTCGGACCCAGGAACAGAAACGAGCCGTTCGGTCGCCGCGGGTCGGAAAGTCCCGCGCGCGAGCGGCGGATGGCGTTCGAGACGATGCGCAGCGCCTCGTCCTGGCCGACGACGCGCCTGCCAAGCGCCGCCTCCATGTGCAGCAGCTTCTCCTTCTCGCCCTGCAGCATCTTCGACACCGGAATTCCGGTCCACTTGGAGACGACTTCCGCGACCTCTTCCTCGGTCACCTTGTTGCGCACCAGCGTGGGCGCCTTGTCCTCGGCGATCTCCGCGGCGCTCAGGCGCTTCTCGAGCTCGGGAATCTTGCCGTACTGGAGCTCCGCCATCCGCCCGAGATTGCCGGCACGCCGTGCGGCATCGAGCTCGAGTCGCGCCCGGTCGAGCTCCTCGCGGATGTGGGCGCTGCCCTGCACCGCCGCCTTCTCGGCCTTCCACACCTCCTCGAGGTCCGCGTATTCCTTCTCGAGGCCACGCAGCGTCTCCTGCAGCGTCGCCAGGCGCTTGCGCGAGGCCTCGTCCTTCTCCTTGTTGAGCGCCTCCTGCTCGATCTTGAGCTGGATGATGCGGCGCTCGAGCCGGTCGAGCGCCTCGGGCTTGGAGTCGATCTCCATGCGAATGCGCGCCGCCGCCTCATCGATCAGGTCGATGGCCTTGTCGGGCAGCTGACGGTCGGCGATGTAGCGGTGCGAGAGCGTGGCGGCAGCGACGATCGCCGGGTCGGTGATCTCGACCTTGTGGTGCACCTCGTAGCGCTCCTTGAGGCCGCGCAGGATGGCGATGGTGTCCTCGACCGAGGGCTCATCGACCAGCACCTTCTGGAAGCGCCGCTCGAGCGCCGCATCCTTCTCGATGTACTTGCGGTATTCATCGAGCGTGGTCGCGCCGACGCAATGCAGCTCACCGCGGGCGAGCGCGGGCTTGAGCATGTTGCCGGCATCCATGGCGCCCTCAGCCTTGCCGGCACCCACCATGGTATGCAGCTCGTCGATGAACAGAATGATCTGGCCCTGCTGCTTGGCAAGATCGTTCAGCACGCCTTTGAGGCGCTCTTCGAACTCCCCGCGGAATTTGGCGCCGGCGATGAGCGAGCCCATGTCGAGCGCGAGGATGCGCTTGTCCTTGAGGCCTTCGGGCACCTCACCGTTGACGATGCGCTGCGCCAGGCCCTCGACGATCGCCGTCTTACCGACACCCGGCTCGCCGATCAGCACCGGGTTGTTCTTGGTGCGGCGCTGCAGCACCTGTACGGTGCGGCGGATCTCGTCGTCGCGCCCGATGACCGGATCGAGCTTGCCGGACGAGGCGCGCGCAGTGAGATCGATGGTGTACTTCTCGAGCGCCTGCCGGCTCTCTTCGGCGTTCGCGTCGTTCACCTTTTCGCCGCCGCGCACCTCCTCGATTGCCTTCTCGATCGCGCCGCGCACCACACCGGACTCCTTGAAGATCCGCGCGAGCGCCCGGTCCTCGAAGGCGGCGAGCACGAACAGCTCGCTCGAGATGTACTGATCGCCGCGCTGCTGCGCGAGCTTGTCGGTGACGTTGAGGACCCGGTTCAGGTCGTTGGAGATATGGATCTCACCGGGAGTCCCCTCGACCTTGGGCAGCCCGTCGAGCAGCGCCAGGACACCCGCCCGCAGCTTGTTGACGTCCGCGCCGGCCTTCACCAGCAGCGGACGCACCGAGCCACCGGTGCTGTCGAGCAGCGCCAGCATGAGGTGGGCGGGCTCCATGAACTGGTGGTCCCGCCCGAGCGCGAGCGACTGCGCGTCGGCCAGCGCCTGCTGAAATCGGCTGGTGAGTTTGTCCATGCGCATGGGATGGGCCTCGGGTGAATGCGGCCTTTGTGGGGGCAAAGCGCAGCCGCTTCAAGCCGTAGCCTATTCCATTGATGCCCGGATGGCACCGGTGGACCCCGGAAGCAGCCGGGTCTTCAGTGCTCGTTCGGCTTCTGAACCCAGAACTGGTACATCCCGATGAACGTGTCGGGATTGTCGGCCTCGAACCGCGCCCAGTTGCGCAGATTCAATCCTGCCGGGTCACCGGGAAAGCGCGTCCGGTACGCGTGCAGCAATGCAGGCTCCAGCTCGAAACCGATGAAGCGCAGCCCGGATTCGGTGAGAAACGACTCGATCTGATCCAGCGTCAGGCAATGCTCCTGCACGTGGAAGAGCAGATCGCGACAGTCACTGGTCGCGTAGAAGTCCGGAGTCTTGCTCAACCATTCCAGCTCGCCACCCGTGTCCAGTATGGCCAGGTCGCGGCGGAGGCGGCGAATGTCCTCGGGGGTGCTGGCGTAACCGCGAGCCGCAATGAAGTCGCGCGCTGTGGCGACGTGCCGTCGGGCAATGCGGCTGTAGAAACCCAGATCCATGAAGCCACCGGGCCGCAGCCGGGACAGCAGGATTCGCCATCCCATGAACGGGTCGGCCAGATGATGCAGCACGCCGACGCACGCAATGATGTCGAAGGTACGAGTGATCTCGCCGAGCTTCAGGATGTCGGCATGGGCATACTCGATCCCCGAGTAGCCCAGCTCGTGCGTCTTGCGAATGGCGTAGCCGATGCTGGCGAGGCTGAGGTCCACCGCCAGCATGCGGACACCACTGAATCGCTGGGCTGTCAGGATCGGTTGACTGCCGCTGCCGCAGCCGGCAATCAGCATCTGCGGCACGCTGCCGGCCTGCAGGGGCGTGAACGGCGCGAGCGGAAACGTGC
>JAFAKO010000166.1 GCA_019235245.1 Gammaproteobacteria bacterium
CTGGCCCGCGCCGTAAAAGAGGCCGAGGATGAGCACGTAGAGCGTCAGTACCTGGCCGCGCTTCTCATTGGGAACGAGGGCGTTGAGCCAGCTTTCGACGATCACCGCGAGACCCGCTGCGTTCAGACCGATCATGAAGCGCATCAGCGCCAGGAGTGGCGCATCTGCGGCGAAGTAAAGGCCGAGGATCGCAACCGCCTTCATGCCGGCGAACGCCGCGTAGGCACGCTCGAGCCCGACCGGCGCGATCAGCCGATGAGCGTAGAGGCAGCCGACGAGAAAACCGACCGCTTCCGCGGTCGCGAGCAGGCCGATGACGGAGGGACTCAGTCCCTGCGCGGAAAACCTAAGCGGCAGCAGCGTCGCGAGTATGCCGACGCCAAGGTACAGCAGTGCGGTGCTGATGTGGGGCGGAGCGACGCGCCACGACAGCCCCGTGCGCCTGGCGGCGGCGAGCGGTGTCTGCAGTGTGGAGGTCGCGCGGTTCATTTTCGTGCCCGGTGAGCTCGGCTGGCGGCAGCGCACGCAGACGCGTCGCGACGCGCGACCCGCTGCGTGAATTCCACCATTTCGGCCGACTACACATAATCGATCAATTCCGAAAAAATCCCGTCGAATTATGCCCTAGTTTGCGCTCACGGGCTACCCGCCACGGCGCCAACAGTGCTCGTTGCGCGCCGCTTGGGCTCGGGCAGCCAGCGCTGTTGGATTGCCACGCACTGAAACTGTCACTGCGTCGCAAAGTCGAAAATCTATGGAGGATCACACAATGAGCAGCAAGCAGCCCACGACTCCCGCGCAGCGCCCACAGCGCCGCTCACCTGGCAGTGCTGTCCGATACCGCGATCGACCGAGCGACGATGGCAAGTACGGCGATGGTGCACAGGAGCCCACTCCGGCGCTCCCGGGGGCGGGCACCCCCAAGCCGATACGCCGCCGACCTGGCAACGGTGGCCGACGCCCCTGATGCCAACGCGCCTGGTGGTAGACGGGCGAGCTTAGCCCTGGGCATGGCGCGGGCGACCCCTTGCATCGTCGGCCGGGCGGCGTATTTTCATCATCCGCATGGCCATAGCTCAGGGGCACGACGCTTTTATGAGCCTGAGGCGCGCACACGCTGACTTCGTGCGCACGGAGCTCGACGTCGGCCTCACGTTCCTCGAGGTTGCCGCAACCAGCCAGGACCGCGCGCGTCGTCACCGCTGCGTGTGCGTCGCCATCGCCGCGTTGCGTGCGGCCTGCCGATTTTCCGGCGCCGCCCTGATCAACGATGCGGAGATTCACCAGCTCCGCGAGCAGCTGCGCGAGCGATTGCGTCAGGTCTGCGGCTGAGGTCTGGCGCCAGGTCCGCCGCCGCTCGCGGTTAGCGTGCGTCTGGTCGCTGCTCAGCCGCTCGCTCGGACGATTGCGGGCGCTACGGATGCCACCGTCTCGATGCGCGCGCGCACGAGCGCGATGTGATTGCGGAGCTGGTAGAGGAATGGTGCGAAGGCGAACGGCACCTGCAGTCGGTTGGCGCGCTCCTCGAGGCGCTGCAACTGTTGGAGCAGGTCTGCAGCGGCAATTCCGCTCTTGTTGTCCAGCTCGGCCTCGATGTACTTCAGCTCGCCGTACAGGCGAAATATCCGGCGCCGCATGCTCCAGCCGTAAAGCGCCGGCGCCATGCGCACCAGCGGGTACGCCACGCCGATCACCGGGATGAGCAGCAGAAGCAGTCTGCTCGCGAGGACCGCGATGCCGTACGGGAGATAGCGCTGCAGGAATGGAGGGCCGGACTTGTAGTACTGCCGGGAGTCCTTGGAGATCGGCAGATCGACGCGCTCGGGCGCCGGGAATTGTCCCGCCTTGCGAAACAGTCCCGCCGCGGAGTGGACCTGAGTCGCCGCCTCGAGCAACAGGTACTTGATGGCCGGGTGCAGGTCCGTGCGCACGATCAGGCTGGCTTCGGTCGAGACGAGATTGACATCGTTCGGCGGGCGATTGGTGGCCAGGTCGCCGACGCCCGTGGGTAGCACCAGCTTGGTGAGGTAGGGGTCCAGCGCGACGTAGGCGTCGGCACGCGGCGCACCGACGATGTTCACGGCGGGCGAGGCGAGCAGACGGCGCACGATGGGCGTCTCCCATGATGCCACCATGGCGGCGGCGTCCGTTTCGCCGCGCAGCAACGCTTCGCCCGCCTCAGCCGCGTTGAGAGGCTGCAACTGCAGGAGGCTCTCGGCGATACCGTTCAGCGCCAGGAACTTCCGGGCCATCACCTGCGTGCCGCTGCCCGCCGGTCCGACGGCCAGACGCTTGCCGCGCAACTCATCGGGCCGCGTCATGGAGAGTTCCCGTCGCACGAACATCCAGAAAGGCTGGTAGAAGACCGTTCCGAGCGACTCGAGACCGGGCGAGGCCACTTCGTTGGTCAGGCCACCCTGGGCGAAGCCGACGTCGATGCCCGAATGCGGATCGTTCAGCCGCGCGAGATTCTCCACGGAGCCCGCCGACGGAACGAGCCGCAGCTGGACGCCTGAGCGCCTGAGGATGGCCTGGTACTGGCGGGCGTAGAGATCGAAGTCGCTGCCCGGCGCCCCCGTGCTCATGACAACCACTTTGGGTGGCAGCGGGCCGAGCCAGGCCACCGTCGCGACGAGCGCGAGCAGGATCAGCGCCCCGAGCAATATGTACAGCCACCAGGCGGGGCGGGCGAACCCGCTGCGTATCGAAGTCATGTTGCCTTCATTCCCGCTCATTCCCGCAGGCGCTGGTTGTGCGGATCGTAGAGCGGCTCCCGTGCCACCAGCGCGCGGCGGCGCTCCCCGAGAATCTCCACCTCGAGCTCGGTGCCCGGCTCGCTGAGCCCGGCCTGCACGTAGGCGAGGGCAATACTGCGATTCAAACGATAGCCATAACCGCCGGAGGTGACCAGTCCAACTCGTTCGGCGCCGCGCCACACGATCGAGACGGCCGACGCGTCGGCATCGCCGGCTGCCACCAGGAGCGGCACGAAGCGCTCCTTCGGACCGGAGACCGCCTCGCGGCGCAGCGCCTCGCGGCCGATGAAATCCGCCTCCTTGTCCAGCCGCACGAAACGATCCAGCGAAGCCATCAATGGCGTGTACTCGGTGGTCAGGTCGGCCTTCCAGCTGCGATAGCACTTCTCGAGCCGCAGGCTCTCCATGGCATACAGCCCGAAGTGCGCGAGTCCGAGACTTTCCCCGGCGCTCCGCAGCAGCTCGTAGACGCTGAGCAGATGCTCGACCGGAACGTGGAGCTCCCATCCGAGCTCACCCACGTAGTTGACTCTCATGGCGAGCGCCTCGGTGTAGGCAATGGGTATGGTGCGCACCGCGAGCCACGGGAAGCTTTGGTTCGACAGGTCCGCCTCGGTGACACGCGCCAGCAGCTCGCGCGAGCGCGGCCCGACCACGATCAGCGAGCCGAAACGCGCGGTGAGGTTCACGAGAGTCACCGGACCGAAGCGCTGCGACAGGTGGCTCGTCAGCCACTGCTCATCGTGCCGTTCACCGGCTGCGGCGGAGATGAGCCAGAACCGATCCTCGGCCAGCTGCGAGACGGTCATCTCGCTCACGATGCCCCCGCGCGGGGAGCAGAAATAACTCAGTGCCGTACGCCCCGGCCGCGGCAGTGCGCCCGCCACCAGGTGATCGATCCAGCGGGCGGCGCCAGCGCCTGCGATCTCGAACTTGGTGAAGCCGGGAAGCTCGAGAAGGGCCACCGCGCCGGCAACGGCGGCGCATTCGCGCGCCACGGCGTGGTGCCAGTGCGGGCGGCGAAACGAGCAATCCGCACCCGCCGGGTCGCCGGCTCGTGCGTAATAGACCGCGCGCTCCCAGCCAGCGCGCGCGCCGAACACCGCGCCCTGCGCGCTCAGGCGCTGGTAGAGCGGGGAGGTTTTCGCCGGGCGGCCGGCGGGACGCTCCTCCTGCGGATAACCGATGCCGTATTCGTGCTGATAGGTCTCGAGCGCCTTGGCGAGGGTGTAGGCACGGTTGGCGAACGGGAGATAACGGCGGCAATCGACCGGCCAGACATCCCAGTCGGGCTCGCCGTTCACCACCCATTCGGCAATGATGCGCCCGGCACCGCCGGCCTGGATGATGCCGAAGGTGAAGGCGCAGCAGTGGAAGAAGTTGCGTCCCACCCCTGCCGGGCCGATCAGCGGATTCCCATCCGGCGCATAAGGGATCGGGCCGTTGATCACGCGCTTCACACCCACCGAGCCGAGGATCGGCACGCGCGCGCAGGCGGCCTCGATATAGCTCTCGATGCGCCCCAGATCGTCCGCGAACAGCTGGTGGGCGAACTCGGCAGGCAACCCAGCGAGCCAGTGCGCCTCGCCCCGTGACTCGTACGGTCCGAGCAGCAGCGCCTGCCGCTCCTGACGCAGGTAGTAGCTCACATCGGGATCGCGCACCAGCGGCAGACGTGCCGCGCCGCGCGCGATGAGCTCGGGGATTTCCTCGGTGAGCAGGTACTGGTGGGAGAGCGTCACTATCGGGAGCGACTCGCCGATGAGCGCCGCCACCTCGGCTCCGCGGTAGCCGGCCGCGTTGATCACGTACTCGGAGTCGATCGCTCCGGCGGTCGTCTCGATGCGCCAGCCGCCGGAATCGAGCTCGCGGATAGCCGTGACGCGCGTATGACGGTACACCGAGGCGCCACGGTCGCGTGCGCCCTTCGCGAGGGCCTGGGTGAGCTGCGAGGGATCGATGTCGCCATCGGTCGGATCCCACAGCCCCGCGCGGATGTCATCGAGCACGAGGAAAGGATGTCGCTCGCGGATCTGTGCCGGGGACAGCAGCTCGAAGTCGGTCCCCTGGGCGCTCGCCTGCGCCTGGACGTGTCGGAACTCATCCACCCGGTCGGCGCTGTGCGCGAGGCGGATGCTGCCGGTCACGTGGTAGTTGATGTCGTAGCCGACTTCCTGCGCGAGCCCGCGGTACAGCCCGGTGGAGTAACGCTGCAGCTTGAGGATGCTCCAGGAGGTCGAGAAGTTCGGGCAGTTGCCGGCCGCGTGCCAGGTGGAGCCGGCGGTGAGCTCATCACGCTCGAGCAGCACCACATCCGTCCACCCGAGCCTCGTGAGGTGGTAGAGCGCGCTGCAGCCGACCGCGCCGCCACCGATGACCACGACCCGCGCTTGGCCCTTCATCGCCGCACGCGCTCGCTCGTCGGATCGTAGAGCGGCCGCAGGGAGATGCGTGCGGCGATGCGCTCATCGGCAACCTCGACCTCGTAGCTTCCGGCGGCAATCCACTCATCCGTCAGCGGTCCATCGGGCTGGGCGAGATAGCCGAGACCGAGCGGCGCGCCGATCGTATGGCCGAACATCGCGGAGGAGATCCGCCCGACGAGCACGCCGTTCCGCCAGATGGGCTCGTTGTGATACAGCACGCGGTCGCTGCGTGCGAGCGCCACCGCCACGAGGCGGCGGCGCAACCCAGCGGTGCGCTGCTTCACGAGCGCTTCGCGACCGAGGAAGCCGCCGGGTTTGTTCCAGGCGATGGCGAACTGCAGTCCCGCCTCGAGGGGACTGTCCTCGTCGGAGATGTCGTGTCCCCAGTGGCGGTAGGCCTTCTCCATGCGCAGACTGTTGAGCGCGTGATAGCCGGCGAGGCGCAGCCCGAACGGTGCGCCCCCCGCGACGATCTCGTCGTAGACGGACTGCGCGAATTCGCCCGGTATGTAGAGCTCGTAGCCGAGCTCGCCGACGTACGTGATGCGGCTCGCGCGCACGCGTGCGTAGCCGACATCGATGATCTGCGAGGTGCCGAATGGCAAGGCGCCGCTCGAGAGGTCGGCGTCGGTGAGGGTCGCGAGGAGCGCACGGCTGCGCGGGCCCATGAGGCCGAGCACGGCGTAGCCGGAGGAGACGTCCACGGCCACCGCGCGCGAGGAGTCCGGGATGCTGCGGCACAGCCAGTGGAAGTCGCGTGCCTGCGTCGCGCATGCGGTGACGATCAGGTACGAATTCTCCGCCTCCCGAGTCACCGTCAGATCCGCCTCGATACCGCCGCGCTCGTTGAGCCACTGGGTATAGACGACCCTGCCCACCGGCACATCGATCTCATTCGCGCAGATGCGCCCGAGCACCGCCGCGGCATCGGCGCCTTTCACCACGAACTTGCCGAACGATGATTGATCGAACAGGCCGACCGCCTCGCGTACCGCGCGATGCTCGGCAGCGGACTGCTCGAACCAGTTCTGGCGCCCATAGCTGTACTCGTAGCGTGCCGCGGTGCCGGGCGCGGCGAACCAGTTGGCGCGCTCGTATCCCGCCACCTCGCCAAAGCAGGCGCCGGCGGCGGCCAGGCGGTCGTGCAGCGGGGAGCGGCGTACGCCGCGGGCGCTTTCCGCCTGACGAAAAGGCCAGTGCATGGCGTAAAGCAGGCCGAGCGTCTCGACGGTGCGCTCGCGCAGATAGCGCCTGTTGCGCTGGAACGGTGCGCAGCGGCGGATGTCGACGTCCCACAAGACGAAGGGTGGATGGCCATCGAGGATCCAGTCCGCGAGCACCTTGCCCGCACCCCCCGCCGACTGGATGCCGATCGAATTGAAGCCCGCCGCGACGTACAGGCCGCGCACCTCGGGCATCTCCCCGAGCAGATAGCGGTCATCCGGCGTGAAGCTCTCCGGCCCGTTGAAGAACACCTGCACGCCTGCCGACTCGAGCGCCGGCACCCGGTGCATCGCCTGAGCGAAGAGCGGCTCGATGTGGTTCAGGTCCGCGGGCAGCTGATCGAAGGCGAAGCTCTCGGGAATGCCGGCCGCGCCCCACGGCTTGGCGTGCGGCTCG
>JAFAKO010000268.1 GCA_019235245.1 Gammaproteobacteria bacterium
AGCAGGTTGCCACCGAGAGTGATGCCGAGCACGCCCACGGCGAGGGTGGCGAGGTGCGCATCGCCCGAGAACCACACCGGCCAGAGGTGCCAGACCTTGCCGTGGCGCTCGGCGAGCGGCACGTAGTCGATCGAGCGCGTTTCGATGAACGTGCCGTTTCCCATGGAGCGCTTGCGGGGCTGCGCCGGCGGCGGGCTTTTATATTATGACGTCAACATTTCGAATGCGAGCCGGATCGCAGGGGCGCCCGCTACCGTCCGCGCGGCACGACCTCGTAGCCGCGCACCTTGGGCTCCTCATCGGTGAGCTGCGCCGGGAAGCCACTGCCGAGCACGCGTACGCCGCAGGCTTCCTCCAGGCGGCGGATGATATTGGGCGAGAGCTCGCGCCCGCCATAGCGGCCCGCGCCGTCGCGGAAGATCGCGAGCACCAGCGGTGAGAGCTCGAGTGGCACGCCGAGCTCGCGGGCGAGGGAGTCGAACAGGCCGACGTCCTTGATCACCAGGTCCATGGTGAAGTTGATGTCGCGGCTGCCGTTCAGAATCACCTGCGACTCGGTCTCGTGCACGAAGGAGTTGCCGGAGGAGATGCGGATGGCCTCGTAGGCCGTGTTCAGATCGAGGCCGGCGACGCGCGCTACGGTGAGCGCCTCGGCGAGCGCCGCCAGGTGCACCGTGCACAGGTAGTTGGTGAGCACCTTCAGCTGCGAGGCGGAGCCGAGCGGCCCGGTGTGCAGAATGCGCTGGCCGAGGATCGCCAGCACCGGCAGGGCGCGCTCGAAGGCGGTGCGGGTGCCGCCGGCGAAAATCGAGATGTTGCCGCTGGCGGCGCGATGACAGCCGCCGGAGACCGGGCAGTCGAGTGCCGTGGCGCCGCGCTCCTCGACCGCCGCGGCGAGCCGGCAGACCTCCGCGTGGTCGGTGGTGCTCATCTCGAGCCACAGCGTCCCCGAGGCAAGCCCGGCGAGCACGCCGTCCGCTCCCTCCATCACCAGGGCGCAGATCTCGGGCGAGGGCAGGCAGGTGATCACCACATCGACCGCGGCCGCCAGCTCGCGCGCGGATGCCGCGGCGCGCGCACCGCGTGCCACGAGCGGCGCGACCCGCTGCGGGTCGATGTCGCGGACCGTGAGGTCCACCCCGTGGCGCAGGAGATTGCCGGCGAGCTGACTGCCGACGTTGCCGAGCCCGATGAAGCCGATGCGCTGCTCGGTCATGCAGGGGAGGCGGAGCGGTTGTCCCAGTACTCCTCCATGCGGCGGCGCTGGGATTCATCGGGCAGACGCCCGCGGGCCGCTCCCTGGTTGTCCGTGAGATGCCCGACCTGTGTCGAGCCCGGGATGGCACAGGTGACCGCCGGGTGGGAGATGACGTACTTGAGGAAATACTGCGCCCAGCTCTTCACATCGATGTCCGCCGCCCACGGCGGCAGCGCACGCCCGGCCGCTTCGCGGAACAGCGACGAGCGGCCGAAGGGAAGATTGACGAGCACCGCGATGCGGCGCTCCGCCGCGAGCGGCAGGATGGTCGCGGCGGCGTCGCGGTTGGCGATGGAGTAGTCGACCTGGATGAAATCGAGCGGGTAGGCGCGCATGGTCGCGGCCATCTCGGCGTGCTGGCTGACGCGCGATGTGGTCGCGCCGATGTAGCGGATCTTTTTCTCTTTCTTCCACTGCTGCATGGGTGGCAGGAGCGTCGCGACGCCGTTGAGGTTGTGCACCTGCAGAAGATCGACGTGGTCGGTCTTGAGCCGCTCGAGCGAGCGGGCGAAGCTCTCGGCGCCGCCCGAGGCCACCAGCTTGGTCGCGAGGAACACGTGCGCGCGGCTGCCGAGGCTCGCGAGCGCATCGCCGATGAGCGCCTCGCTGTCGCCGTAGGCCGCGGCAGTGTCGATCACCGTGCCACCGAGCTCGCTCATCCTGCCGAGCTCGGCGCGGATCTCTGTGCGGGCCGACTCGCTGAAGGAGTCGGTGCCGATGCCGATGGCCGGCAGCTGCTCACCGCTCGACGGGATCGGCTTCGTGATCAGGGGCGCTGAGCTCACCGCCGGCTCTGCCGCGGGGAGCAGTGGCGCGAGCAGCGCGCCGACGCCGGCGGCAGCTCCGGCAGCGATGAATCGCCGCCGTCCGCCATCGGGCATGTCGTTGCGCGCCATGGCGGCAGTATAGCGGGTGCGTCCTCAGGAGACGCGCGCGCGCGGTCGGCGCACCGCGGCGTGCCGGCGCGAGCCGGCCCAGGCGAGCAGCTGCCACAGGCCGAGAAACGCGAGCCACAACACGAGCGCGAACAAGAGCGCAAAGACGATCCCGTCCATCGACAGTGCGAAGGTCGGCACCCAGTCATGGAGCGTCGCGCGCGTCAGCGCCGGATCGGCATGGAGCGCGAGATACCCGGCCTGATGGAACAGATTCCCCTGCAGCGCTTCCATGGCGCTTTGCAGCTGCTGCACGGTCGCGACCAGTGTGCGAATGATCCCGCCCTCGCCCTGGATGCGCGGATCGCTGCTCTGCAGGTGATCGGCGATGAGGCGCTGGATGTCGCCCTGGTAGTACTGCTCGGCGAGATGCTGCCAGGGGGTCAGATCGATTCGCGCCTGGTCGAGGCGGCCACCGAGGCGCTGGCGGTATTGCGTGAGGAAGCCCGGCAGGAGGCCGCCGGCGATTACCGCAGAGATCAGCAGCAATCTGTCGAGCAAGCCGCGCAAGACCGGCATCGCTGGGCCTCCGGGGCGATGGGGGAGCTAGCTTGCCGCGGCCGGTGATCGCTGCCAACTGGAGGCGGCGCACATTTCGCCGCAGCACCCCGAGAACTGCGTCACGCCCGCGCATGTTGCAGTGGCCGGCCCTGCGGTTTGGCTTCAAATTGACTGCTTCGGCATCGATCAAAAGCGCGTCCTCGAGGCCATGATCCGCCGCACCCGGCGACAACAGCGATTTGACCCGGGGCCGGGCACCGCGCCCGCCCAGGAGTTGCACCCGGTAGCCGCGCCGCGCTGGGTCGGTCCACTGTTCGCGGCTCTCGTGGTCTACACGTGCACGATCACGGTATGGATGCTGTGCGGCTTCGGCGGACCGACGGTCACCCATTACGTGGCGCTCCTGTCCGATATGCCGGCGGCGCTCATCAGCACCACCATCGCGGCCGTCACGGCCCGCCACAGCGCCCGCGGCGCCTTGCGCAGCGCCTGGATCGCGCTCGCGGCCGCGCAGGGACTGTATTTCATCGGCACCGCCATCGGCGTGAGCTCCTGGCTCGGAGGGCAGGATCCTTTCCCGGGGCCTGCGGACTTGTTCTACTGCGCGTTCTACCCGGCGCTCGCGCTGGCGGCGCTGGCCTTCATCCGTGCCTACGCGGTACCGGTCGCGTGGGTGCAGCTCGCGCTCGACGCCGCCATCTTCGTCGTCGGCTTCGGGGCCTTCTTCTGGTTCCTGGTCATTCGCCCGGCCGCAGCCGGCCCGGGTATGGATTTCCTCAAGCAGGCACTCAGCCTCGCCTACCTCGGACTCGATTGCCTGTTGCTGCTGATGCTCGGAGTGCTGCTCATCACCAGCACCGGCGCAGCGCGTGGCCGGCGTGTGCCGGCGCTCATCATGTGCGGCTTCGCCGCCACGTTCCTCGCGGACATCTTCTGGTCGCTGGCCAAGGTCCGCGGGTACTACCTGCCCGGGGAGTTCCAGGACGTGCTGTACCTGGTGTGCTACGTGCCCCTCGCCGCGGCGGGGCGCGAGCAGATGCAGGCCATGTCCGCCCCGGCACGTGCATCCTCGCCACGCGCCGACGTCTTCGCGCGCTCACTCCCCCATGCGGCCATGCTCGCTTCCTTCCTGGTGCTGGTGTACCTGGCACGCGGCGACATCGCCGGGCCCGCGACGATCATGACGATGATCGTGTTCGCGCTGATGCTCCTTTTCATGGTGAGACAGAGTGTCGCCTGGCGCGGAGCGGCTCTGGTGCGCGAGCGGCAGGCCGTGCGGCTGGTCGAAGACCGCTATGCCTCCCTCATCGCCAATGCCACGGATGTGATCATGATCGTCGCCGCTGACGGAACGCTGCGGTTCGTCTCGCCGGCCGCGGAGCGCACGTTGGGCGTGAAACCGGAGCTCGTACTGGGTCGGAGCCTCGCCGAGCTGTGGGCGGGGGAGGACACCGACAAGCTGCGCATGTTCCTCGCCGAGGTGGCCGCCACCTCATCCGGCACGGTCGGGCCTGTCGAGCTGCGGCTCGACCGGGGTATGCGCCGCTGTGTGCTCGAGAGCGTGGGCAGCAACCTCACGGCGGATCCGGCGGTGCAGGGCCTGGCGCTCAACTTTCGCGATATCAGCGAGCGCAAGGCGCTCGAGGAGCAGCTGCGCCAGCTCGCCTTCCACGATCCGCTCACGCTGCTGGCGAACCGCAACCTGTTCCGCGATCGCGTGCAGCACGCGCTCACCCTGGCGCAGCGCGGTAAGAGCGCCATCGCGGTCATGTTCCTGGACCTCGACAACTTCAAGAACATCAACGACTCGCTCGGGCACGATGCGGGCGACCGCCTGTTGCAGGCGGTCGCGCAGCGCATCGTCAAGACCACGCGCTCCTCCGACACGGTGGCGCGGCTCGGCGGCGATGAGTTCGCGGTGCTGGTGGAGGGCATCGGCTCGCAGCGCGATGCCGAGCGGCTCGCGGACGCGCTCGTCGATACCGTCGCCCTGGCCTTCACGCTGAACGGCGTCGAGGTGCGCACCACGGCGAGCATCGGTGTCGCACTGTCATCGGCCGACACCGGCGCCGATACACTGCTGAGCAACGCCGACATCGCCATGTACCACGCCAAGTCTGCCGGCAAGAATCGCCATGTGAGCTTCCAGCCCCAGATGCAGGACATGCTGCAGGAGCGGCTACGCCTCGAGGCCGATACCGGCCGGGCACTCGCCCAGGAGGAGTTCTTCCTCGAGTACCAGCCGATCGTCGATCTGCGGACCGGGAGTCTGCTCGGGGTCGAGGCGCTCGTGCGCTGGCGCCATCCGGAGGCCGGCGTGCTCATGCCGGCGCGCTTCATTCACGTGCTCGAGGAATGCGGCCAGATCGGCAAGCTGGGCCGCTGGGTGCTGACGAAGGCGTGCGTCGATTTCTGCGCCTGGCGCACCACTGTCGCCGCGGGCGACGGCCTGCGCCTCGCCGTCAATATCTCCGGGCGTCACCTGCAGCACGGCGGACTGGTGCACGATGTCGCGCAGGCGCTCGATGACTCGGGACTTGAGCCGCACAACCTCGTGATCGAGCTCACCGAGAGCACCACGATGTACAACACCGACGCCAACCTCGAGCGCTTCCACCAGGTCAAGGCGCTCGGGGTGCGCCTCGCGATCGATGACTTCGGCACCGGCTACTCCTCGCTCTCCTACCTGCACCGCTTCCCGATCGACATCCTCAAGATCGATCGGTCATTCGTCAGCCGCCTCACCAACTCAGACAACGGGCCGGAGCTCGCGCGCGCGGTCATCACCCTCGGTGACACCCTCGGCCTCGAGACCATCGCCGAGGGCATCGAGCTCGAGCCGCAGGTGGAGGCGTTGATCTCGCTCGGCTGCGTCGCCGGGCAGGGATTCCTGTTCGCGCATGCGGGCTCGCTCGAGCAGCTCTCGCACAGCTCCTTCGTCGCGCGGCGCAACGCCCTCGGCAGCGCGGCTGCGGGGCAGCAGGATCTCGCCGCGCCGGGCTTCAAGCCACCGCGCCTCGCACGCCGCCGCGCCGGCGCCGGATAACTTCTCGCCTGGGCGGCCAGAGGGCGCGTCACGTGCCGACACGGCGTCTGCAGCAGACCTGCCTTTGCCAATAGTTAGGCATTTTGCTAACTATCGGCGAAACGTCTTTAAAAAGCCGCGGGCCAAGCAAGTCCTGTATCGTTGCAGCATGGTTCTCGTCACCGGGGGCGCCGGCTTCATCGGCTCGAACATCGTCGCAGCACTCGCCGGGAACGGTGAGCGTGTCGCCGTGTGCGATCGGCTGCGCGAGGCGGACAAATGGCGCAATCTGAGCGCCGTCCCCGTCACGGATCTCGTGCCTCCGGCAGGGCTGCCGGAGTGGCTCGCGGCGAACGCCGCGGCGATCGAGGCAATCGTGCACATGGGCGCCATTTCTTCGACCACCGAGCGCGATGTCGACCTCATAGTCGAGGTGAACTTCCGTCTCTCGCAGGCGCTGTGGCGCTGGTGCGCCCGTGAGGGCAAGCCCCTCATCTATGCCTCCTCCGCCGCCACTTATGGCGCGGGCGAGCAGGGCTTCGATGACGATCCGCGGCGGCTGCCGCTGCTGCGCCCGCTCAATCCCTACGGCTGGAGCAAGCAGCTGTTCGATCGCTGGGTCATGCACAGCCTCGCGGCCGGGGAGGACGCGCCGCCGCAGTGGGTGGGACTGAAGTTCTTCAATGTCTACGGACCCAACGAGTACCACAAGGGAACGATGCGCAGCGTGGTAGCGCAGAAATACCCGCTCGCCGCCGCCGATCGGGCCGTGACGCTGTTCCGCTCGCATCGCGCCGACGTCCCCGACGGCGGACAGAAGCGCGACTTCATCTACGTGCGCGACTGCGCGCGCGTCGTGCAGTGGCTGCTCGCCCACCGCGAGGTCAACGGCCTGTTCAATCTCGGTACCGGGCGCGCGCGCAGCTTCGCTGAGCTGGCGCAGGCGCTGTTTGCCGCGCTGCAACGCCCCGCACGCATCGAGTACATCGACACTCCTGCGGCATTGCTGGCGCACTACCAGTACTTCACCGAGGCGCGCATGGAGCGCCTGCGCGCCGTCGGCTACCGCGAGCCCTTCACCTCGCTCGAGGACGGCGTGGCCGACTACGTGCAGCGCTACCTGTCGCAGCCCGACCCGTACCTGTAGCGACGGCGACCCGGCCGATGAGCGTGCGACACCTGATCCTCGATCGCGACGGCGTGTTGAACTACGACGCCCCGCCGGGCAGCTATATCCGCGAGCCCGCGGAGTTCCGCTGGCTCCCGGGGGCGCTCGAGGCTCTCGCCCTGCTGCGCCGGGCCGGGGTGCGGCTGTCGGTCGCCACCAACCAGTCCGGCGTCGGCCGCGGTGTCATGAGCCTCGCGCAGCTCGCGGCGGTGCACGCGCGCATGCAGGAGGAGGCCGGCGCCTCGGGCGCGGCGCTCGACGCGGTACTCTATTGCCCGCATGCGCCCGCGGAGCGGTGTCCATGTCGCAAGCCGGAGCCGGGGCTGATCACGGCCGCCATCGACCGCTCCGGCATCTGCCCGGGCGACACCCTGGTGGTCGGCGACGATCAGCGCGACCTCGAGGCCGCACGGCGCGCGGGAGTTGCCGCGGCGCTGGTGCGCACCGGCAAGGGCCGGCGCACGGAGGAACAGATGCGCGATAATGCAGTGCCGGCTTACGATGACCTGCTGCAGCTGGCACGCGCCATCGCCTGGGTGAGCCATGACCATACATGAGATTTTCGCCGATCACTCGGCGGTCGCGGCGCGTGCGGCGCTCGAGCTGCCACCCATGCTCGAGCGCATCGTCGAGGCCGTGCACCAGTGCCTGCTCGCGGGCGGCAAGATTCTCGCCTGCGGCAACGGCGGCAGCGCGGCCGATGCGCAGCACCTCGCCGCCGAGCTCATCGGGCGCTTTCGCGCGGAGCGGCGCGCACTGCCGGCGATCGCACTGACCGCCGACACCGCAACCCTCACGGCGCTCGGCAACGACTATGGATTCGAGCGGGTCTTTGCCCGGCAGGTCGAGGGGCTCGCCGCCGCCGGCGACCTGCTGTTCGCGATCAGCACCAGCGGCAACTCGCCGAACGTGCTGCAGGCGGTAAAGTCGGCGCGCCACCTCGGCTGCACCGTGGTCGCGCTCACCGGGGCGCGCGGCGGTGCGCTCGCCGCGGAGACCGAGCTCATCATCAAGGCTCCCTCGACGACCGTGGCGCGTATCCAGGAGGTGCACTCGCTCTGCATCCACGTGATCTGCGAGCGCCTCGATGAGCTCATCGGCTCGCAGGACGCCCGATGAGCGATCCGGGGGACATCGCGAAACTGCTGGCGCTGCCGGATCGCTTCGCGGGTCTGCACATCTGGGTCATCGGCGACCTGATGCTCGATGAATACGTCACCGGCACCGTGGAGCGGATCTCCCCGGAGGCGCCGGTGCCCGTGGTGCGCGCCCGCGCCACCGAGCATCGGCTCGGCGGGGCCGCCAACGTGGCACGCCAGATCGCTACACTCGATGCGCAGGTCAGCCTCGCCGGGATCTGCGGCGATGATGCCGCGGGCGCGGAGCTGCTGCAGCTGTGCGCGCAGGCGAGCATCGGCACCGATGCGGTGGCGCAGCTCCCCGGGCGGCACACGACCCGCAAGCTCCGGGTCGTCAGCAACAGCCAGCAGCTGCTGCGGCTCGACTGGGAGGACATCAGTCCCTGCAGCACGCAGGTCGCGCTGCGACTTCTCAACGCGCTCGCTTCGGGCAAGCCGCCCGATGCGATCATCCTCAGCGACTACGCCAAGGGCGTACTGACACCCGAGCTGCTCGCGGCCGTCATGCGCACGCGCGGCGCGGTCCCGGTGGTGGTGGACCCGAAGCACCGGGAGTTCGGCCGCTACCGCGGTGCGACCACCGTGACCCCGAACCTGCACGAGCTCGAGATCGCCTGCGGACAGCGTCTGCCGGTCGAGGACACGGCAGCCATCGCGGCAGCGGCGCGCGCGCTGATGAAGACTGCAGGCCTCGACTCGATGGTGGTGACCCTCGGCAGCCACGGCATGCTGCTCGTGCCCGGGGCCGCTCCCGAGGTGACCGTTCCTGCCATGCGGCACGAGGTCTACGACGTCACCGGCGCCGGCGACACGGCCATCGCGGTGCTGGCGCTCGGGCTCGCGGCGCGGGCACCGCTGCTCGAGGCCGCGCAGCTCGCCAATGCCGCGGCGGGCGTCTCGGTGTGTCAGGTCGGGGCGGTGGCGGTCTCGGCGGCGAGCATTCGCGATGCCCTGGCCGCACACCCCGACGGCAAGCTGCTGTCGCGCCATGAGCTCGCGGCGCGCGCCGCCACCTGGCGCGCGGCGGGCAAGCGGATCGTGCTCAGCAACGGCTGTTTCGACCTGCTGCACGCGGGGCATCTCTCGCTACTGACCCAGGCCGCCAAGCTCGGCGATGTGCTGGTGCTGGCCATCAACAGCGATGCCTCGGTACGGCGTCTCAAGGGCGCGGAGCGGCCACTCGTCCCGCAAGCCGAGCGTGCGGCGCTCCTCGCCGCGCTCGCCTTCGTGGACGCGGTGACCATCTTCGATGAGGACACGCCACTCGAGGTCCTGCAGACCGTCAGGCCGCACGTGCTCGTGAAGGGCGGGGACTACCAGCCCTCTGAGGTCGTCGGAAGGGAGCTGGTGGAGGAGGCGGGCGGGCGCGTGGTGCTCGTGCCCCTGACACCGGAGAAATCGACCTCCTCGCTGGTTGCGCGCATTCGCGGCGCCCGCAGTTGAAGCCGGCCGCTTCGCCCGGGGTCCCGCAGCTGCCGCTGTCCTGATGGAATCGTTCCTGGTGTCGCTCTCCACGGTAGCGATCGCCGAGATGGGCGATCGCACGCAGCTGCTCTCGCTGATGCTCGCGGCGCACTATCGCAAGCCGTGGCCGATCCTCGCCGGCGTGCTGTGTGCGACGCTCGCCAATCACCTGCTCGCGGGCCTGGTCGGGGTGCACCTCGGCAGGTTCCTGACGCCGGCGATGCTCGACGCCGCGGTCGGCATCAGCATGATCGGCATGGCGCTGTGGGCGTTGAAGCCCGACACGCTGCAGGAAGGGGCGGGCCGCACCCGCGCGGCTGGCGCGTTCCTCGCGACGCTGGTCGCCTTCTTCGTCGCCGAGATCGGCGACAAGACCCAGATCGCGACCGTGGCACTCGCCGCCGCCTACTCCAACCTCGCCGCGGTGGTCGCCGGCACCACCGCCGGCATGTTGCTCGCCAACGCCCCGGTGGTATTCCTCGGCAAGGCCTTCTCCGAGCGCCTGCCGGTCGTCACCCTGCAGCGTATCGCGAGCGTGCTGTTCCTGGTGCTCGGCGCAGTCTTCATTTACCGCGCACTGGCTCACACGGTGCACCCCGGATGAGTCTGCTAAGCTCCGCCGCGCATGCCAAGCAACGATCTGGAGGTTCTGCTCCGCTCGCGCGTACCGATCGTTGTCGTCGAGTCGCGCGATGAGGCGCGGGTCCTCAGCTCACTCGGGACTGCCTGCGCGACGCTGAGTGCACCGCCCGCTGCGCCGGGTACCGCTCACGCGGCGCCGGGGGTCGCTCCCGCAGCGCGCACCGGTCTGCCGCTTTTTCAGTGGACCGTGACCGATGGCCTCAAGCGCGTCGATGTGGAGCTCGGCCCGCCGCAGCGCATGCTGGCGCAGCCCGCCGACGTGCTCAAGCACATCCGCGCGACCCCGCTCGCCGGCGCCTACGCGCTGCTCGATTTCCACCCCTACCTCAGCGACCCGACCATCGTGCGGCTCCTGAAGGACATCGCGCAGGACTACGACCGCTGCCCGCGTACCGTCGTGCTGATCGGCTACGAGATCGAGATCCCGCACGAGCTCGAGCACCTCACCGCGCGCGTGGTGCTGGCACTCCCAGACCGCAACGAGCGGCGGCAGCTGGTGGAGGAGGTGGCGCGTCAGTGGACGCGTGCCAATCCGCGCCAGGCCGTGCGCATCGACGCCCGCGCGCTCGAGCTGCTGGTCGAGAACATGAGCGGCCTCTCGGCGGCCGACACGCAGCGGCTTGCCCGCAAGGCGATCTACGAGCACGGCGCCATCCAGCTCTCGGACGTGCCGGTAGTGATGCGCGCCAAGTACGACATGCTGAACCGCGGCGGCGTCCTGCGCTACGAGCCCGACACCGCGCAGCTGAGCGATGTTGGGGGCCTCGTGAACCTCAAGGCCTGGCTGCAGAAGCGCCGCCCGGCCTTCGACGGTTCGGCTCCCGAGCTCGACGCTCCGAAGGGGATACTGCTGCTCGGGGTGCAGGGCTGCGGCAAGAGCCTGGCGGCGCGCGCCTGTGCCGGAATCTTCAACATCCCGCTGCTGCGACTCGACTGCTCGGCGCTCTATGACAAGTACGTCGGTGAGTCCGAGCGCAACCTGCGCGAGTCCCTGGCGTCCGCCGATGTGCTCGCCCCGTGCGTGCTGTGGATCGATGAGATCGAGAAGGGCTTCGCCTCCGGTGACTCCGATGGCGGCGCGACGCGGCGCGTGCTCGGGGCATTTCTCACCTGGCTGGCGGAGAAGACCACCCGGGTGTTCGTGGTGGCGACCGCCAACGACATCTCGGCGCTGCCGCCGGAGCTGGTGCGCAAGGGCCGGTTCGACGAGATCTTCTTCGTCGATCTGCCGAACCTGAACACCCGCACCGAGATCCTGCGCATCCAGGCGGCCCGGCGCGGCATCGCGCTCGATGAGGCGGCACTCGGTGTGCTGGCGCGCGCCTGCGAGGGGTTTTCGGGCGCCGAGATCGAGCAGGCCATCGTGGCGACGCTCTACAGTGCGCGCGCCAAGCACACCCAGCCGGACGCGCAGCTGCTGCAGTCGGAGATCGCGGCGACGCGCCCGCTTGCCGTCGTCATGGCAGAAAACGTAGCGGCGCTGCGGGAATGGGCGCGGGAGCGGACGGTTCCGGCGGAGTAGGCGGCTCGGGCCGGCGGGGGCAGCCGTGTTTAAAGTTCGAAGTGCCGATAGTTAGTAAATTCACTAACTATGGGCTAAACGAACCTTACGACGCGCACTACGCCGCCGCGGCTCGGCTCGCAAGGGCGGCGTGTTCAAAGTTCGAAGTGCCGATAGTTAGTAAATTAGCTAACTGTTGACCAAACGAACCTTACGAAGGGGGCCTCGTCCGCCGCAGCAGCCGAGGCTGCCCGGCCAGCCGCCACGGCGTCATTTGTGCAGGTCGTCGATCCAGCGAACCAGCTCGGGTATCTCGACCGGCGTGATGTCGAGGTTCACCACGAGTCCCTGCTGGCCACTGCGCGCCAGCACGCAGTGCAGCTCGAGCTCGTCGCTCGCGTTGATCTCCTGGTGCGGGACGTACGGCGGCACGTAGATGAAGTTTCCGGGCTCGGCTTCCGCGACGTATTCCAGCCGGTCGCCCCAGCGCATGCGCGCAAGCCCGCGTACGACGTAGATGACGCTCTCGAGATCGCCGTGGTGGTGAGGCCCGGTCTTCGCCTTCGGGTTGATGGTGACGGTCCCGGCCCAAAGCTTTTGGGCGCCGGCACTCTGCGTGGTCACCGCCGCGCGGCGGAACATCCCGAGGGTCTGCGGCGTATTGTCGTCGAACTCGTCGGGGCGGATGATCCGCACCCCTCGCGTGTGCCAGCGGCCGGTCTTGTCGCTCATAGCGAGCCTCCCGCCGCCAAAGTACCATGCTCAGGGGGAGTAGAAGGTAGTCATCACCGCCGTGACGCACACGACCCCCACGATGATCAGGTACTCCGCCGCGAGCGCTTGACGGAAGCGGCGCCCCGCGGCCGGCCCACCGCTTCGCAGAGCCGGTCCAAAGCGCCAGCGGTTCGACGCCGCCAGGACCAGCAGCGCACAGAAGCCGACGACTTTCGCCATCAGCAGCTCGCCGTAGGCGCTGCGGAGCGCAGCGACATTCGGCAGAAGCGCAACGGCGAGCAGCAACCCCGCCAGGAACAGCCCCGGTACCAGCCAGACTGCGCGCGCCGAGAAGTCCGCCACGATGCGCGCGGCGTCCTCCGAAGTCTCCCCGGAGCTGATGACATGGAGCGGTGGCAGCGCTCCGAACCAGAAGGTCACGACCGACAGGTGGACGAGCAACAGGAGACTCAGCAGCCACCGCTGCGGGCTGCCCGCGGTGTGCCCGACGAAGGTGAAGGCGGCGAGGAGGATCACAACTCCCGTCACGCCGATCAGGGAGTCTTCCGCGCGGCGACTGCGCAGAGCGAGGATCACCAGCACGAGCCCGAGCAGCTGCCACGAGAAGGTGACGCTGGCGCCCGAGTGCAGCAGAAGTCCGAGGAGAGTCGGATCCAACGCACCGGCGAGCTCGCCGCTCATGCGCGCCGCCTGGAGCAAGTACTCAGCGGTGAGCAGCACAGCGGCGAGCACTGCTGCGAGCGTGCCCAACCGCCGCAGGGCCGGCGCGGTCCGCGCGAGCTCGTGCCGGTGGAGAGCGAGGAACAGCACGATGCCGCCCGCCTGGAACAGCGCGACGAAGCCGAGTGCGCGCGCACTCACTGCCAGGATATCGACCGGCATGCTCAGGGACTGCGGTGCGGCGCGTCCTGCGGGCCACCGCTCGCGGCTTCCACGACCACGAAGTGCACGGCTCCGGAAGTGACGTGGCCATCGCCCGACAGCGCGCGCCAGTTGAGCGTGTAACTGCCGGCACCGAGGTGCGGCAACGGGATGGTGAGCCGCGACCCCGGCTCGGTCGGAGGCGCAAGCTTCTGCGGTTGCCCGCCGGCGCGTTGCAGAGTGAGCAGCGTCAACCGTGCGGACTCGGAAAAGCTCAGCACCATTTCAGTCGGAGCCTTGCCACTGCTGGCCTCGGGCGGCTCCGACCGGGTGAGATGTGCATGGGCATGTGCGACGGCGGCCGCGAGCCAGAGCGCACTCGCAGCGAGCCAGGCGGATCTACTCATCTTGGGACTCCTCATAGCCAGAAACGGATGCCGGCGACGAACTGGACAACGCTCGGCTGCTGGCCCGCTTCGCGCAGCATGTCCGCGGTCTTGCCGACGCTATGCAACCAGGCGATGCCGATGTAGGGGGCAACCTCGCGGCGGATCTCGTAACGCAGCCGCAGCCCGAGCTGCAGATCCGACAGCCCCGCCCCGATATGTCTTTCCGGATCGTCCTGGCCGTACGCGTTGAGCTCGAGCTGCGATTGCAGAACGAGCCGCTGGGTAAAGAGCAGCTCGTACTCGGCGCGCACCCTTCCTGCGGTGCGGCCGGCAGCGGCGACATAGCCGGTAGCCTCGATCTGGAAGAAATAGGGCGCGAGTCCCGCCACACCGAGCGCCAGCCAGTCCCGCGATGGGCCCTCTCCAAAGTCATGACGTACACCGGCCTGCGTGCTCCACCAGCGGCTGAAGATCCGGTCCCAGAGCAGCTCCGCGCGCGCATCGCGCGTCTCGCCTCCGAGACGGACACCTTCGGTCTTGAGCCACAGCTTGTTGTAATCCGTTCCATACCAACCCTGGACGTCCCAGGCCGGGCCGTCAACACCCTGTCCGACGCGCCACTCGAGCTCATCGACGAGGAGTTTGCCGAGAGGGGTCGTATCGTCCATCTGCATCGTCCGGGCCATCTCACGGTAGGACATCGGATGAGGCTCGGCCGGCACGCTCGCCGCGGCATCCGCACCCTCGGCGGGTACGGCGCCGCAGTGGAGGAGACCCAGGATCCAGGAGATGGCGAGGATCCTGCGTCGCCTCACGCGGGCTCTCCGACGTGGCCCGCTGCGCGGCCGACCACGACCTCACGAAACATGCCGGCCTCCATGTGATAGAGAAGATGACAGTGGTAAGCCCAGCGCCCGGGTGCATCGGCGGTGACCCGATAGCTGATGCGCTGCGCGGGCTGCACGCTGACGGTGTGCTTACGAACCAGGAAAGCGCCGTCCGTCTCGACCTCGCTCCACATACCGTGCAGGTGGATGGGATGGGTCATCATCGAGTCGTTCACCAGCACGATCCGCAGGCGCTCGCCGAGGGCGAATGCGAGGGGCTGTGCTTCGGAGAACTTCCGACCGTCGAACGACCAGATGTAGCGCCCCATGTGGCCGGTGAGGTGCAGCTCGATTTGCCGTTCCGGCTCTCGAGGGTCCATCGGACCGCCGAGGGTGTGCAGATCCGCGTAGGTGAGCACGCGGCGGCCGTTGTCGCGCAGTCCGGGACCGGGATCATCGAGCCGCGCTGAGCTCTGCGCGGCCACCATGTCGACGGTCGGCCCGAATCCGGCCGGCTCGCCCATGGGGTGCCCGCCGTCCATCGCGTGCATTCCGACATCGTGCATCGTGAGCTGCGCCCGCGGCTCGAGGGCGGGTACCGCGGCAGCCATGCCCGGCTGCGGCGCGAGGGTGCCCCGTGCGTAGCCCGAGCGGTCCATCGACTGCGCGAAGATGGTGTAGGCCTGCTCGGCGCTCGGCGAGACGATCACATCGAGCACCTCCGCGGTGCCGAGGCGGAACTCCTCGACCGTCACCGGCTCGACATCCTGGCCGTCCGCGGCGACCACCGTCATCCGCAGCCCCGGGATGCGCACATCGAAGAAGCTCATCGAGGAGCCGTTGATGAAGCGCAGGCGGACGCGCTCGCCGGGCCGGAAGAGCCCGGTCCAGTTTCCGGCGGGAGTGAAGCCATTCAGCAGGTACGTGTAGCTCGCGCCACCCACATCGGCCAGATCGGTCGGATCCATGCGCATCTTTCCCCACATGCCA
>JAFAKO010000188.1 GCA_019235245.1 Gammaproteobacteria bacterium
CTGGCCCGCGAAGGCGTGGAGCGTGGTGCTGACCGTGGCGGCCGCCGCGGTGCTGTGGCTCGCCATCGTGGGGCGGTTCATCGCCTTCGGGACGAACTTCTGATGGGGGCCCTGCGGCTGCACCTGGCGGTCGAGCGGCTGGAATTCTCGGCGCCGTTTCGGATTGCCGGCTTCCTGTTCGAGCACCAGGATGCCCTCGTCGTCACCCTCGACGACGGGCGCCACGCCGGCCGTGGAGAGGCTTGCGGAGTCTATTATCTCAATGACAATGTCGAACAGATGGTCGCGGCGCTCGAGGCCCATCGCGCAACAATCGAATCCGGCATCGACCGCGCCGCCATCCAACAGATCCTGCCGCGCGGCGGGGCACGCAATGCGCTCGATTGCGCCCTGTGGGAGCTCGATGCGCGCCGTACGGCACAGCCGGTGTGGGAGATTGCAGGGCTCGATCGTCCTCGCCCGCTGGTAACGACCTTCACGCTCGGTGCGGACGAGCCGGCGGTCATGGCGGAGGGCGCGCGGAAGTGGTCGCAGGCGCGGGCGCTGAAGGTCAAGCTCACCGGCGACCGCGAGCTCGATGTGGCGCGCGTCCGGGCGGTGCGCCGGGCGCGCCCGGCAGTCTGGCTCGGTGTCGATGCGAACCAGGCGTACACCGTGGCCAAGCTCGGTGCGCTGATCCCGGCGCTGCGCGAGGCGAACGTCATGCTGCTCGAGCAACCGGTGGCGCGCGGCGCGGAAGCGTCGCTGGAAGGGTTCGACTCGCCCATTCCGCTCGCCGCCGATGAGAGCGCCCTCGGTCTTTTCGACCTGCCATCACTCGTCGGGCGTTTCAACATGGTCAACATCAAGCTCGACAAGTGCGGGGGACTCACCGAGGGGCTCGCCATGGCGCGCGAGGCGCGCCGCCTGGGACTCGGTGTCATGGTCGGCAACATGATGGGCTCGAGCCTCGCCATGGCTCCTTCCTTCATGGTCGGCCAGCTGTGTGAGGTCGTGGATCTCGATGGGCCCACCTTCCTCAAGCACGATCGCTCCCCGGGCGTGACGTACACGGATGGCATGATCTGGGTCGATGAGGCCGTGTGGGGAAGGGCACCCGCCGAAACCCGCGGCTGAGGACCGGCCGTGTCCACACGCTTCCAGCGCTTTCTTCTCCCCGGCTTCGCATTCAAGGCGGTGGTGATCGGCGGCGGCTACGCCACCGGGCGCGAGCTCGCGGAGTTTTTCCTGCCGAGCGGGCCCTGGGGCGGGGTGGCGGCGATGCTGCTCGCGACGCTCCTGTGGAGCGGTATCTGCGTGGCGACGTTTCTGTTCGCGCGGGCGACCGGGGCGCGCGATTACCAGACCTTCGTGCGGGCGCTGCTCGGCCCGGGGTGGGTCGTGTTCGAGGCGGCGTACCTGCTGTTCGTGGTGCTGATACTCGCAGTGTTCGGGGCGGCGGCGGGTGCGATCGGCGCCGCGACGCTCGGCCTGCCGACATTCGCCGGGACACTTGCGCTGATGATCGCCATCGCGATCTTCACGGCGTTCGGTAATACATCGGTCGAGCGGCTCTTCAAGTACGTGTCGTTTCTCCTTTACGGCGTGTACGTGCTGTTCGTCGTGCTGGCGGTCAAACACTTCGGTGCGCGGATTCCGGCCGGTTTCGCCGCCGCCGCTCCCGCCGACGGCTGGGTGCTGGGAGGCATCACTTACGCGAGCTACAACGTCGTCGCCGCGATCGTCATCCTGCCGGTGCTGCGCCACCTCACGAGCGATCGTGACGCGGTCATCGCCGGGCTCATCGCCGGTCCCCTCGCCATGCTTCCAGCGCTCATGTTCTTCTGCTGCATGATCGCCTTCTACCCGCAGATCGTCGCCGAGACCCTGCCGTCGGATTTCCTGCTGCAGCGCATGGGCGAGCCCTGGTTCCACGTGCTGTTTCAGCTGATGATCTTCGCGGCGCTGCTCGAGAGCGGCACCGGAGCGGTGCACGCCATCAACGAGCGCATCGACCGGGCCTGGCGCCGTCAGCGCCAGGCGCCGCTACCGGCGCGT
>JAFAKO010000234.1 GCA_019235245.1 Gammaproteobacteria bacterium
CGCGCCACACGGCTCGACCCCGCCACCGCCAGCGTCACGTTCGCACTCGCGCTGGCGTTGGTGTTGTCAGTCACGCGGAACACGATCCCGGAGTAATTGCCCGCCGCAGCGGCTGTCCCCGTGATCACCCCCGCTGAGGACAGCGTCAGCCCCGGCGGCAGCGACCCGGAGGCGATGCTCCAGCTGTAGGGAGCGCTGCCCCCCGCCGCCTGGAGGGTGTGGCGGTAGCCCGCCCCGACACTCGCCCCGGGCAGCGCAATCGCTCCCTTGCCGAAGTCCTGACCCATCACCGCTAGGTTCGAGTTCACCGTAACCGAAAATGTCCCCTGCACCGTGTGACCCGCCGCATCGCTCACCGCCACCACCAGCGAATCGCTCTCGTTACTCCTCGGCGCTCCCTCCAGCCACCCCCCGGGGGTCACGTACCAGCTCGTCGCACCGCCGCCCGAGCTCAGCGACCACACGTACGGCGGCGTACCACCGCTCGCCTGCAGCGGATAAAAATAACTCCCACCGGCGGTCGCCGCAGGCAGCGTCCCGGAAGAGACGATCGCGAGTGCGCCGCCGCTCGCCTGCACGCTCACCGTCGCACTCTGCGTCGCTGCGCTCGTCCCGCTGGCACCACTGCAGGTGAGCGTGAACGTCGTCGTCGTGCCAAGCGGACCGGTGCTCGCACTGCCGCTCGTCGGCTCACTCCCCGACCAGCCCCCAGAAGCACTGCAACTCAGCGCGTTCGTCGCTGACCAGCTCAGCAGCGCCGATCCACCACTCGCGATGCTGGTTGGACTTGCAGTCAGCGTCACCGTCGGGTTGACGGCCGCAGCGCTCACCGTGAGCGTGAAGGCGGGCAACGCGGCGGACCCGGCGCCGTCACTCACGCTGATGACGATGCCCGCGTAGCTCCCCACATCGCTCGCGGACGGCGTGCCGCTCAGCCGGCCAGTCGCCGGGTCGAAGCTCGCCCAGGAGGGCGGGTTGGTGACGGAGAATGTGAGGGGATTGCCGGAGGGATCGGTCGTGGTCGGAGTGAACGACCAGGGGGTTCCCGCCGTCGCAGTCGTACCGGGTGTGCCGGAGATGGTCGGGCCGGACCCGGCGCCGGTCACGGTAATCGCGAAGGCCGGCAGCGATGCGCTGGCAATCCCATCCGTCACGCTGATCACGATTCCGGAATACGTCCCGAGGTTTGCCGCGGCGGGCGTGCCACTCAACTGTCCGGTCGCGATGTTGAAGGCCGCCCAGGCGGGTTGGTTGCTGATCGAGAACATCAGGCCGTTGCCCGCCGGATCGCTGGCGCTCGGCGTGAATGAATAAAGTGCTCCCACGGACGCGGTCGTGGCCGGGATGCCGCCAAGCACCGGGCCGGCGGCGACCTTGATCGTGAAGGGCGCAAGCGATGCGGTCTCGATCCCATCGCTCACGCTGATCACGATTCCCGCATAGCTGCCGGCATCCGCGGCGGTTGGCGTGCCGCTCAGCTGGCCGGTTGCGGTGTCGAAGCTCGCCCACGCCGGCTTGCCGAGGATCGCGAAGCTCAGTATGGCACCGGCCCGAGCGGCGGCCGTCGGCGTGAACGTGTAGGCTTCGCCGATCTCCGTGCCGCCCGGCGCTGTGCCGGAGATGGTCGGTGCCGCGGTCACCGCGACGGAAAAAGGCGCCAGCGAGGCGCTCTCGACCCCATCCGCCACGCTGATCACGATACCCGTGTAGGTCCCGACGCTGGCCGCGCCTGGCGTGCCACTCAGCTGTCCGGTCGTCGAGTCGAAACTGGCCCACGCCGGTTTACCCGTGATCGAGAAGCTCAACGTACCGCCGGCCGCGTCCGCGGCACTCGGCTGGAAAGAGTAACCCTGCCCGACCTCCACGGCCGTCGCCGGCGTGCCCGAGATGGTAGGAGGTGGCGGCACCGCTGCGCTCGCTACCGTAATCGAGAAAGCGGGCAGCGATGCCGTGCTCGCCCCGTCGCTCACGGATATCACGATGCCTGTGTCGGTTCCGACGTTGGCACTGCCCGGCGTCCCCGAGAGCTGCCCGCTCGTCGTGTTGAAGCTCGCCCACGTCGGCTTTGCCGCAATGGAGAACTTGAGCCTCGCGCCCGTGGCATCGCTGGCACTCGGCCGGAACATGTAGCCCCTTGAGACTATCGCCCGGGTACCCGGTGTGCCCGAAATGCTCGGCGGCGGCGGTGGTGCCGCGGGGTCGACCGTGATGGTGAAAGCCCTCAGCGAGGCGACCTGCGCCCCGTCGCTGACGCTGATGACGATCGCAGCGGAGGTGCCGACATCCGGTGCAGACGGAGTGCCAGTCAGCCTGCCGGTGGACGTGTCGAACACTGCCCACGAGGGCTTCCCGGTGATCGCAAAGGTCAGCGTGCTCGACTTTGCGTCGGAGGCACTGGGTTGAAATGAGTAGGCGACTCCGACGACCGCCGTCGCGCCCGGAGTGCCCGAAATGGTCGGTGGTGCCGCAGGGGTATCGAGGGCGACCGTGATGGTGAAGGCAGGCAGGGATGCGCTCTGCTTACCATTGCTCACGGCAATGACGATGCCGGGGTCGGTACCCACATCCGCCGCACTCGGCGTACCGACCAGTTGCCCGGTGCTCGCGTTGAAGTTTGCCCACGCGGGCCTGTTACTGATTGTGAAGCTCAGACCCTTGCCGGTGGCATCGGTCGCGCTCGGCTGAAAGGAGTACACCGCACCCGCCATGGCCTGGGCGGCCGGGGTGCCGGAGATCGTCGGTGCCTGCGCCGAACCGACACTGGCCGAGCCCGTCCCGAGCGCCTGGGCCCCGACCGTCTGACTGCCCCCGCCGCTGACGCCGACCTGACCGCAAGCGACCAGCGCGGCACTCGCCAACGAGGCAATGAGCAGGGGGACCCGTCCGACACGGGCACTGGAGACCTTCATTGACACTCCCTGCTTCAGTCGTTCGCCTTTGCGAAAGCGCGAACCCCGGAAACAGCGACAACGGACCGAAGACAGAGAGAGAACGGATGACGGCGAGCCTGCTTGCGGCAAGACTCATGCCGGCAACCCCGCTATCTCAGCTTGTCGCTAGAGACCGGAGGCTTTGCGTCTCCGCCTCACGGCGGATTTGCCAATTCAACCCGGACAATCAAACACAAGCGCGGAAACAGCTGCATAGATACTGGCTTGCGTCGGGACGTGCAACCCGTCGCTTCGTGGCGACGTCGCTCCATGGCGACACAACCTGGCGCAGTGCAGCAGCTCGAAAGCTAACTTCATGCTCGCCGCCGGCGGCGGCGCGCAGGCCGGAACGCCTACACGGGTACGAAGAACTCGATGTGCGAGGAGATCCGACCGGCGCGCACATCGATCAGATCCACGAGCTCCGTCGGCACGATGACTCCGGTGATCTTCGAGTGAATGTCGACGCGCCAGTGAGCGGCGGCGCGCGGCACATCGATGCTGAGCGAGAGAATCGTGTACTGCGTCAGGCGGAAGGTCTTCACCAGGATCGAAAGCCACGGGCGGATCTCCGCGATACCGATGGCGGCAATCGCGATGGGCTTGCCATCCGTCGACCCGGCGATGCGCAGACGCGCTTCATCGGCATACAGCGCGGTGAGGCGCTCGAGGTCGCCCTCGAGGCGTGCGGTATGCAGCTCGCGCACCAGCTGTTCGAGCTCCTGCCGGTCGGTCATCGCGTGCCCTCTTCCCGTCACGGCGCTGCCAGCAGACTGCGGATGTCGGTGCCCATCTGCGCGAATGCGGCACCGGCATACGTTAGCAGCCCGCGCATGCCGTAGAAGAGATGAATCATACCGGGATGACAGCGATATAGGGTCCGCACTCCCGCCTGTTGCAGACGCCCGGCGTAGGCTTGGCCCTCATCACGCAGCGGATCGAACTCCGCCGTGTGGATCGCGGTGGGCGGAAGCGCGCTGACATCCACGGCGCGCAATGGCGAGATGCGCGGGTCGGCGGGATCGGCGCCCGCAGCGAGGTAGTGCCTGAGATCGTGCTCGAGGGTGTCGCGATCCACCAGGTAACCGTGGGAGAGGCTGCGGCGCGATGCGCTTTCGGCCGCAAAATCCATGATCGGACAGAGCAGAAACTGGAAGGCGAGTGGCCGCGCGGCCGCGCCGCTCAGGGTGTGACACACGGCCGCGGCGAGCGTCGCGCCCGCGGAATCGCCGGCGACCCCCAGCCGTCGTTTGTCGATGAAATGCTCATCCGCGTGCGCCGCGATCCATTCGACGGCCGCGCAGCCATCGGCCAACGCCGCCGGGAAAGGACTCTCGGGCGCGAGCCGGTAGTCGAGCGACAGCACCCGGCAGGCGCTCGCGTTGCTCAGCGAGCGGCAGATGGGATCGTGGGTGTCGAGGCTGCCCGCCACCAGCCCGCCGCCGTGAAAGTACACGATACCCGGCAGGCGCTCGCCGATGTGGGCGCCGGTTGGGGTGTATGCCCGGACTGCGAGTGCGCCGGCCGGCCCCGGGAGCTCGAAGTCATCGACCGCGGCCACCTCGTCCGGAGCGCCGAAGAAGCTCAGGAGCTGCTCGAGCCCGGCGCGTCGCTCCTCGATCGAGAGCGCCAGCACGCTCGGTGGCTGAGTGGCGGCGAGCCGCTCGAGAAAGCGTCGGACCTTCGGATCGAGCGGCATCTAGCCGGGCGGGTGCGGGCGCGCTGGCCGCACGCCGCTCACAGGGCGAGCGCCGCGCGCGTCGCGGCCGGCCAGCGACCGATCTCCAGTCCATGATTGGCGAACAACGCCACGACGAGTCGATCCATGCCGAAGGCAACGCAGCCGGTATGGGCGCTGTCACCGCGGCTGTCCTGCAGTGCCCACACCTGGCCGAAGTGCTCGCGATGATAGTTGAAGCTCATGCAGGCGGTGGGCTTCGCCTGCGCGTGGTAGGGGATCAGCAGCTCGAACTTCAGGGCCTGCTGGATCTGGCTCACCGCCATGATCTGGCCGACGCGCCCGAAGAACGGGTCGTTGGCGACGTCGACGGAGTATGGCAGCGCCAGCTCATCGGCCAGCTGCCGCGCGCGGCTCATCCAGCCGTCGCGAAATGCCGTGATCTCCTCCGGCCTGCCGATGCGCACGAACTCCCGCATGCGGAAGGACTGCAGGCGGTCGAGTGAGCGCGAGGGCTCGCGGCGGAAGCAGTCGGCGGCGACATCGAAGATGAGTCCGCCTTCCGGGATGCGCCCGCGCGTGGCGACGAGCGGATAGAGCGGATAGCAGGCCGCAGGCGACAGCACCAGGTCCGAGGCAGCGAGCGCGGTCGTCCAGTCGCCACCGCTTTCGAAGCGGTCCGCGGCGGAGCGGATAGCCGCCTCGGTCCCGTGCAGCGCACACACGCAGCCGAGCAGGTTGGGGAAGCTCTTGAGATAGCCGGATTTCTCCAGTTGCCGGCGGCTCATGACCGGCGGAAAGCGCAGCACCTCGGCGCGCTCATCGCGCTGGCGCGAGATCAACTGCCCGAGCCGCTCCATCACGCCCTCGTACAGCGCCGTGCGGGCGTAGACCCCCTCGATCCCCAGCGGCTGGAACAATCGCGCTGCAATCGGTGCAAGCGGATCATCCGCCGCGGGAACAACCTCGGACCCGGGAACGGTCATTTCGGGACCCGCGGCACTCAGTCGCGCAGCGAGGACGCCATCGGGCTCATGAGCACCGGCGTCGCCAGGTTCGCGAGAATGCGGTCGTTGTTGATCATGATCGGCGAGGAGAGCACATCGCGCAGGTGGCGCCCGATGCTGTACTCGCTGTCGTTGCGATAGCCGGACAGCCCGCAGGCGCGCATGGCGCTCATCACCGTCTGCGCCGCGAGCTCCGAGGCCTCGACCTTGGTGAGCGTGATCAGGGTCTGGAACTCGAGCCCGGCGAGTGCCTGCGGATCGTTCATGCACTGCTCGTAGCGCCGCAGCGAGGTGGCGAGCATGCCGCGCAGCGTTCGCAGCGTCGCGAGTGCGCGCGTGAACTGCGGGGCGCCCGGCGGCAGCTGGCCGCTGTGGCGCATCGCGTTGCGCACGAACGCCTGGGCGCGCGCCGTGGCACCCGCGGCGACCCCGGTCCACACCGAGCCCCACAGCAGATGCGCGAACGGCACCATGGTGCGCGTGTGAATGGTCTCGTAGGGCTCGGGCAGGATCTGCTCGGCGCTCGCCGAGGCTTTGAGGGTGTAGCCCTCGCTGCAGGTGCCGCGCATGCCGAGCGCATCCCAGCCCTGCAGGCGCGTCAGGGTGTAATCGCTCTTGAAGAAGGCAATGAGCACCTGATCGGAGGCGGCGGCGTCGGCGCTGCGTCGTGCGGTGGTCACGACACCATCCGCATAGGCGCCATAGGAGATGACGCTCGCCTTCCGCTCGAGCGCAATGCGACCGCCGTCCTGGTGCTCGACCGGCGCTTCGCTCGAGCGGATGTTGCCGCCGCCCTGGCCCTCGGTGGTCGAGGAGGCGAGCAGCAACTGCTCCGTGCACAGCCGCCGCAGCATGCGCTGCAGCGTGGCGTTCTCGCCCATGTGCCGCATGATGCAGGCGACCTTGATCTGGTGCATCGCGAAGATCATGCCGCTCGAGGCGCACGCCTGGCCGAGCTGGTAGCAGACATCCGCCACATCGCCGATGCCCACGCCCTCGCCCCCGAGCGCCTTGGGTACCTGGATGCCGAGCAGCCGCTGCGCTTTGACCGCCTGAAAGGCTTCGGCGGGGAAGCGCGCAGCACTGTCGACTGCGCCGGCATGAGTGGCGGCTACGGTGGCTACGGTCTTCGCGCGGGTGGGCAGATCTTCCGTGGTCGGGGCACCGGCTGCGGCGCGGGCCTCCGCCTGCTGCTTAGCTTCCATTACGGACCTTTGGATTAGTTTTCCTCGTGGGCGGACGGTAATCTAGAAAAACCCATGATACATCAGAGCTTGTGCGCCCCCGCCGGCGAGCGTCACAAAAGTCGCGTCCCTTTAAGTGAAATGACTCTATGCCCCTAGACCTCGAGCCGCGACCGGCGCCGTCGGGCGCCCACCGCACGCGCCAGCGGGCCCCGGCTGCCGGCGCGATCGTGATCGGGCTCGTCAACAACATGCCCGATGGCGCACTGCAGGCGACCGAGACTCAGTTCGGCGGGCTCCTGCAGGAAGCTTCGGGCGCGCACGCGGTGCGGCTGCGCCTCACCTCGCTCCCCGGGCTGCCCCGCTCCGCCGAAGCATCGGCCTACATCGAGCGCGCGTACTGGCCGCTCGCGCAGCTGCTCGATGGACCGCTCGATGCGCTCATCGTCACCGGCACCGAGCCGCGCGCGCCGGTGTTGCGCGAGGAGCCCTACTGGCAGAGCTTCGTGCAGCTGCTCGACTTCGCCCGCGCACGCACCGCGGCGAGCGTGTGGTCGTGCCTCGCCGCACATGCGGCGGTCCTCAGCATGGATGGCATCGAGCGGCAGCGGCTCGCGGCGAAGCGCTCCGGGGTGTACGCGCACAGCATTCTCGAGGGGCACCCGTTGCTCGCCGGAGTGAGCGCGCCGCTGCCGATGCCGCACTCGCGCTGGAACGAGCTCGCGCCGCCGGCGCTGCGCGCCGCGGGCTACCAGGTGCTCAGCTGGTCCGAGGAGACCGGCGCCGATGCCTTCGTGCGCGCGGAGCGCAGCCTGCTGCTTTTTTTCCAGGGCCATCCCGAGTACGAGGACGTCACGCTCCTCAAGGAATATCGCCGCGACGTCGGCCGCTATCTCGCCGGCCAGCAGGCGCACTATCCGACTCTTCCCCACGGCTACCTGTCGATCGAGGCCACCCGGCTGCTCGAGGTGTTCAGGCAGGAGGCCGATGGCAGGCGCGATGCGGCGCTGCTCGAGAGCTTTCCCTTCGCCACCATCGCTGCCGGCCTGCGGAACAGCTGGCGGACGCCGGCGGTGGCCATCTACCGCAACTGGCTCGCGTTCATCCGCGCGAGCCGCCTTAGCTCGCAGCGCGCACCGGCGGCGCCGCGCGCCGCCGAAAACCGCTAGCCGCTATCATTGCCCGCGTATGAGCGCTGCGCCGCCGGTCTCCCCGGCCCACCCGCCAATCCGTGATCGCTTGCTGCGCCTGGTCGGGCAGATCCTCGGCAAGACGGATCCGGCAGCAAGCGTGCCGGCCGATGCCCGCCTGAGCGAGCTTGGCATGAGCTCCATCAAGATGGTGAACCTGATGCTCGCGGTCGAGACGGAGTTCGATCTCACCATCGCGCAGAGCGACATCACGCCGGAGAACTTCCGCTCCGTCGCAACCGTCGAGGCGTTGCTCGCGCGGCTGCTCGCCCTCAGGTCGTAACGGCCTGCCGCACCTGCGGCCGCGTGGCGGCGGCGAGCGCCTGGTCGAGGTCCGCGATGATGTCATCGATGTGCTCGATACCAACGCTCAGGCGGATGGTCTCCGGGCCGATGCCTGCCTGGCGCTGCTCTTCCGGCGACATCTGCCGATGGGTGGTCGAGGCGGGGTGACAGGCGAGTGACTTGGCATCGCCGAGGTTCACGAGACGCTTGAAGAGCTTCAGTGCATCGTAGAAGCGCGTGCCGGCGTCGTAACCGCCACGGATGGCGAAGGTGAGGAGCGAGCAGGCGCGACCGCCGAGATATTTCTGGCAGAGCGGATAGTAGGGGTTGTCGGGGAAGCCGACGTAGCTCACCGAGTCGACGCGCGCATCCGCCCGCAGGAACTCGGCGACCCGGCGCGCATTCTCGACGTGCCGCTCCACCCGCAGCGCGACCGTCTCGACGCCCTGCATCAGCAGGAACGCGTTGAAGGGCGAGAGCACCGCTCCCATGGTGCGCTGGAAAACGCTGCGCATGCGGCCGAGGAAGGCCTTCTCCCCGTAATGCCTGGTATAGATGAGGCCGTGATAGGAGGGATCGGGCTCGGTGAACATTGGGTAGCGCATGCCGAGCTGCTCCCAGCGGAAACGGCCGCTGTCGATGACCGCGCCGCCGAGGGTGGTGCCGTGACCGCCGAGGAATTTCGTCAGCGAGTGCACGACGATGTCCGCGCCGTACTCGATCGGGCGCATGAGAATCGGCGTCGGCACGGTGTTGTCGACCACGAGGGGAATGCGGGCGCGCTGGGCGATCGCGGCGAGCGCCTCGAGATCGCAGATGTTGCCCGCGGGGTTGCCGACCGTCTCGCAGAACAGTGCGCGGGTGTTGCCGTCGATGAGCGACTCGAGCTCCTCCGGGCGGTCGCTGCTCCCGAACTTCACCTTGATGCCATAGCGCGGCAGGATGTGAGCGAACAGCGTGTGGGTGGTGCCGTAGAGCTGCGGCACCGACACGAGGTTACGCCCCGGCTCGATGAGGTTGAGCACCGTGTAGTACATGGCCGATTGCCCGGAGCTCACCACCAGCGCATCGACACCGCCCTCGAGCTCGGCGAGGCGCCGCTCGAGCACCGCGCTGGTCGGATTGCCGATGCGCGTGTAGCGGAAGCCGTCCACCTCCAGGTCGAAGAGCGCGGCGCCGTGGGCCGCGCTGTCGAAGGAATAGGCGACGGTCTGGTAGATCGGCACCGCCACCGCCTTGGTGGCCGGGTCGCAGTCGTAGCCCGCGTGCAGCGCGATGGTTTCAGGTCTCATGGGCCGTCCAGGGTCGTTTTTGTGTTGCCTATCATAGAATGGCGGCACGATGGCAGCGCATGGCGATGAAAACAAGCGATCGCCTCTCAAGGCGTGGCTGCGCGCCCTGGAGCGCACTGCCCCGATCGAGCGCGATCCCGCACGCACGCTGCCGCTGGTCATCGACTCCCTGGCGGAGCGCTGTGGCGAGCGCCAGGCGCTCCTTTCCAGCGACTCGACACTGACCTACCGGCAGCTCGCCGCTGCCTGCAATCGCTATTCACGCTGGGGGCTCGCGCGCGGGCTCGGCCGCGGCGACACCGTGTGCCTGGCGATGGACAACTGTCCCGATTACATGGCGATCTGGCTCGGGCTCACCCGCATCGGCGCGACGGTCGCGCTCATGAACACCAACCTGCGCGGCGAGCTGCTCGCCCACTCACTGAGTCTCGTCGCTCCACGCCATATTATTGCCGGGGCCTCCCTCAGCGAGGCGGTGCGCAGCGCCACGCCGCTGCTCACGGCAAGCGCCGCGTGCTGGGTGCGCGGCGACGATGGCGGTCATCTGCCGCGGCTCGATGAGGCGATTGCCGCCCTCCCCGGCGATGCGCTCGAGCCGGGTGAGGTGCCGGCCGCTCCGACACTCGCAGACCGTGCCCTGTGCATCTATACCTCGGGAACGACCGGGCTCCCCAAGGCAGCGAACGTCAGCCATTACCGCCTCATGCAGTGGAGCCACTGGTTCGCCGGGCTGATCGACGTGCAGCCGCAGGACCGCATGTACGACTGCCTGCCGATGTATCACAGCGTCGGTGGGGTGGTCGCAACCGGTGCCACACTCGTCGGCGGGGGCGCCGTCGTGCTGCGCGAGCGCTTCTCGGCGAGCGGATTCTGGGCGGACGTGGTCGCCGCGCGCTGCACGCTGTTCCAGTACATCGGCGAGCTCTGCCGTTATCTGCTCGCAAGCCCCGTGCAGGACGAGGACGCACGGCACACGCTGCGCCTCGCCTGTGGCAACGGGCTGCGCGCGGATGTCTGGCAGGAGTTTCAGCAGCGCTTCGGCATTCCGCAGATCCTCGAGTACTACGCCGCGACCGAAGGAAACTTCTCGCTCTACAACTGCGAAGGACGACCGGGCGCCATCGGCCGCATCCCGCCGTTTCTGGCGCATCGACTGCCGGTCGCTCTGCTGCGGTTCGATCCGGAATCCGGAGCACCGGCCCGGGATGCGAGCGGACACTGCGTGCGCTGCGCGCCGCGCGAGCCCGGCGAGGCGGTCGGACAGATTCTCGAGGCACACGGCGCGACGCGCTTCGAGGGCTACACGGACGCCGGCGACTCCTCGAAAAAGATCCTGCGGGACGTGTTCGCGCCGGGCGATACCTGGTATCGCACCGGCGACCTCATGCGTCAGGATGAGCAGGGATTCTTCTACTTCGTCGACCGCATCGGCGATACCTTCCGCTGGAAGGGCGAGAATGTCTCGACCACCGAGGTCGCCGGCGTGCTCGCCACCTGCCCCGGGGTCGCGGACGCCGCCGTCTACGGAGTGAGCGTTCCGGGGACGGAGGGGCGCGCCGGGATGGCGGCACTCGTGCCGGGCGAGAAGTTCGACCTCACCGAGCTGCGGCGTGCCATCGCGGAACGTCTTCCCGGGTACGCCCGACCGCTCTTCCTGCGTATCGTGAGCGCCATCTCGGTGACCGGCACCTTCAAGCTGCGCAAGCAGGAGCTCACCCTCGAGGGCTACGATCCAGCGCGGGTGCGCGATGCGCTCTATGTCGATGACCCGGCGCGCGGCGCCTACGTGCCGCTCGATGCGAGGCTGCACGCCGCACTGCAGGCAGGCCAGCTGCGTCTCTAGGCGGTGCTGCCCGCGTCCACCGTCATGGTGGTGCCGGTTATGTTGCGGGCCTGCTCCGAGAGCAGGAATTCGACCGCCGCCGCCACATCGGTCGCCTCCGGCAGGCGACGCAGCGCGCTGCGACGGATGATCTGCTCGCGCTGCTTCGGCTCGAGCGCCTGCGTCATCGCGGTATCGACGAACCCGGGTGCCACGGCGTTGACCGTGATTCCGAGCGGCCCGACTTCGCGGGCGAGCGAGCGCGTGAAGCCGATGAGAGAAGCCTTGGTGGCCGAGTAGACCGACAGCGCCTGGTACCCGGTCGCGGCCACGATCGAGGAGAGGTTGACGATGCGGCCGGCGCGCTCGCTCATCATCGCGCGCACCACGTGCCGGGTGAGCAGGATCGGCGAGAGCGTGTTGAGCCGGACGAGCGTCTCGATCTGCTCATCGCGCATCATCGCGAGCACCCCGGCGGTCCCGAGGCCCGCGTTGTTGACGAGCCCGTAGGGCGGGCCGACCTGGCGCAGGCGGCTGACGAGCTGCGCGAGCGCCGCGGTTTCGAGCAGATCGAACGGATAGAACTGCAGCGCGCCGCGGCCTGGCCCCGCGGCGGCACTCTCGAGCGCCTCGAGCTCCGCGCTCCTGGTGCGCGCGATCGCCAGCACCCGGTAGCCGCCGGCGACGAGCGCCGTGGCGATCGCCAGCCCGAGTCCGCGGCTCGCACCGGTGACGATGACGTTACGCACCGGGCCGCACCAGTTTTCCGGAGGGCGACACTTCCAGCGTCGGCACGATACGGATCATCGCCGGCACCTTGTGCGGCGGCAGCGAGCGGCGACAGCGATCGGTGAGCTCCCGGGCAAGCACCGCCTCGGCCGGCGGGCTGCCGCCCGCGACGCTCGCTGCGTTGACCACCACGTCCGCAGTCACGACCGCGCCGGTGATCGGATTGCGTCGCGCGCGCACCAGCGACATGCGGACCCATGGATGGGCATTTATCACGGCCTCGACTTCCTCCGGGTGCACCTTGAGGCCACCGACATTGATGACCCCTCCGCGCCGGCCCATGAAATGGTAGCGCCCCGCGCGCAGCTCGATACGGTCCCCGGTGTCGACGAAGCCATCCGCGTCTTGCAACGACTCTGCCCGCGCGCCGAGGTAGCAGCGTGCGGTCCCCGCGGAGCGGATCTGGAGAGTTTCTTCCTTGATCCGCAGCTCCACCGGCCCGGGATTCCCGATGAGCGCGGCGGGGAAGCCCGCCCGGCCATCGCGCACCTCGAAGGCGACGCCGGCTTCCGTCGAGGCGAAGGCATGCGCCACGACCGCCTGCGGATAGGCCGCCCGCAGGCTGTCGAGAATACCCTGATCGGCGATCTCACCCGAGAGACGCACGTAGCGGGGCGCGATGGTCGACGCCGCTCCGCTCATGAGCGCGCGTCGCCAGTGCGAGGGTGTGCCGGAGATGTGCGTGATGCCGGCCGCGGCAGCCCGCGCAAAGAACCCGGTCACCGCCTCATCGGGGTCGGACAGGACGAGCGATCCGGCATGCAGTCCGCGCAGCAGGATCTGCAGCCCGCCGTAACGGCGAACATCGTAGAAAGTGCTCCACACGAGCGGCGCCTCAGCCGGGCCCACGCCCGGATCGAGAGGGCTCGTGAGGCTCGCGAGCGTATGCAGCACCAGTTTCGGCGCTCCCGTGGTTCCGGAAGTCAGCAGCACCCACTCGGTCTCGTACGATCGCTCCCGCGGCAGCTCCGAGCGGACGAGCTCGGGCGTCGCGCGCACCTGAAGAGGAAGCGGGATGGGCCCGATGGCGGTGCCGGCGTCGACGATGCAGGCATCGGCCTCGGCATCCGCGATCACCCCGGGCAGATGCTCCGGCGCCAGATCCGCGGGGCACAGCACCAGGCGGCGCGCAACACCATCGAGCTCGATCAGTGCGAGTGCGGCGGTCAGCTGGTCGCGGGTGAGCAGCAGCACGCACTTTCCCTGCAGCTGCGCACGGGCTCCCGCGAGGCTCGTGGCCTGCGCCAGGTCCGCTAACTCGATGAGGTGACGCGGGCCGTGCAGCCGCGCCCGGGACAGGCCGGAGTGGTTTATCGATCCCCAGAGCGAATCACTTGGCAAAGCGTTCGTACAGCCTGACGAAATCGCCGAAAGTCACCGGAAAGTCCACCGCTTCGGTCGAGTTGAAGGGGTCGACGCCGAGGGAGTCCTCGAGTCGGGCCACGATGATCGCGAAGCTCAGGGAATCGAGGCCCGATTGCACGAGTCTGAGCTCGTCCGACAGTGACGCAAGCGTGCGGTCCTGCTCCCTGGCAACCTGTTGGAATTGCGCCGTTATCGTGGACTTTACCGACATCTGTGCCTCCTGCTTCTGCGGCGACATATATTATCTGAGTCCATGTCCTTGCAATGGCCGACTGGCACACAGATCGGTCACGCCCCGCTCCCGCAGGACCCGCAGCGCGCCGGCCGATGAGAACCGGTCACCATGACGGTCCGCTGTCAGTCAATGGCATTTCGTGCGTAAGTCGCCCGCCGACAAGCGCAGTATCCGTTACCGCCTTCCGGCCCGGCCCGCCTCCGCTTATATAATGGGTGTAGCCAACTGCTCCCAAAGGTCCCATGTCCGACCAAGTCGCTTCGTTACGGCAGCCCTCTGCCCCGGCAGATGCCGCTACGCTTGCCGCCGAGGTGGCCGGCCTCATCGTCCGGGCACTGAACCTGGACGTGACGCCCGCGCAGATCACACCGGACCAGCCGCTGTACGGCGAGGGTCTCGGGCTCGACTCCATCGACATCCTCGAAATCGCACTGGTGGTCTCGAAGCAGTACGGAGTACAGCTGCGTGCCGACAGCGAGGAAAACGGGCGGATCTTCGGCTCGCTGCGCCAGCTCGTCGACTACATCGCTGCGCACCGCACGAAGTAGCCATCTGGCCACGCTGCCGCTGATCGCGCACGCCTCGCCCGACGCGGTGGTCGCGTACCGCGCGGGCACGGCCATTCGCGTGCCGCAATTCCTGCGGGACGTGCGCCGGGTGGCGCGCGCGTTTCCACCCTGCACGCATGTCGTGAACGCCTGCGCCGACCGCTACCATTTCGCCGTGGGACTCGCCGCGGCGCTCGTCTCCGGGCGCGCGACCCTGCTGCCTTCGAGCCAGGCGCCGGAGATGGTGCGCCAGCTCGGCAGCTTCGCTCCGCTCGTCATCCGGCTCACCGATGAGGAAGCGACCGGCAACGGCACCCCGCACATGCGTTACCCGTGCGCGGAGGCGCGCGCGGAGCGCACGGGCCGGGCAGGGTCCGCAGAGGTGCCGCAGGTCGATGCGGCGCAGCTTCTCGCCTACGTATTCACTTCAGGTTCCACCGGCAAACCGCTTCCGTACCGCAAGACTTTCGGTCCGCTCATCGACTGCGTGCGCGAGCAGGCGCGGCGCCTGGGCCTGTCCGGCGCCGCGCGCTGGGCGCTGCTCGCCACCGTGCCGCCGCAGCACATGTACGGACTCGAGGCGAGCGTGCTGCTGCCGCTGGCGAGCGGACACGCGCTGTGCGCCGAGCGGCCCTTCTATCCGGCCGATATCGCCGCGGCACTCGAGCGCCTGCCACGGCCGCGCGCGCTCATCTCGACCCCGGTGCACCTGCGCGCGCTCCTCGGCTCGGGCGTCACTCTCCCGGCGGTCGACCTGGTGCTGTGCTCCACGGCGCCGCTCGCGCAGCAGCTCGCCGCCGAGACCGAACGCCGCTTCCACAGCCGGCTGCTCGAGATCTATGGCTCCACCGAAACCGGCCAGATCGCGATGCGGCAGCCCACACACAGCGTGCAATGGCGGCTGTGGCCGGGGGTCTCGCTCGAGCGCAACCGTGGGGCGACCTGGGCACGCGGCGGCCACATCGAGCAGCCGACCGCGCTGCAGGACGTACTCGAGATGACCGGGCCCGACAGCTTCATGCTGCAGGGTCGCGTGTCGGACCTCGTCAACATCGCCGGCAAGCGCAGCTCCCTCGCTTACCTCAACCACCAGCTCAACTCCATCCCCGGCGTCGAGGACGGTGCGTTCTTCCACGTCGAGGCCCGCGAGGACTCGCCCACGGGCATCGATCGCGTCGCAGCGTGCGTGGTGGCACCATCACTCGATGCGGCGCGGCTGCTCGAAGCGCTGCGCGAGCGCATCGATGCGGTGTTCCTGCCGCGGCCGCTGGTGTTCGTGGCGCAGCTGCCGCGCAACGGCACCGGGAAGCTGCCGCTCGCCACGCTGCGCTCACTCGTCCGGGAGACGAAGTCCGTCGCCTGACCGATGCCATGCACGAGCTGACCACCTTCACGATCGACCGCGCGCACCCGGCGCTGGCGGGCCATTTCCCCGGCGCGCCGGTGCTACCCGGGGTGGTGCTGCTCGATGAGATGATGTGCGCCGTGGAGCGCACCGCCGGCGCGCGCCGCTGGCGGATCGGCACCGCAAAATTCGTGCGCCCGGTGCACCCGGGCGAGGTGCTCTCGCTCGGGCAGGAGCGACTGCCCAACGGCTCGATCCGCTTCAGCGTGCTGCGCGAGGGGGAGCCGGTCGCGCACGGCGTGCTGGTGCCCGATGAGTCGGGAGCGCGCTGAGGCCATGCGCGAGCCGCGCAGCGCGATCCTGCAGGCGGGCGATGCCGTGCCGGGCGCCAACGGCGTGGAACAGCGGGGCGAAGAACGCCCCGCCACGCCGCGCTGGACCACGCAATCCGAGCGCGGCAGTGCTCTGCTCATCGACATGATGATGTTCCTCGCGCTGCGGCTCGGCCGGCCGCTCGCGCGCATCCTGCTCTACCCCATCAGCGCCTACTTCTTCGTGTTCGCGCCGGGCGCCCGGCGCGCAGGAGCCGACTATCTGCGCCGCGCGCTCGGCCGCCGCGCGAGCTACTTCGAGCGTTACCGCCAGGTGTTGGCCTTCGCCACGACGCTGCTCGACCGGTTGTACCTCACCCGTGCGCGCTACGATCTGCTCGACATCTCGATCGAGGGCGAAAACCTGGTGCGCAGCGCGCTCGAGCAGGGCCGGGGTGGGTTCCTCATCGGCGCGCATCTCGGCAGCTTCGAGATGGTGAGTGCCATCGGGCGGCGCCAGCCCGGGCTGCGCGTGGCGCTGGCGATGTATACCGCCAACACCAGTCGCGTGGCGGCGCGCCTGGGCTTCGGATCGCCGCTGAGCACCGAGATCATTCCTCTCGGCCGGCTCGAGAGCATGCTGCGCATCCGCGACTGCCTGGAAGAGGGAAAATTCGTCGGCATGCTGGCGGACCGGAGCTTCGGCGACGCGCCGGGCCAAT
>JAFAKO010000001.1 GCA_019235245.1 Gammaproteobacteria bacterium
CTCCCTCGAGACCGTGTTCGTCGCCCATACCACGGAAGCGTGGGAGTTCAACGAGCCGGACTTCTTCCAGGTGAGCGGCACCGGCGGCACGGTGGCCTCCACCGGGCTGAAGAAGGTGCGCGAGATCATGGACGCACGCTACAACCCTGGCCGCTGCAACATCTATCTGTTCTACGCCTCCGATGGCGACAACTCGGTGAGCGATGCGCAGGATGCCCGGACCGCGCTCGGCGCGATCGCCGCGGATACCTGCTTCACCGGTTACGTCGAGGTATCCTCCGGACTCTCACGACAGCTCGCCACCGAGACCGGCAAGCTGTTCGCCGAGCTCAGTGCGGCCGGATGTGCGGCGGGCAGCTACGCCCTGAACGACTTCGACGATGTCTGGGGCGCGGTGCGGCACTTCTTCACCGCCGAGGGTAATGCGCCCGAGGGAGCGCGTGCCGATGCTCCGCAGACGCCCACCAGCCCATGAGCGATGACTGGCGCAACTACGTACGGCGCATCGAGGAGCAGGCGGCTGCTTCGGGACTGAAGTTCCATCCGGTCGACTTCGAGGCCGTCCCCGACAGCTTCATGATGGAGATCGCCGTGTACGGGCTGCCGGTGCGCATGCCGCACTGGTCCTTTGGCGTGCGCTACATCTACCAGCTCATCCAGCGTCACATGGGGCACTCGCGGCTGTTCGAGGTGGTGTTTCCCGGCAATCCCGGGCACGCCTACCTCGCCGAGAGCAATGGCCTCGCCGAAAACATCCTGGTGACCGCGCACGTGCTCGGGCATGCGGATTTCTCACGCAACAACCTGTTGTTCCGCCGCTGCCAGGAGCAGGTGAGCGAGCGCATCGTCGAGCACGCCGCCAACCACGCCCGGCAGATCTCGCAGGCGATCGAAACTCACGGCGCGCAGCGGGTCGAAGCGGCGCTCGATGCGGCGCTCGCCCTCGAGCAGCATGTCGACGTCGACCAGCCGCTGCGCCGCGAGCGCTATCCCGAATACCTCGGCGACGCCCGGACGCTGATCGATGACGAGTTCCGCAAGCGCTTCGCGGCGCTCGAGCCCGCCGCGGCCGCCACCGGTCCGGAGGCGAAGAAGCGCGCCCCGGTCCCGCCGCACCCCGAGCGCGATCTGCTGTGGTTCGTCGCCAATTACGCGCCGGAGATGGAAAGCTGGGAGCGCGACATATTCCTCGCGGTGCGCGAGGAGTCGTTCTACTTCTACCCGGTATTCGCTACGCAGATCATGAACGAGGGCTGGGCCTCGTACTGGCACGCGCGTCTGCTGCGCGAGGCGGACTTCGTGCCGCAGCAGGCCTATCTCGATGCCATCAAGTGCCACTCGGACGTGGTGCGGCCGGTCGCCGCCGAGCAGCAGGTCGCCCTGAGCATCAACCCGTATCACCTCGGGTTCTCGATGTGGGAGAAGATCGTCGAGCGCGACGGACTGCCCGCCGCGCGGCGCATCATGGAGCAGGACGATGACTTCGGCTTCGTCCGCAATCACCTCACGCGCGAGCTCGCCGAAGAGCTCGGCCTGTTCCGTTACAGCGCGCGCAGCGACGGGCAGATCAAGGTGCTCGAGCCCGAGCTCACGGCGCTGCACGAAGCGGTGCTCGCGCCGAAATACAACTTCGGTGCACCGATCGTGTCGGCGGCGCGCGTGCGCAACGACGGCACGCTCGAGCTCGTTCATGAGAGTGCGGTCGACGGCCGTGGGCTCGACCTCGAGCGCAGCCGTAAGGTGCTGGATTACCTGCAGCGCGTGTGGCGCCGTCCCATCGTGCTGACCACCGTAAACCAGGCCGGATCGACCCTCGAGCTCACCGCACCGTAGCGAAAGCTAGCGGCCCCCCTGCGGCGTGCCCGGCGGCTTCTCAGGATCGGCGGGGCTCTCGCCATCGCCCCAGTCTTCCTCCTCGTGCGAGGTCACGATGGACACCGGGTCGCTCGCCGGAAAGCTGTCCTCCAGTGCCTCATCGAGCTGGCGCTGAATCTTCTGGCGCTTTCGTGCTTCCTCGGTGGCAGGATCATTCTTCGACGGATCAGTCATTGCGCGCTCCTGCGGTCTCCGGGCGCCGGACCCATGGTCCCCTGCGGTCATGGTACCCCCTCGGGTAGCCTCCGGCAGGTCAGGCGGAGTAGGCTTTCAGGGCCGGTGATGCCCGCGCGCCGCCGGCCTTCTGCCGGGGGAAACAACCATTATGGGGTACACGACTTCGGGCATCCGTAACATCGCGCTGGTCGGACCGGCCGGCGCGGGCAAGACCTCCCTCGTCGAGACGCTGCTGCTGCAGGCGGGTGCAACCCGCAGCCGCGGCAGCCTGGCGCGCGGCACCACGGTGTCGGACTTCGATCCGCAGGAGAAGCGCCTGCAGCACTCGCTCGACAGCACCATTTGCAGCTTCGACGTCAACGGCACCCACATCAACATCATCGACACTCCGGGCTATCCGGATTTCCTCGGCAAGACGCTCGCGGTGCTCGAGGCGGTCGAGGCGGTCGTGGTGGTCGTGAGCGCGGTGAGCGGCGTCGACACCTTCACCGAGCGGCTCATGGAGTTCGCACGCGAGCGCGAGCTGTGCCGTGTCATCATCATCAACAAGATCGACAGCCGCGACGCGCATTGCGCGGACGTCCTGCAGCAGCTGCGCGAGTCGTTCGGACCCGAGTGCCTGCCGCTCAATCTGCCCGCGGGCGGCGGCGATGGCGTGGTCGATTGTTTCTTCCAGCCGCACGGCCGTGCCGCCGACTTCTCCTCGGTCGAGGCGGCGCACACGCAGATCATCGATCAGGTCGTGGAGCTCGATGAGAAGCTCATGGCCCTGTACCTCGAGCAGGGCGAGGAGATCTCCCCCGAGCAGCTGCACGATCCGTTCGAGCAGGCGCTGCGCGAGGGTCACCTGGTGCCGGTGTGCTTCGTCTCCGCCGAAAGCGGCGCCGGCATACCGGAGCTGCTGCAGGTGTTCGAGCGGCTCATGCCGAACCCCACCGAGGGGAATCCGCCGCCGTTCCTGAAGGGCGCGGGCGAGAATGCGCAGCGCGTCGCGGTGACACCGGATCCCGCGCGCCACGTCATTGCCCACGTGTTCAAGGTGTCCATCGATCCCTACGTGGGCCAGCTCGGGGTACTGCGCGTGCACCAGGGGACCATCCGGCCCGGCAGCCAGCTGTTCGTGGGCGATGCGCGCAAGCCGATCAAGATCGCGCATCTGTTCCGCATGCTGGGCAAGGACACCGCGGAAATCACCGCGGCGGTACCCGGCGACATCTGCGCCATC
>JAFAKO010000285.1 GCA_019235245.1 Gammaproteobacteria bacterium
GCCACGACGCAGGACATGATGCAGAGGATGCAGGCGCGCATGCGGTCGCTGGCGCCGCGCATCGCCGAGTTGCAGAAGGACATCGCCGCGAAGGTGAGGAGCGCGGCGGATGAGCCGACTGCGCCGGAGCAGCCTGCGATACCAGCGACCGTGCCGCAGCAGTAGGCTGCCGGCCCGCGCAGCGGGCGAGGCGGCGCGCCAGGCGGGCGATCACTCGGCCTGCGATCGACCTCCATGTGAATCTCAGCTACCGACTGGCAGAAAGATCCACCGCAGAAAGGCCAGATGAATTATGGCCACTGCGAAATTGAAGCTGATCAGGCGGCCGGCATGACTCAGTCGCGTTGCAACTCCTGGCACGCGAGCCCGGCTGACGCCGCCCGGCGTACGAGGCACATCAGGCAGGCCGAGCAGCGCGCGGACTTCACCGAGGTCCGCGTGCCGCCACTCGGCGGTAAGGCACTCCGCTGGGGCCTGCCGCCACGAAAGCACCAGCGCTCCTGAAGTGCGGAAGGCGACCGGCGGATCGATTCTTGCGGCTGCTTTCGTGCCTCTCATCGTCCGCCGGAGAAAGCGCCACACTCCGCGATTTCGCTCGCCTGGCGTGCGCGCTCGACGCGGCGTGGAGGGGCCGGCCACGCCTGAGCGTCCGTGCAACAAGTCATGGGGTTTGCTGGTCATTTCACTCTCCCGGGAGCGGTTGAAAACAAGATTTGGTGAGCCGGGAACAACAAGCCGCGCCCGCTCACAGGCAGAGAACAGTCCGGCAGGCTCGATATTCCCGGCCGGGTGCCGAGACGCCCGAAAAAAATATTCGGCGACGAGGGAATAAGCGACCGCGGCCGCGTGTTGATGCTCATGCTTCTTGCTAAACGTCGCGTCACGGCATGCAAAAAGGAAACGCGGATGAGCATCGATGAGAGCGACCTGCTGGCCTATGCCGACGGGAGTCTGTCGTCGGAACGGATGGCCGAAATCGAGGCCGCCGTCGCCCGCTCACCGGAGCTGGCGGCACGCCTCGCCGCCATGCGCGCCTCGGCACTACCCTACCGCGCCGCCTATGAGGCTCAGCCGGCTCCCCCGCTGCCTGCGCGCTTGACGGCGCGCGTTGCCGAGCTGATCGAGGCCAATTCCGGAAGACCCCGGGCCCGCAAGTCATGGCCGCGACTCGTAGCGGCTTTCGCAGCCGGCGTGGTCTGCTGCGCGGTCTCATGGACGATCCTGTCGAGCGGCCGGCCGCTCGAGTCAACGGCAGGGGGCATGTCCCCCTGGATCCACGCGGTGGCCGATTATCAACAGCTGTACTCGCGCGAGACGCTGGCCAATGTCACCGAAGACCATCGACTCTCCGACCGCGTCATCAGCGAACTGCAGGTCGCCGACGGCATGAGCGTCCGAGTTCCTGATCTGCGCAGCGCCGGCCTCATCTTCAAGCGCGTGCAGCGCCTGAGTTTTCACCAACAGCCAGTGGTCCAGATGGTTTATCTGCCCGAGCAAGGCGACCCGATTGCGCTTTGCGCCACACGCGACGCGCGCCCGAACGAGGAACCACATGTGCGGCAGATCGACGAACTGATCACGGTGAGCTGGCGGCGCGGCAATCTGGGCTACGTGCTGCTCGGCAGGGCGCCAGCGCAATCTATGCTGGAGCTCGCGCAGCGTCTGGCCAGAGGCGAGACGGGCACCCTATACGGTCGCGGCGGCGATCCTGGGCGCTCGACGGCTGCGTGACGGGGCCGAGCTGCGCGTCAGTTCCTGCAAACGCTGGCCGCCGGCAGGTTGAGGGTCACTCTGAGGCGCTCCTCCTCGTGGCCGATCTGCTCGACCACTGCTGCCGTGTGTCTGGCCTCGGTCCGCAACCAGTTGCTGAAGAGCATGACCTCTGGCAGACCAGCCACCTCGGGCAGCGCGACCAGGTGGTACGAGAAAGCCGTCGCCGTGCTCAGCGCGAGCGGACAGATCAAGGCGCCGCTCGCCAGGTAATCGGTGACCAGGCTCAGTCGTGCCAGGGTCACTCCCAGACCGAGCACCGCCGCCTCGATCGCGAGTCCCGCGTGACTGAAGCGCTGACCGGCGCGATGCGGCGCGGCTGGTCGGCCGAGCTGATCAAGCCAGCTGTGCCAATCAGAAAGACTGCCATCGCCCTCGGCCCCGGAGTCGTGCAGCAGCGGCAACTCGAGCAGTGCGTCGATGGTCGCGATGGCGGAGCGCCTTGCGACCAACTGTGGCGCGCATACGGGCAGCACGCGATCGCCCATCAGCAGGGTCGCGACGTGCCCGCGATAGCGCCCGTGACCGAAGCGGATCGCAAGGTCGATTCGCTCGGTCCGCAGGTCGAGGACACGCGCATCAGCAATGACCTGGACCTCGATATCCGCGTGTCGCTCGAGGAAGCGCGGCAGGCGCGGCATGAGCCAGCGCGAGGCCACCGAGGGCAAAAGAGTGATTCGCAGGTGGCGCGGCTCGGCGGCACGGCTGAGCTCCGCAAGAGTACGGCTGATGTCGCTGATGGCCTGGTCGACCTGTCGGGCGAGGGCCCGGCCCGGAGCGGTGAGCTCCAGGCCGCGCGCGCTGCGCTCGAACAAACGGGCTCCGATCTCGGCCTCCAACGCCTTGATCCGGTGGCTGACCGCACTCTGAGTTCGGTGCAGCTCCGCCGCTGCGGCGGTGAAGCTCAGGTGTCGCGCCGCGACGGCAAACACGTACAGCGAGTCGATGGAAGGCAACCGGACCATGTGCCATCAGCCTGGTGCAGTGCTCGGGTGCGCATGAGCCTGTTTCATGGCTTGTCCCCTCTGGAAACTCGATTGTTCCGGGAACGGAAAGCGACTCTAATTCGCCCGCCATCCAAGTCAATCCCAATGCAGCGGGCGTCACA
>JAFAKO010000283.1 GCA_019235245.1 Gammaproteobacteria bacterium
AGAATGATGCGGCGCGGGGTCGATTGAGCGTGCGCAGTACGGTGCAGGGCCTGAGGTCGGCCGTGAGGCGCATGCGCGGACGCTCGCTCGATGAATTGCGTGTCCGCGGCGTGCAGGCGCTGCACGCGCGCATGGAGCGCGTGTGGGGCCGCTGCGCGTTTCCCCTGCCGCACCCGAGGTACCGCGCTCCGCGGTCCTCACCTTTGTTGCTCGCTGCCGGCATCGATCCCGCCCGCATCGCGCGCGCCATCGCGCACGAGGACGCGCAGACCTATGTGCGCCTGGCGGAGCGAAGCGAAGCGCTGGCAGCAGGCAGCATCGCGCTGCTCGGGCACGAGCGGCTCCCGGCGGGCAACCCGCCACACTGGCATCGGGAGGCGCTGAGCGGCGTCGAGGCACCGAGACGTCACTGGAGCCGCATCGATCACCTGGATACCCACCTCGTGGGCGACCACAAGCTTCTGTGGGAGCTCAATCGCCAGCAATACCTGCTGGCACCGGCCTTCTGCTGGCTCATCGAGCGCGAGCAGCGCCGGCTCGATCTCATCGAGTCGCACCTCGAGTCGTGGCTGAGCGCGAATCCGCCCCGCCAGGGCGTCAACTGGGTGAGCAGCCTCGAAGTTGCCTATCGGGCGATCACCTGGTGCTGGCTGCTGTGGTTGCTGCACGAGGCGCCGTGGAAACCGGGGCTGCGCGAGCGCCTGTTGGCGGCGCTGGCGGCGCACGCGCAGCACATCGAGCGCTACCTGTCGACCTATTTCAGCCCCAACACGCACCTGACCGGCGAGGCGCTCGGACTCTTCTACCTCGGCACCGTGCTCGATGGCACGCGTCACGCACGGCGCTGGCGCAGCAAGGGAGCTGCCATTCTCGAGTCCGCGCTCGAACGTCAGGTCTATAGCGACGGCGTCTACTTCGAGCAGGCGACGCAGTACCAGCGTTATACCGCAGAGATCTATCTGCACTACCTGCTGCTCGGCGGCGCCACCGGCTGGAACGTCTCCGCGCGCGTGCGCGAGCGGCTCGCGGGCCTGTTCGCAGTACTGCGCGCTGTCAGCTCCGGAGCGGGGCGCATGCCACTCCTCGGTGATGACGACGGCGGACTGCTGCTGCCGCTGGACCATCGCGGCCCCGAGGACCTGCGCGCACTGCTGCTGGCGGGTGCGGTGGCGCTGCAGCAACCCGCGCTCGCGAGCGGCGCAGCGCCTGTGACTTACGCCTACTGGCTCAATGGTATCGAGGCCACCGATCGCCTCAGGCAGGCGGGCTCGGCTTGCCCCGCAACGCTCGATGTGTATTTTGCGCATGGCGGTCTCGCCGTGCTCCGCGACGGCTGGGAGCAGGGCGCGGCCGTCGCGCTGATCGACGCCGGGCCGCACGGCGCCCTGAGCTGCGGTCACAGCCATGCCGACGCGCTCGGCATGACTCTCGCCCTCGGCCCGCTCGAGATCTTCATAGACCGCGGTACGCTCACCTACACGGGACCCGAGCGTAACGAGTTCCGCGCCACGCTCTCGCACAACACGCTCGAGATCGACGGCACCTCGGCGGTGCTTCCCGGTGCGCCCTTCAAGTGGCTGCCGGGAATACCGGAGCGCGCGCGCGGTGTGGTGTATGCGTGCGCGCGGCTCAGCAGCTTCTTCGGGCTCGCGACCGGGCACCTCGCCGGCGCTCGCCCGTCGCGCCACTGCCGGCGCGTGCTGCATCAGCGGGGCGGTGCCTGGGTGGTTCACGACCGGGGCATACGCTCGGGAGCGCGCAGCGGCGTGCTGCGTTGGCAACTCGCCCCGCGACTGCTGGCGACGCTCGTCACTCCGCAGTCGGTGGCCCTCCGTACCTCCGGCGGCGTTGCCGTCGCGGCGCTGTACCTGCGCGGAGCTGCTCCGGTACGCATCGTGACGCGAGATGTCTCGCCGCGCCTGGGCCAGCGCGTCGCGGCCGGCTGCCTCGAGCTGCAGCTCGATGCCGAGCTCGAGGCGCTCACCATCATCGTACCCGCCGGCGCCGACGGGAGTTTGGTAAGGTTCGAGGCCGATGCAAGCGATGGCACTGTCAGTTGGAGCGATGCGGCGGGTCGCCAGCGCGTGAGCAGCGGGCGCCCGGGACAGCCACCGCGCCTGCCGCCCGGCGTCGTTTGCAATGCCGACCTGGTCTGGTGCACGGAGGCTGCGGGCACAGCGGAGCCCGGCGCGCTGCTTGCCGCCATGCCGAGCTTCACCCCGAGCGTACCGGACGGCGTGCCGCTCACGGCGGAGGCGACGGTTGAGGCGGGCAGAATGATCGCCCTGGCGCGGCAGGGCGGCCGCTGGACCCCGCTCGACCTCGAGGAGCCGCGGTGCGCGTGAGCGCGCGGCCAGGAATGGAACTCTGATGTGCGGTATCTGCGGCATCCTGACGGTCGATCCCACGGTCCCCGATCGTGCCCTGCTCGAGCGCATGCGCGACTCCATCAGGCACCGCGGACCCGATGGGGCGGGGTTGCATCTGGCGGCGGGCGTCGGACTCGGCCATCGGCGCCTCAGCATCGTCGACGTCGCCCACGGGCAGCAACC
>JAFAKO010000090.1 GCA_019235245.1 Gammaproteobacteria bacterium
CGGTGCTCGGGATAGCGATCTGCGCGGTGCTGCTCACGCGCGTCGACTTCGGCAAGTCCATGATCCTCATCGCGACCATTGCCGTGGCGCTGCTGAACTGGGCAGTGGTGCGCGAGCGGCCGCTGCGCACCGCACGCGCCTGAGGATCAATCCGGCTGGCTGCCGTTATTGCCGTTGTGCATCACCTTCATCTCATCGACCACGCGGGAGACGCCCGGCGTCTCGCTCGCGATGGTCTTGGCGCGGTTGAGCGCGTCCGCGCTCGCAACGAAGCCACTGAGATGGGCGACACCATCCTGCACGCTGACGTTCACATGACGGAAGAAATGCTTGGGATCGGCATTCAGCCGCTGATTCAGCGCCTGGGTTACACGGGCGTCACCCGCGTTCTGCGGAGCATCGCTCGGGTGGATCGATGCGGCGCTCAGATCGGCCGAGTCAGGATCGGGCGAAGGACCGGCGCCCAGCACCATGGCGCTCGCGAGCGCGGCAGCTAGCGCAGCCGTGGCCCGCACGGCAAACCTGCGAAAATTCAGTTCCATCTGAGGTACCTCCTGCGAATACGACAGTTGCGCCGCTCGTGCGTTCACCCGCGCCCAACCGCCCCGGTGCGTGCGGGCGGCCGCCGTCAGGCGTTGGGCCCGGTCTCCGACATGGCGCTCAGGCGGCGCCGCTTGCGAGCCGCGCCGATCGCGCGGCGTGCGCTTAGCGGCGCATCTGCGTGTCGATCTGCAGGTGCGCGGTCTCGACGCTCGTGACGCCGGGCACCTTGCTCGCGATCGTGCGGGCGCGATAGATCGCGCTCGAGTTAGCGACGTAGCCACTGAGCTTCGCGACCCCTTTGTCGACGCGCACGTGGACGTGACGGAAGAAGTGGTCGGGGTCGGCATCGAGTGCTGCCGACACCGCCTTGGCGAGTGCCTCGTCGGTGGGCGCCGCGGCATGCGGCGGCTCGCCGCCCGGGGGCGCCGCTCCCTGCGCGAACGCCGGCGAGCAGAACAACGACACGGCGATGGCGGCTACGAGCGCTCGCGTACGCAGCAGGCTCGGATCTGACTGCTCCGCGGCTACGGGCTCGTGACTCGCCATCGGCGAATGGTATCGGCGGGCGGCCCGCGGGGCTACCGCGCGACGCCGCTGTCGCGGCCGTTGCGCTCGAGCTGCAACTCGCTGGTGCTGACCGCGGTGATCCCCGGCACCCTCAGGGCGATCTTGCGCGCCTGGTAGATGGCGTCCGTGCTCCAGACGTAGCCGCTCAGGCGGGCGACGCCCTTGTCGACGTGCACATCGACGTGACGGAAGTAGTACATCGGGTCTGCGTTGAGCTCCGCGTAGAGCGTGTGCGCCAGAACCTCGTTGGTGGCACCGAGATCGGACCGTAGCGATTCGGCGGAAGAGGGTGCAGGCGGTGCCGGAGGATCAGGACTCGACGCGCAGGCGCCGGTGAGCGCGCTGACGGCGATGAGCGTCGCTGCCCACGGGGTGATAGATCCGTGCGTCAAATAGCACCGCTCTGCGGCATTGCAGGATTTTGTCACACCCGAGGTGTGGCGGCACCGCCGCCGGCGCGGAGCCCCGGCGGCTCCATGCTTGTGAAACGTCAGCTAGCGCGAAGTCGGCGCGTTGTCGTTCCCGTTGCGGTTCAATTCCAGATCGTTCACCACCCTGGTGACGCCCGGAACGTTCGAGGCGATGTAGGTGGCCTCTTCGAAGTCCGAGGACTCCCACACATAGCCGGTCAGCCGCACCACACCGTTGTCGGCGTGAGCAGTGATGTGCTTGGAGAACAGCGCCCGGTCCGCATTCAGTGCGGCTTCCACGCACTCGGCCATGACCTTGTCCGCCTGCATCTGGGCATCGGTCTTGGGAGGGGCCGCCGCACACGCCGCCACACCGCACACCACCGCCACGGCTGCAGCTGCGTACCGCATGCGCTTCATCGATCGCGACACCTTGGGTACCTCCTCGTTTTCGTCGATGCGATGTATACCACAGCCGCGAGCGCTGCAACTGGCCGGGCCGCTGGAGCGGCCCGGCCATGCAGTTCACACCCGCCTGCGGTCAGAAGGCGTGGTCGGTCAGAACTTGAAGTTCAACCCGGTCGAGAAGCCCTGCGCATGGCAGCCGCCCCAGGTGGTAGGACCGGCGCTGCTGTAGTCGATGAACGGCGTATGCGTCGCATCGTGGCAGTCGGTCTTGATGCCGTGGCTGCCGGCACCGATGTCGTAGTGCGCATTGCCGTCATTGATCGTCTCGGCCCAGTCGAAGTACCAGGTCAGCTGCTTGTCGAACTTGTGCCAGTAGCCGACGGTATACATGTTCGCCGTGTTCTGGCCGACGAGGTTCGGGTTGTAGTTGTGCTGACCACCGGGGTCGCCTGGAGTCGCACCGGCATGTGCGTAACCGACCGCGATCCGGTCCGCGCCGCCAGCGAACTCATAATCGAGCGCCGCCCACTGCGCATTGGGCCGGGTCCGCTCGTCCTGGAACACCATCGAAGCGGGGAGATCGCGCTGCGTCTTTTCCCACAGATACGACACGGTCAGCCCGAACTGGAAGTGGTATTGACCGCCGACCTTCGCTGCCCACTCGTTCACCGAATCATAGTACGGGTTGAAGGGCGGGCTGGTGACCCCGCAGCAGGCCTGGGTCGGGAATTCGGCCGCAAACGCGTTGTATGTGTTGCAGTCGAGCAGCACGGAGTTGTTGGGGGCCGAGCAGGCGAGGAACGGCGCCGTGGCGGCGGGCCCCGACCCAGGCAGTGCCCCGTAGTACGGGTTGTTCGAGCCAATACCGTCGCTGCTGCGGTTCACCTTGCCGTGAAGCTCATAGGCCGCGACGAGGTACAACCCCCCGGTCTCGAACTTGAGGTCGCCGCCGTAGGTGTAGCTCCAGGCGCCGTCATCGCAGTTCAGAAACAGGTTGCCGCTGCCGGGGCTGTTGGCTCCCGCGCAGTCCGCTGAGCCGAGCGGCAGCGTGGTGTTGTACGGATCCACGTTCTGCGCGAAGCCGTAGGAGGCGTCGAAGCTGAACCCGCTGAAGCTCGGCGACATGTAGGTGATGACGTGATCCTGACGCGTGCCGAATTCGATGCGGTTATCGCCGCCCGTGTTGCCCATGATGGTGCTGTAGTTACCCAGCATCCCGGCGAACGGATTCAGCCGGTCGGTGGAGGTTTTGTAAGGCGTGTACATCTCGCCGAACCGCAGCTGTCCCCAGCTCTTGCTGCGCACGCCGATGTAGGTGTCGCCGAGGCCGATCGAGCCCTGAACGGTATTCGAGGACTTGGTCCAGGTGTTCTGCAGACCCGGCGCGGCCGCCATGTCGATACCGGCTGACACCTGATAGATGAAGTCGACGCTGGAGGTGCCGATCTGGTGACTGCCGCGGTAGCCGATGTTCGAGCCGTTGCTCGACATCATCGGCATCCAGCCCACGTTTCCGTATGGGTTAGCGCCGCCGTTCTTCGGTCCGTTGTTGGGGTAGGGTGGACCGCCGTTGGGCGCCGAACCCCAGTGGTAAGCCACGAGGTCACTCATCCCCTTCGTGGACGCATCGATCGACACGTCGAGCGTGCCGAAGAAACCCTTGATGAAGGTGTTCCAGGCCTTGTCGACGGTGGTGACCGTCTTGGTGGTCTTGGCCTGCTCGTCCTTCATCTGCTTGAGCTGCTTGTCGAGATCATCGATGCGCTGCTGGAGAATGCGCATCCGCGCGTCTGCGTCCTGAGTTGCCGCCGTTTGCGCGAGCGTGGGACCTGAGTAACTGAGCCACACCATCAGAGTCGCAGCCGCTGCGACCAGAGATCTGAGCACCGTGGTGCCGTACATAAGAAGCTCCCCCTTTCCGAGGCGTGAGTGACCGAACGTCTGACCTCAAGAAACCGTACCGCTTATGAGACAACCTTCCGCGAGTTCCTTTCTGTGATACTCCTAGCGAAATACGTTATGTCCGGGACATATATCAATTTAACATTAAGTGATGTGGTGTAGGCGCAACAATGCTGGGCCCGCAGACAAATGCTTTCAAGCCGCTGGTATGAGCCCGGCGCCGCGCGCCCAGCGGTACTTCGCCCCGAGCACCGCGACTGGTATCTCGGTGGAGTACGCATAAGCGGGAATGCCGTGCTGATAGAGATACTCGCTGGCCTCTTCGACCTCGACGTCACCGGCAAGCGATGCGACCACGGGCTTGACGATGCCCTTGGTCTTCATCTGCTCCACCACCTCGACCATGAGCCGGGCGAAGACCATCGGCGGGGTAATGATGGTGTGCCAGTAGCCGAGGATGAGCGCGTGAATGCGCGGGTCCTCGAGGCCGAGACGCACCGTGTTCTGGTAGGTGGTCGGGGGCTCGCCGCCGGTGATGTCGATGGGATTCCCGGCGGCGCCGAAGGGCGGAATGAATTTGCGAAACGCTGCATCGAGATCGGGCGGCATGCTCATCAAGCTCAGCTGATTGTCCACACACGCATCCGACAGCAATACGCCCGAGCCGCCGGCGCCGGTGATGATCACCACGTTGTTGCCCTTAGGGGTAGGCAGCAGCGGGATGCCGCGCGCGAACTCCAGCATGTCGCGCAGACTGCGCGCCCGGATGACGCCCGACTGGCGGAAGACATCCTCGTAGATCTTGTCGTTGCCGGCCAAGGCGCCGGTGTGGGAGCTCGCGGCGCGCGCGCCCATGCTGGTGCGCCCGGCCTTGAGCACTACCACCGGCTTCTTCTTCGAGACGCGTTTGGCGACCTCGGCGAAGGCGCGCCCGTCCTTCAGGTCCTCGAGGTGCTGGCAGATGATCTGCGTGTTGTCGTCCTGCTCGAAGAAGGTGAGCAGGTCGTCCTCGTCGATGTCGGCCTTGTTGCCGAGGCCGACGATGGCCGACACGCCCATCTTGGTGGAGCGTGAGAAGCCGACGATCGCCATGCCGATGCCGCCGGACTGCGAGGAGAGCGCGGTCGTGCCCTGCACGTCGTAGGCGGTACAGAAGGTCGCGCACAGGTGCTTCGGCGTGTAGTAGAAGCCGTAGATGTTCGGCCCCATGAGGCGCACGCCGTACTTGCGCGCCACCGACACGACTTCCTCCTGGCCCGCGATGTTGCCGGTCTCGGCAAAGCCCGAGGGGATCAGCACCGCGCCCGGGATCTTCTTCTCGCCGCATTCGATGAGCGCCTGCGCCACGAACTTCGCCGGAATCGCGAACACCGCGACATCGATGCCGCCCGGCACGTCCTTGACGCTCTTGTAGGCCTTCTTGCCG
>JAFAKO010000175.1 GCA_019235245.1 Gammaproteobacteria bacterium
CGCGCACCCGGCCAGCAGCGCCACGAGCGCCGCGATGAATATTGTGCGCATGGCCATCCTGTGACCTATTGCTTCGGCGCCGGGCCGGCGAGGTAGATAATCTCCACGCGGCGGTTCTTTGCCCAGGCCGCCTCGTCGTGTCCCGCCACCGCCGGACGCTCCTCACCATAGCTCACGGTGGAGATCTGCGCATCAGCGGCACCCTGCAGCAGCAACGCCCGGCGCACGGCCTGCGCGCGCCGCTCGCCGAGACCGATGTTGTACTCCCGCGAGCCGCGCTCGTCGGTGTGCCCCTCGAGCCGCACGTGGGTCGTGGAGTTCCCCGCCAGGTACTTGGCGTGGGCGGCCACGATATCGGTGCCCTCGCCCTTGATCTCGCTGCTGTCGAAGTCGAAGTAGATGGTGCGCTTGGCGAGCAGTCCCGCCTGCGGTCCGGCTACCTCCTCATCGCTGCCCGCACCGCTGGCGTTCTGACTGGCAGCGCCCGCGCCCTCCGCGCCGGTGTTGGCCGCAGGCGCCTCGGCTCCGCCAGCCGGCTTCGATGGCTTGCTCGCGCAGCCGGCGAGCGCACACGCCGCCACCAGCAGCAGCACGGCCATGAGTCGATGCAGGGTCTTCTCCGACATTCCACTTCCTCCGCAACGGGCGAGCTGCATGCTACGCCGCTTCAAGGGCTGAACGGCCCCCACGCCGGCTCCCGAACCTCTCCCTGGGAAGCCTTCAGCCGCAAGCCCGTCAGGCCGTCGGTGGATACCGTCGCCAGCGAGCCGCGGCTGCCTTCGCGCTCCGAATAAATGAGTGTAGCCCCGTTGGGCGCAAAACTCGGCGATTCATCGAGATGCCCGCGGGACAGCACCCGCACCGTGCCGGTGCCGAGATCCTCGATCGCGATGCGATAGTTGCCGTTGTCGAGCGTCACCATGGCGAGCTGCGCTCCATCGGGAGACACGCGCGGCCGTGCGTTGTAGTTACCGTCGAAGGTGATCCGCTTGGGACGTGCGCCGGCGGTCGCCCCGATCTGATAGATCTGCGGTGAGCCGGCGCGGTCGGAAGTGAAGAACAGCGACTTGCCATCGGGCGCCCATTCGGGCTCGGTGTCGATGGCGGGATCGTCGGTGATGCGCACCAGGTCCTGCGTGCCGAGGTCGAGAACGTAGATGTCGGGGTTTCCCGCGCTGCCGCCGAGGGTCAACGCGAGGCGCCGCCCGTCGGGCGACCATACCGGCGCCCCATTCACCCCCGCGCGCGCCGACACCTGGCGACGCTCGCCGGTGCGTACGAGCTGCACGTACACCGCCGCATGCTTCGTCTCAAAGGAGACGTACGCGAGCCACTGTCCATCGGGCGACCAGGCCGGAGACATCAGCGGATACCGCGATTCCAGGACGCTGTGGGGGTTGGCGCCGTCGGCATCGGCGACGATCAGCTGGTAGCGCTGTGCCCCCGGCTCGCCCTCCACCTCCACGTACGCGATGCGGGTGGCGAAAGCGCCGCGCACGCCCAGGATCTTCTGATAGATGACATCGCTCACGCGGTGCGCGGCGTTGCGCACCGCCCCGGCGGCGCCCGCGAAGCGCTGCGTCGCCAGCTTCGCCCCCGTGAGTGTATTGACGAGGTCGAAGTCCACCGCGACATTGCCGTTATCGAGTGAGGCCGTGCGCCCCACCACGACGTAATCGCTGCCCACCGCCTTCCAGGACGGGCTCGCCACCTCGTCCGCGCGCGCTGGCGTCGCCGGCATGCGCTCGCGCGGCAGCGCGCGAAACCGTCCGCTGCCGACCAGGTCGTGCTGCACGATGTCGGCAACGTCCGTGTCGCCCGCCGCCCCTTCGGCATGCGCGAAGGGCACGACGGCGATCGGTATCGGATCGCGCACCCCGGAGGTGACCTCGATCTGCAGCTCCGCCCGGGCAGCGGGCGGCGCGCCGAGCAGAGCTGCGCTGAGCGCGAGCGTGCAGGCGAGCAGACCCACCGGGCCCGCAAGCCTGTTGGTGTTCGTTGGCTTCATGGCCTCAATCCGGTTTGAAGTCGATGCGCAGGTGGCGGTCGAACAGGTCAGGATCGGGCGGTGGCGGCAGGGGCGAAGCCCGATACACCGCTGCCTCGATCGACTCACGCACTGCCTGATCCCCGTTGCATTCACCGATGCTCACTTCAGTCACTTCCCCTCCGGGTACCTGCGTTACGTTCAGCATGCATTCTATGCCGGCGCGCGCCGTCGGCGGTCGCAGCCACGCACGGTTGATCCTGGCCGCGATCTGCGACTGCCAGGCGGCGAGTGCCGGTCCGGCGCGCGCCCGGCGCCCCTGCTCTTCCGCGGCGAGATCGCGCTGCAATTCCTGCTCGCGCTCACTCTGCTCCTTCGCCTCGGTGGCCCGCTGCTGCTCCTCGGCGGCACGCTTCTGCGCCTCGGCGGCCTCGCGCTCCTTGCGCTCCGCCGCGGCGCGCTGCTCGGCCTCGCGGCGCGCCGCTTCGGCCGCAGCCGCCTCGGCCGCCTGCTGCTCGGCTAGCTGCTGCTGGGCGGCGGCCTCCTCCTGCTGCCGCTGCTGCTCGCGCTGCGCCAGCTCCTCCGGTGTCGGCTGCGGCGGGCCTTCCGACTCGGGCGGCGGCGGACTCGGCGGCGCCGGCTGCGCGGCGCCCGTCACGCTGCGCGCATCGACCACCCGTGCCTCGATCGCCAGTGTGGGGGTCGGGCGCGGTGGTCGCCGGAACAACAGCCAACCGTACACCAGCGCACCGAGCAGCGCCGCATGCAGCAGCACCGACAGCGCAATCGAAACCCAGCGATCGCTCACCCGTGGCATGCGAGAACGCGCATCAGCTCCCGCGGTGCTCGCTCGGCGGCAACGGCTCGGTGATGAAGCCCACCGTGCGCGCACCCGCCTGCTGGAGTATCACCATCGCCTGCACGACACGCCCATAGGCGACCGCGCTGTCGGCCTTGACCAGCACCTGGGTCTGCGGATTGCGCTGCAATGTCGCGCTGGCGCGTGCTGCGACACCTGCCTCATCGAGCGGGTGCTGCGGGTCCGGACCGACGTTCAGGTACAGCCTGCCGGCACGGTCGACCGACAACACCAATGGTGGGACGCGCTGCGCCTCGATAGGTTCCGCAGCGCCCTTGGGGAGGTCGACCTTGACGCCCTGCGTCAGCAGCGGGGCGGTGATCATGAAGATGATCAACAGCACCAGCATGACGTCGATGTATGGGACGACGTTGATCTCGCCCATCAGGCGGCGGCTACGTGTGCCCTGCATGTCAGCGCTCCGTTGCGGCGGCGCCGACGGCACGCGCCGCGTGACGCTGCAGAATGGTGGAGAACTCCTCGATGAAGGCATCGAAGCGGATCTCGAGGCGTGTCACCTGGTCGGCAAAGCGGTTGTAGGCAACCACTGCGGGAATGGCGGCGAACAAGCCGATGGCGGTCGCCACCAGGGCCTCGGAGATGCCAGGTGCCACCATGGCGAGCGTCGCCTGCTGCACGTTACCGAGCGAGGAGAAAGCGCTCATGATGCCCCATACGGTACCGAACAACCCCACATAGGGGCTGGTGCTGCCGACCGTCGCGAGCGTTGCCAGGTTGTGCTCGAGGCGGTCGATTTCCTTCAGCTGCGCGACGCGCATGGCGCGCCGCGAGCCCTCGAGCAGCTGCTCGCTGCCGGCCGCACTCTGGCGCAGACGGGCGAACTCGCGGAAACCGAACTCGAATATGCCCGCCATGCCGGTGGCGCCGCCGGCCGACTCGATGGCGCGATAGAGCGTTGCCAGGTCGTCCCCCGACCAGAAGCGCCCCTCGAAGCGGTCGGCTTCGCGCCGCGCGCGCCCGATGCTGCGCCGCTTGCGAAAGATGATCGCCCAGGAGGTGAGCGATGCCAGCAGCAGCAGTGCGATGACGATCTGCACCGGGATGCTCGCCTGCACGATCAGTTTGAGGATCGAAAGCGGCTCAGCCATGAAGGATTGCCTCCGCCCCCAGGGCGTCGCGCAGGAATCGTGGCAGGCGGCGCGGCCGCAGCGTGCGCGCATCGACGCACGCCACGCGCACCTGCGCTTCGACCAGCGGCTGCGCCTGCGGCGCCTC